>JABCYV010000080.1 GCA_013290025.1 Acidobacteriota bacterium
TCCCTTAAACTGACCTTTGCTGAGGTAGTTCGCATACGCCGCACTGGCCTGCTCACGCTCTTTTCCAATGACTCCGGCACCATCAAAGGCGCGCCCGACCTCGCCGCCGAACGCCTGCGATGCGATGGCCAGATTTGTCGCCTTGTCTGAGCCGAATTGCACCCCCAAGGCATTGCCGAGTTTATTCAGCGCCTGACCGTCGCTGTTATCGAGCGCATCAGCCAATGCGCTGAAGGTCTTCATGTGCTCGCGCGCCGTGCCGATCGCCAAGAGTTGTTTTCCCACCGAACCCGATACCGCCTCATTCCTGGCGTTCTGCTCAACCTGGAAGTCCCCGGAATTGAAATCTGGCTTGATGCTCTTCACTTCCGCCAGAATGGCCGACTTTACCGACATCGGAGTCCGTGCCGACACCACGTCATTCCACTTCAGGGAACCATCGGCGAGACCTCTAGAAATAGCCGAAGGGTTGCCCGGAGTTCCCGTCGCGCCTGCGTTCTGCAGGTTGTTGACTACGACAGGCGTCGCTGCACCCATGTCCTTGATCGTATTTCCCTTGCTATCCACCAGAAGCGAGCGGCCGCCAGCCTGTACCGTGCGAATGCCGCGGTTCACCATTTCGTTGGCTGTGTTCTTGAGCTTCAGCGGAACAGTATCGCCTGGCTGCTTGCCGAGAGTGGCCGCCTCATCTGCTGAGAGAGGTGCCATGCCGCCGGTTGTTACCGGTTGTCCGGTGCGCAGGTCGATCAGCCCAAGGTTCGGATCGTCTTTGTAGAACGCGGCTTCGGTCTGCGCCTGCTCGAGCGCGCTCTTGGTCGGAATGGCGCCGGCTTCGGCGTTGAATTTACCCGCCTCGGCTTGATTTTTCGCGATGTCCGCGCCCCCTTTCAGTATGTCCAGCCAGCGCTGGTACGGATCAAACCGCACGGTGTTCTGGAGAACTTGATTCTGCAATTGACCGCGCTGGACCTGCTGCCCCTGCAGCTGTTTCATGATCGGCAGAGACTGAAGGAATCCTGCTCCGACCCCGCCTCCGAACCCGGCATTTCTCCCGGTCGCCGCATAGGTGTCTGCATTGGCCGCCATGCCCGACAAACCCCCAACGAGACCGCCTTGGAGAATCTGCAGTAGCTTGTGAGCTTTAGTCACAGGAGCAGCCGCGGCAGGCGGAACACCTTGCACGATCGGCGATGGCAGATTCCCAGCAGCAGGCAATCCAGAAGCATCCGGCATCGGCGGAACTGGTGGACTTGGGGAAGGTTGCATCGCGTTCGGGTCCGGCATAGGCGGAGGTGGGCCCATTGCCATCTGCGTGGGATCGTCCGGCGGCCGCAGCATCTGAAGAATTTGATCGAAAGCAGTCATGATTTAACTACGCTCCCACAACTGTTCAAGCTGTAACTGCTCCACTTCGGAGCCGCTCTCGCGTAGCAGCGATGCGGCCTGATCCAGAGCCTCGATCTTCTCGGAAAGCGGAAGCGGCAAGTTCCACGCCGCGAATAAGACCACCAGCGTTGCCGCACGCATGGGCTCGTCACTCATAACGTCCGCCTCAAACCGAACCGACCAGCGGCCGGAATGTTTCGTATCCCTCGGCCTCGAGGTCCACCACCTGGCGTGACCTCGTCGTCGGCTACAGTCTTTCCGCCAGCCTGCATGCCCTGGTCGTTCGGGTCCTGGTTGCCGTGGAAGGAGTCCCGCGTCTCACCTTGAGACGGCATGCGCCCGGTACCCGCCAGGGCTTTGGCGACGAAACGCTGCCCCGCTGTCCCATCCTGTCGTTCGCCGAAGTAACGCGGGTTCTGGCTTAGCTCCACTTCGGAGTTCTCTGGAGCCATGATGCGCGCCGCCGATTTCTCCGCTCCGGGCGGAAGATTGGACATGTTGCCGCGCCGGTAGCCTTCCATGTCGCCGAAGAATTGCTCGTCTCCGTTGTCTTTCGCAGAGTCGGTGCCTACGATTCGACCTTGTGAGTCGAGTGCATCGGAAGGCCGCTCGTTCGGGTCGAGAACTGAAGCCCGCCCGCGTGCTACTGCCTCGACCATCTGCCGCAGTGCCGTGGGATTCCATTTCAGCAAAGGCATTTTCTTGAGGAATCCCTGCTCGAGCTGACGCTGCTCTTCCTCGTCCATCGCGCCCGCGCCATCGATACCGTTCTGCTCGAGTCCCATGTCTATAGACGTCCGTGCTCATGCCGATACGCCGCCTCGGCTTCATCGTCAAAGAGATCAGAGTTGGACTGGAAGCGCGAACGGCTCGACCTCTGGCCAGATGATCGTGACCTCTGACTCGGCTGCGGCTGCTGCTCTTGTTGGACGGCGCCCCATCTCTGCAGGACTGATAGCAAATACCGACCGCCGGCGTCGGCCAGGCGCAACGCTGCTTCACGATCGGCTGGTCCCTCGACGCCCAGACACGCCATCAGATTGTTGGCGAAAAACTGTGCGCCCTCCGGAGAATTTAGCGTCTCCAGGCTGGCGTGGACTCCGTGCTGATGCACCGCGTCGATGAAGCTGAATGCGCCCAGCATGAAGGTATCAGCCAGCTGCTGCGGATTGGTCTCAGACATTCTGGGATCGACACCCAGAGCACGCAGCAGGTCATTCGAGAACGCGACTGCGGCTTCTTGTGGGATCGGGGGCACCCGACTTAAATCTCCGCCTGCCTGCTCCCACACTCCGAGCGCACTGAGCGCGGTTTTCGCCATTACTTGACCCAAAGGTCCCGCGCAGTTCGCCGGGAGCTGAAGATCGGTGGCCAATTGTGCGGCCTCGGCCGGATCGTTCAACTGAAGTTCGGTGACCACTTGGTCTAACTGCTGAATCCCAGCTTGAATTTCTTGCGGCGACAACTGCGGTTGCTCTTGCGGCTCCTGCGCTTCCTGTTCCTGCTGCAGGCGTTCCTGCTCTTGCAGGTAGAGTTCTTTCTCCGCCTCTAACCCCCAGTTCACCTGGTCGCGGTCATCAGCTTCCGGATCGCCTTGGTCTTCGAACTCGGCGCCGTATTCCTGCTCTTCCTCGCCCCGGTCAATCACGCCAGCCAGACTGGGGTCGTACTCTGCTGCCAGCGCTTGCTGGTCGGAATCGCTCAGAAGACTTGTGGCGACTTGGTCCTGCTCGATTGCTGCCGTGATGTCGGCCATTTACTTTTCTCCTCGTATCGGAGAGCAGTCCCCGGTTGAAATCAGCCACGTCATTTCTCGCTCCTAAAACTCAGGACAGCAACGTGCCCACACCGTGATTCGAAATCGAATCGAACACGATGCTGTATCCCGCCGGCACAGCTCTCCCGTTGTTTGCCAGCACCGTGGCCAGACTCGCCGGATCTCCCGCCGCGGCCGCGACGTAATCCTGATGCCAGCCTGAGCCCTGATGCGGCTTTCCGGCCGCCTCGTAGTGGTACAGCACCTTAAAAATCGAAATGTTGCTCACGCCCGTTTCCTCCTGTGCTGCTTCCGCCCGTCTCGTTCTCCTAAGTCAACACCGCACCGACTCCGTGGTTCGAGACGGATTCCACCACGAGCACGTAGCCCGCGGGCGTCGACCGCCCATTACTCGCCAAGATCGTCGCAACGGCCGACATATTTGCGCGCGCGATGCCCTCGACAGCATCTAGCACCCACGGAGCCGCCACGAAATCCGTGAGCACGCCTAACCCTGCGTGCATCGCCCCACCAGGTCCGCCTAACGAGTAGTGGTAAGTGACCTTGTAAACGCCCAGCGTGCTCACAGCGTCTTTTCCTGTCGTGCTTCAACCGGTACATGCACGTCCGGCTTGCACGCGGGGCAATCTCCCAGCCATGTATGAATGCTCTGCACCCAGATGAGCAGGTACTCGACACCCGCATGTTTTCGGCAGCGCACCCACTTCGACGGCCCTACGCCTGACTCCGGAACATCAGACTTGTCGGGATAATTCAGCACGTCACCGTAGAGCATTCGGAACCCCCCACTGCTTCCGCGGTCTTTCCGCCTCTTCCGCCGCCGGCTTCCACGGTGTGTGAAAGTTCGCCTGGTGACAGTGAGCGCAGCGCCAATCGTGATAGCCAGGCCACTGCTTCAGCTCATAGCATTTGCCCTTGCCGCACACATGGCAGAGCGGGGCGCAGTCGCAGGTCCCCGCTACGCAGCTCGGGTGAAAGTCCTCATCTTTGTGCTTTGCGTTCGGAGTCCGTGTGTCGCTGGCCGTCATGCGCTCACCTTTTCCGCAAACTCAATCAGCTTGGCCCGGGGGATCAGCACCCGGCGGCCGACCCGGTATGCCTCGAGCTCGCGGGCCCGGATTGCCTCATCGATGGTTTTGGCAGATACGCCGATCAGTTGCGCGGCGGTCTCCCGGCCTACATAGAGCTGTTCTGTCTGGGGCAGCACCGCTTGAGTCGCCATAAAGATCCTCTCGCACCGAGTGGAGCACGGTAGTCCGGCAGGGACAAGCGGACGCACTGGAACAGAGTGGAACCGTCTTATACGATAGGAGCCATGGCGCAAAAGGATCGACCGATCGGGATGGTAGTTCGGACGGCGCTCTACGATCCATTCAAGCTGGCGGTTGCCGAGGGCGCCTCTACGGCCAGCGTCATCCATGACATCACACCGCTTCTGGCCGCGGAAATTGACCAGGCGCGCGCGGTTTACGCCCGGACCTGGAGCGTGCGCGGGTCGAAGCCTGAATCGCGCGAAATCATGCGCCAGTTCCCGCGGATCCGCGAACTGTGCGTTGACGCGGACATCTATAAGTACATCGCCGATCAGGGTATGCGGACCCCTCTATCGGCGGCCCTCGAGATCATGCACGGCCTGTTTCCCAACTACAAAAGCGACTCGATCGCGCGCATGGCCAGGGCTCCCCGCGCGGCAAAAAAGCCACACCGCCCATCTTGAATAGGCCCGCTCAGGTTCAAGTTGTTCAAGTTCCCAGGGCCCGACAAAAGCAAAGAAAGCAAACGATCGCCCCTCTTGAAAAGAATCATAGAATCAAAATCCCTTTGAACTCCGCTTTGAATACGCCGACTAAATCAAACAATCAAAGCGCTCGAGCACCCTCCGTACCACCTAACTCCTTTGTTTCCGCGTCTTAGCTCCACAGATCCCCCCGGCGCACCACCTTTGAATACCTTTGAAAAGCCCCTGTTTGGCGCCCTATTCAAACCCCTAACTCCTTTAGATACGTCAAACCGGTTTGATTACAGCCTGGAAATCAAAACTGCAACCCCTTTGTTTTCAGCGGCCATTTTTGAATAGAAACGCCCTGCACCCGAACGTCATTTTGGTGCAGCCCATTCCCTTTGTCTTCAGCGCCCGTTTCGACGAAAGGAGACAGAACACCATATTGTCTCCTCCCCTCTAGTAACTTATTCGGCAACAGTTCGAAAGCCTGTGGCATACTCAGCCCAATGAAGCGCCCGACGGCGGAGGAACTCGACGCGGCGGCTGTTCGCTTGGAGCAGATTGGGATCGAGGAGGGGGAACTCCGTGCTCAACTGCAGGAATGGGTGGAGGAATTTGGTTTTACACCTGCACGCGCTGAAAAATCCAAAAGACTCGAGGGCATGACCTATCAGTTCACCGTGAGCCGCGGCTTCACCACCGAGGTAAAAGATGTCGAAGTAGAAAAGATCCGCCAGAACTGCCCGGACTTCCTGTTCGATCAATTGTTCAAGACGATTACAAAGTTCAGGCCGGCCGAGGGTGCCATGCGGCTCTTGGCTGACCGACTGCCGGTGGATGCACCGCGCAACTTGCGCTTGTGGTTTTCGCGAGCTGTCGAGACCAAAGAAAGCGGCCCCAGACTCCGAATCGAAAAGGTCGTGGTCGAATCATCTATTCAGAGTGCAGCGAGTTAGTTGCAAGTGACGACCGAAATCCGCAACAAAAGAAAAATCTACAGCATGTGCGCGCCGTGCGTGACTGGCCATAACGCACCATGCCACGAACCTAAATTCTGCCCCTGCGTCTGCCACGATTCGCACTTCAAGAAGTGGGCCGAAATCATGAAGCAAGGGGTTCAAGAACTGGGCCGAAATCATGAAGCAAGGGCTGAAGCCAGCCCGAGACTACAAATCGAAAAGACGGAATGTTCTACGCAAGCGCAAGCGAGCTGATTGCCGAAATCATCCTCAAGCCGCACGGCTGCGGCCCGAATTGCTTGTGCTGGGAGCTGCGCGCGTTGCCCGCGATCGAAGAAGAGATCGAGAAGCTTTACCTGCAGAAACTCGAGGCCGACCTGCCAGACATCTAAGTGATCGGTTTTGCGGGCGCTACGGACGGCGCTACATAGGGCGCGATCTTGCCGACAAATATGCCGCTCGCGTTGACCTGCTCCCAGTGATCCGCGTAGAACGTGATCGTCTCGGTCGCCTTTACCGACCAATCGATATCGTTTGAGTCTTGCCAGCCGGAATCCTTCCACATTTTGAGTATCTCGAAATGGTGATCCAGGCATGCCATATAACTGAACCACACGGGCCCCCAAGCCCCGCCAGCTCCGTCGAAGGCGGTTTTGTTTGGGGAGTCCTTAAGTCGCTCCAGTTGCTTCAAGTGCGACGTTTGCAACTTTTCGAAGATGAGTCTGGCTTGCGCCTCCGGCACCGCAGTGTTGACCATCAACTCATCCACGATTCCAGAGCTGAGCAGCCAGGGCAACTTGGGATTGTCGGGCAGCGGCGGATGAGTCGCCAGCGCGTTTCCCACAATTAAGCAAACGAGCAGAAACGTTCTCGGCTTCATAAAGTTTCCTCCATTTTCATGGCTGGCCTCGATTCCGGTCGAGGATGGTAGCACACAGTCCTACGCTAATCCGGTTCAGATTCGAGGACACACACGAAAACCCTTAGCCAAGGTTTCCGTGAGCCACCCACGCCGTACCGGACGAGTTCTCGGCTTTCAACGTATCCGTCTTCTTGCGCCCCGGATAAGAATCTCCGAGATGGAGATCCCGGCCCTCACGACAGACGCAAACGCTCCGCAATTCTGCTTTTATTGCCCGGTCCTGTCCCCGGGCCCAGATTCGGCACCGCCGCTACTTCAAGGCTGCCTACATCGCAGAACTGGCCCCTGTACCAGGGACGACCGCGCCATAGCTGCCGCCCTCACTCACGCGAGGGATTGGACACCGCTCACAACAGATCTCGCGGTCAAGGCCCTCTGGCTTTGATTAGGGTTTCTGTCTGCTTCTGAACTGTGAGGTAAACGTCGGCGACAGCCCTTCTCAGAATTTGGGCACAATTGGGCGCACAATCGCGCCCGACTGGCCCGATATTTGGGGTTTTGGCAAAAGCAAGTTGCCTGCAATCAGCACGACTTAGCGGCTCCCACAGAAGTAGGTTACTTTCGTGTAGCACGCTCTGTACCCTTGCCACGCGGCAACCCGATGCCTCGACAACGCGCGAGGTACGGCTTTGTGCGGCTGTATCCGCGTTAGCGCGCTGGATGCCGGCCGCGCCGAGCGTGTATCATCGTCGCGTGGATGAAGTAACGGAATCGGACGTTACGGCCTTCATTTTGGCGGGAGGAAAAAGCCTGCGCATGGGCCGGGACAAGGCCTTCGTGGAACTCGGCGGCCAGACCTTGTTAGGTCGCGCACTCGATGTAGCAAGTGTGGTGACTGGGGATTGCAGAATTGTCGGAGACCCGGCCAAGTTTGCAGTCTTCGGGCCGGTGGTTGAGGATATCTTCCGCGATTGCGGCCCGCTGGGAGGAATTCATGCAGCACTGCTGAGCGCCAGAGGCGAGCTGAATCTCCTGCTGGCTGTTGATCTGCCCTTCATGGAGGTCAAGTTTCTGGAATATTTGATTGTGCAGGCGCGGGAGACGAGAGCGGTGGTCACAGTTCCCCACGCGGGCGGCGGCTTGCAACCCCTATGCGCCATATATCGGAAGAAATTTGTCGAAGTTGCCGAGCGAGCGCTTCGCGAGCGCAAAAACAAGATTGATCCACTATTCGCGGAAGTCGAAACTCGAGTGCTCGACGAAGGGGAGTTAACGCGGGCAGGCTTCTCGCCCGATATCTTCCGCAACCTGAATACGCCGGAGCAAGTGAAATTGCGGCAATCTTTTTCCACGGAGCTCAAGGGAGGATAGGGATCGCATCCGCTAATGACTGAACAACCAACGACCAAAGACCAAAGAGCAACGAATGACCCGTAAATCATGAGTACAAACGGAAGCCCAGGGCCGTATATCGAATTCAAAGACGTCTCCAAGGCGTTTGGAGAGAACCGGGTGCTCGACCACGTCAGCTTCAGCGTAATGCCTGCAGAAACCGTGTGCATCCTGGGACGAAGCGGCGTAGGCAAGTCGGTTTCGCTGCAAACCATCATGGGATTTCTCAAGCCGGACTCGGGCCGGGTAATTGTGGCTTACGAGGACATCACGGATTATGCTGAGGCAGACCTGCAACGGATTCGCAAAAAGGTGACCATGGTTTTTCAGAACGGCGCTTTGTTCGACTCGCTCAGTGTGGGCGAGAACGTGGCCTTTCCCCTGCGTGAGCGCCGGGATTTAAGCGAGGAACAGATATTTCAGATCGTCGATGGACTATTGGACATGGTGGGCGTCAAACCGATGCGCGATCTGCTGCCCTCGGATTTGTCCACGGGGATGAAGCGGTCGGTGGCCATAGCACGCGCTCTCGCCTCGCAACCGGAATGTGTGCTTTACGACGAACCCACAACCATGGTCGATCCGCTGATGGCGCAACTACTGGGCGACCTGATCAAGCGTCTGAAGATCCAATTGCATCTGACCAGCGTGGTTGTAACCCATGATATGCGGCTGGCGCAAAAGCTGGCTGACCGGGTGGTGTTTCTGCATGAAGCCAAGGCGCTCTTTTTTGGGACGTATCCGGAGATGGAAAAATGTCAGGAGCCAATTGTGCAGGAATTTCTGCAGTTGGACGAACTGAAGCTGGAAGCGTGAAGCACTGAAAGCGTGAAGCACTGAAAGCCTGAAGCACCTTTAGGTGTGAAACTGCAGATCCCTCGCTCCGCTCGGGATGACAACCAATCTATCCCGCCTCTAGAACCCTTCCCGCACCAGTCTCTCCAGCGTGATGGAACTAGTCCGTGAATCTCCCTGCATCATCTTCTCGACGTACTTTGCGATCATGTCAACTTCCAGGTTCATCGGATCGCCGGGTTTCAGGGAGGCGAGATTGGTCATTTCAAGGGTGTGTGGAATGATCGCCGCCGTCACTGTTGCTCCTTCGATTTTCGCGACCGTCAGGCTAATGCCCTCGATCGAGAGCGAGCCCTTGGAAATTACGTAGCGCGCCAGTCCGGGCGGAATTTCAATCCGCAGCCAGAAATCCTGAGCGCCCTGAATTTTGTCGAGAGCAAGAAACTTGCCTATGCCGTCGACGTGACCTTGCACGATGTGCCCGCCGAATCGTCCATCCGCCCGCATGGGAAGCTCCAGGTTTACAAGAGCGTCTTTCCGGATTCGAGAGAAAGACGTGCGCCGCCAGGTTTCTTCGGCGAGGTCCGCGGTGAAGGACGACGGTGTGAAATCGATCGCGGTCAGGCAAACGCCGCTGACGGCGATGCTGTCGCCCTTCTTCAGCTCTTTGGCGAGTCGTGAGCAAGAGATGCTGATCCGGCGGCTGCCGTTCTTGTCAGCAATGCGGCTGGCGCGACCGACTTCTTCGATGATGCCGGTGAACATGGAACCCTCCGTGGCTCAGGTGCAGGTGGCAGGTCTCAGGTCTCAGGCCTCCGGCGTTAGGCCATATGGTTTAAATATGAAATTCAGAACTTCAGCCCGACTCTAGAGTCTGCTGGCCACCCGTCGCCTAAAACCTGACACCCGAAACCTGAGAGACCTGAGAGACCTGAAACCTGACCTTAATCTCCATATGGATCGCGTAAGTATCCCTCGACAGCAAAGTCTTCACCAAAGCGGTGCAATTGAATTGATTTCACATAGGCAGCGTCGCCCATGTGCCGGAACCCGGCCCCGGCGGCGAATGGGACCGAGCCGGTTCCGGCAAGAATCTTAGGTGCGTAGTAGAGAAAGACTTTGTCCACAATTCCAGAGGCCAGGGCAGCCCAGTTCACCATCGCACCACCTTCAATCAGCAGGCTGGTGATTTCCATTTCGGCCAGGAAGCGGGCGATTCCAGCCATATCCGGCCTGCCTTCGCCAGCAACTGCCGAGATCTGCTGCACCCTGATGCCGTGTTTCTGTAGTTGTCCTTTTCGCTTCTCCTCAGCGAAGGAACACAGCACCAGCACATCATCCTTCGCGGTTTGAACTACGCGGGATTCCAGCGGCAGGCGGAGCCGCGAGTCGACGATCACGCGCAACAGCGGTCGACGGCGGGGGCGCCCGCTGCGGTCGGTCAGCAGCGGGTCGTCGGCGATAATAGTCCCGACGCCGACCATGATGGCATCGTGCTGATGGCGAAGTAACTGCACGTGGGCGCGCGCGGGCTCACTGGTGATCCAGCCTCCGGTTGCGCCTCCAGCGCCCAGAGCGGTGGGGTTATGCGATTCGCTCGGCGGAGGCGCGATCTTGCCGTCAAGCGTCATCGCTGCTTTAAGCGTGATCAGCGGCGAGTGATGGCGGATGTATTTGGCGAAAGATTCGTTCAGGGTTCGAGCCTCTTCTTCGAGAATGCCGGACCCGACGGCAATTCCAGCTTCGCGGAGACGCGCAAATCCCTTGCCGCCGACCAGCGGATTGGGATCGGGCATGCAGGCCACAACTCGTGGCACACCCGCTGCAATCAGGGCATCGGCGCAAGGAGCAGTTCGGCCCTGGTGAGAGCAGGGTTCCAGGTTGATGTAAAGCGTCGCGCCCCGAGCGCGTTCGCCTGCTTGCTCGAGGGCCCGGATTTCAGCATGCTTCACTCCTTCGTACGTGTAAGACCCGCTGCCGATGACAGTGCCGTTCGCATCCACCAGGACTGCACCCACGCAGGGGTTGGGTGAACTTAATCCGATACCTTCACGCGCCAATGCAAGCGCTTGGCGGAGAAAGAGTTCGTCGGTTTCGTGAGATATGGTCACGCTTGAAGCATTATTTCACCACGGAGCCACCGAGGCATGGAGAAGACAAACGGAAAAGCAGAATCACGCAAACAGCGAATCCACAAAATCTTTCGGATCAAATGGCAACAAGTCCCCGGCTTTTTCGCCCACTCCCACATAGCGCACCGGCAAGCCCAGCTCGCGAGAAATTGCCACCACCACGCCACCCTTGGCGGTGCCATCCAGTTTGGTCAGCACGATTCCGGTTACGCCGACGGCCTCGGTAAACAGGCGCGCCTGCTGCAGGCCGTTCTGGCCGGTTGTGGCATCCATCACCAGCAAGGTTTCGTGAGGCGCGCCGGGGATGATGCGCTGCGCCGTTCGCCGCATCTTTTCCAGCTCCGCCATCAGATTGGTCTTGGTGTGGAGGCGCCCGGCGGTGTCCACGATCACGTAGTCGCTGTGGCGGGCGGAGGCCGCCTGCAACGCGTCGTAAAGCACGGCGGCGGGATCACCACCTGGTTTGGTGCGGATCACTTCTGTTCCGGTGCGCTGCCCCCAGATTTCCAGTTGGTCAATGGCCGCAGCGCGGAATGTATCGGCAGCACACAGCAATACCGTCTTGCCGTCAGAACGAAAGACCTGCGCGAGCTTTCCGATGGTAGTCGTCTTTCCGGTGCCATTCACGCCCACCACGAGGATGACCTCGGGCGTGCCGTCGACTTTCTGGACAGGACGGGAATTTGTCGTAGTGAGGATGGCAAGTAATTCTTCCTTCAGTATTCGCTTGAGTTCTTCAACGTTCTTGATTTGCTTGCGGTCGGCTTTGTCGCGAAGCTTTTCCAGGATCTCGTGAGTAGTTTTGGTGCCCAGGTCGGCGCCAATGAGCGTCGCTTCCAGATCATCGAGGGTAGAGCGGTCAATCTCCTTGCCGAAAGAAGCTACTTCTTCGATGCGGTCACTCAGGTTTTCCCGGGTGCGCGTGACCGCCTCTTTCATGCGCTCGAGAAAGCTGGGCTTTTGCTTTTCGTCCAGGCTGCCAAAAAGGGTTTGGATCATAAAGTCCCGGGGAACCGAACTTAGAGTTCAATTATAGCGGTCAGCGAAGAGTTAACCCGCGTGGTGATCGATTCGGAGACGGCGGAGTAGCGCAGGCACAAAATCAAAATCGAGAAGTTTCGACGGTAGCGGCGGCGGCATCGACTCGGACTTCGGGGACGGCTGGTTTCGGCACCGCAACTGGAGCTGTGACCGTAGCTGCCGCGGCTTGGTCCGGCAATGCGGGACGCTGGATGCGAATCTCGCCCCGCTGATAGACGGCGTCGAGGGCGAAAACTGCGACTGGATCGAGCCGCTTACCCGAGAGCGAGTGAATGATGCGCAGAGCGTCGTTGACTTCATGCGCCTGCTGGTAAGGGCGGTTGGTAGTCAGCGCGTCGAAGGTGTCGGCGACGGCGATGATCCGAGGCAGCAAAGGGATGTCATCACTTTTCAGCCCATGAGGATAGCCGCGGCCGTCTAGCGATTCATGGTGCAATTCGATTCCCGGGATCATCTCTTTCAGCTCCGCTACCGGACGAAGAATGTTGGCACCCTTGGTGGTGTGGGTCTTCATCACATCGAATTCTTCGGGGGTAAGCGCTCCCGGCTTCTTGAGGATGCGGTCCTCAATCCCGATTTTCCCCACGTCGTGGAGTTGCGCCGAGATGCGCACGATTTCCAGGAACTCATCAGGGCGACCCATTTCGCGCGCGATCATGACCGAATAGCGGGTAACGCGGTCGGAGTGGCCACGGGTGTAGGGATCTTTTTCGTCGACCGCGCCGGCCAGCATCTGGATCGAGCCCATGAACAGCTCTCGATTTTCCTTGGCGGCGCGCTTGAGGTCGAGCACGAAGTGCTCGAGCTCTTCAGACATAGTATTAAAGGTCGCGGCCAGCTCTCCAATTTCCGTGGAGCTCTTCAGGCGTACACGTTGCGAGAAGTCCCCACGCGCTATGGCACGGCTGGACTGAGTAAGCACCTCTAGCGGATTGGTAATACGGCGGGCGGCGAAAATACTGATTCCGACGCTGAGCAAGACTGCCAGCAACGCCAGTAGGCGCGCCGTGCGCTGCATCTCGTAGACTCCCCGATACGCCTCGGTTCGCGGCTTCTGCACAATCACGGCCCAGTCCAAATTGTTAACCGGGCAGTAGGTGCCGAGCATCTTCGTGCTGGTCTTACCCTGGGTGACGTTGAATTCCCTGGTAGCGGCCACGAACTGCGCCTTACCACCCTGTTCCACGAAGTTGCGGACGATTTCCAGTTTGGTCATGTCCTGACCAGTGGCGTACTCAGGAGTAGCTCCGGCGATCAGGCGACCCTGGCTATCGACCACGTATGGAGTCAGACCTCCGAGGTTGACTTCCTGTAGGCGGCGAATCAGGAATTGCAGATCCACCACGGAGCCGATCATGCCCAGGAAGCGTCCGCTGTACATCACCGGAGTACTGACCAGCATGACGGTGTGCGCGGTTTTGCCACTGCCCACGACCAATGCCTGACCGTTATAGGCGCGTCCTTCGCGGGCAGCGGCATAGGCGTGTACCAGGTCCTGCTGCAGGAAGGCGTCGGGAGCGATGCGGCCTGCGGAAATGCCCTTGGATTCTGAGTTCAACAAAGTGGCGTAAGCCACATCATCCGAGGAGGAAACGAAATTCTCCAGCAGAGCGCGCAGTTCAGGCGTCTGCACATGCTCGCCAGTAATGTCGCCTCCGCTGGCCACCTGCAGAGCGGAAGCCAAATTGGCCAGCATCATACGCAGCGATTCCTGGCGTTGCGAGATGTCGTCGGCCAAGGAGCGCGTGACCGTGTTCTGGAGCAGGCGTTCGTTGGTTATCAGGCGCTCTCGATTGATAGATTCCACCTGGGCCGAGTAGAAGTACATTGGTACTACGCTGACGAGGACGAGCACACCCAGGATGACGTACAGAATCGGGACCCGTGATGGAATGGGCAATCGCAAGGACAAAGTGGCTCGCGGCGCCGTGTTCGCGCACGGCACAATTCAGAGACTCTTAAAATTTTATTTGAACGGGAGCGAGAAGGAGCGCGGATCAGGGGCTGTAGCCGTTACGAAAGTACCTCATAAATGCAGCACCGGGTGCAGGTTTGGCAAGAAACAGCAGTCGCGTGATCCCTTGGTGGAAGAGCTAGTTGTGGTAGATGACGTAGAGGGTGCCACCAGTTAGATTGCACTGACTCTCTACGGTGCTATCAGGGTTGATTTTGATCTTGCATTCAGCTCCCATGGTTGCTGTGACACTGCCTTCGGGAGTGTCGGGAGTCACCAATGCAGTCTTGATCTCGTTGCCCGCGGGCACGGACACCATGGCGAGCACGATTTTCGGGTAACTGTGAGTGTGCCGAGGGCCAATGACTGGGAAACTATCCACCAGGAATCCAGTCTTTAGGAAGTCGGTATGGGCTGATTTGGTCTTCTCCGTTGCAGTGCTAACCAGGCAGTTCACGCTGGCAACCAGACTCTTCATGGTTTCGGTCGGAGTAGCGTAGGTGACCTTCGGGCAGGGTTGAGTCCAGGCTGCAGCAACAAAGAAACTAAAAGCCGCCACCAGTGAACACGTTCCGCTTCGCATGCTTTCATTTTCCCAAATCGCGAGCCCAACTCATAAGCCTGAGTTATAGGGAGTGCCGAAGAGGTAATCGGGAGCAGGAGGTTAAGTGCACATCCAAGAATTCAGAATAGGGAGGCGCGCGCCGTGAGTGGGGAATGGAGATACTTGATTGTCTGGGAATTCCATGTACGGGCAGGAATGGAGCAGGCTTTCGAGGCAGCATACGGACCGGATGGCGACTGGGCGCGCTTCTTCAAACACGATGAGGGATATATCGGAACAGAGTTAAACCGTGACGTCAAAGATCTACGGCGTTACCTCACGCTAGATTTCTGGACTTCGGAGAAATCATATGAGAATTTCCACAGCCGGTGGTCGGCAGAGTACCAAAAGATTGACCAGATGTGCGAAGCGATGACGGAGAGGGAATCAGAAGTGGGAAAGTTTGAGAGAACGTAGCTCTCCGGTGCGGGATGCCAGGTGCCAGCAAAAGCAGGAAACGGGGAACGGGATCACGTCGATGTGGCTTTGCGGGTTAGAGGCGGTATGGTCCGTCCATGACCAGAGTCCTCAATCAGTTTAGCGAGCCGTTTCTGCCTGGTTTCTTCTTTTTTTCCGCTAATTACCCACCAAGTGGCGGTTCTTCGATACCACGGTGCCTGGGCCTGAAAGAAACGCCAAGCAGTTTCATGGGCTCGGAACTGCTGCTCATAGGCGCGTCCCAGCTTGGCGGTTTTCCTCTGCTCATACGAATATATCCTCGACTTCGCTTCCTCGCGTCTCCGGAAAGCCTCGAGGCCAGCGGGCCTCATTAGCCGCGACTTTATGAGATCGCGGACGCGCTTGATGTTCACATCGCTCCAGATGCTGGTTCGTCGCCTGGGCGTAAACCGGATGGTGTAGCTAACTTCGTCAATACTTTTACGAACTCCGTCGATCCAGCCGAAACAAAGGGCGGCGTCTACCGCTTCAGGCCAGGTTATGCTTGGCTTACCTGAATTTCTTTTGTAGAAGCCAACCCACAGTTCGTCGGATTCGCCGTGATGCTCCTCAAGCCATGCCCGGAATTCAGAGGGTGAGGGGAAGAAGGCAGGCTTCATGGCATTCGCCATCATTCCGCGATCTTTTAGTCCTTGAGCAACTGCCGGGCAATTACCAGCCGTTGGATTTCGCTGGTTCCCTCGCCGATGGTGCAGAGTTTCACGTCGCGATAGAACTTTTCCGCCGGATAGTCTTTGATGAAGCCGTAGCCGCCGTGAATCTGTACGCCTTCGTTGGCGCAGCGCACTGCGACCTCGCTGGCATACAACTTCGCCATGGATGATTCCTGCGTCGTCTTCATGCCAGCGTCCTTCATGGACGCCGCTCGCAGGGTCAGCAGTTTGGCGGCTTCGATCTCGGTCGCCATGTCCGCGAGTTTCCACTGAATTGCCTGGAAATCGCTGATCGCCCTGCCAAATTGTTTGCGCTGTTTGGAATATTTCAGCGCGGCTTCGTACGCGCCCTCGGCCATGCCAAGCGAGAGAGCCGCAATCGAAATGCGCCCGCCATCGAGCACTTGCATGGCGTCAATAAATCCATCGCCCGCCTTGCCCAGCAGGTTTTCGGTGGGTATGAGGCAGTCTTCGAAAATTAATTCAGCCGTATCGCTCGCGCGTAGACCGAGCTTGTTTTCTTTCTTTCCCGGACGGAATCCCTTGGTTTCCTTCTCCACAATGAACGCGGAAAGCCCATGAGTGTGCGCGGCGCGGTCGGTCACTGCAATTACGACCAGTACATCGGCGTAATGGCCGTTGGTGCAAAATGTCTTGGTGCCGTTCAGCAGCCAGCCGTTCTTGCTTTTGGCCGCGGTCATGCGGGCGCTGCCCGCGTCTGAGCCGGAGGAGGGCTCGGTCAATCCCCATGCCCCGATGTACTCGCCGGTTGCCAGCTTACTGATGTACTTCTTTTTCTGCGCCTCCGTGCCTGCAAGAAAAATGTGATTGGAGCATAAAGAAGTGTGCGCTGCCACAATGATGCCGACGGAACCATCGACTCGAGAGAGTTCCTCGATGGTCGTGACGTACTCGACGTATCCCATCCCTGCGCCGCCGTATTCGGACGGGAAGACCGTGCCTAGCAGCCCCAGCTGGCCCAGTTCCTTCACAGTGCAAAGGGGGAAGTCGCCGGCTTCGTCCCACTTCATGACATGAGGAGCGATCTCGCGCTCGGCAAATTCGCGCACGCTCTTCTTTAGCTGAAGTTGTTCTTCATTGAGTTGGAAATCCAAGGTGCCTCCGGTCAGTTTGGACGCGGCCCGGTATACAACCGGCGAAGCTTAGATGCGAAACATTTGATTAGAACACAGCGAAAGTTACGAGGGAAAGTTACTGTTGGTTAAGTCCAGCCCAAATTTGAGTATCTTTGCGTTCTTGACGGCTTTTCTTCGCGAACTTTGCGGTTAAGATTTGAGCAAGATCAAACCCTTTGACCGCAAAGAACGCCAAGGCCACGCAAAGTTCGCAAAGAAACACAGCATGCGAGTTAGGACACTACTCTTGGTTATGCAGGCTCGGCCGCCGGCACTCGCGCGCTCAAAACGGGGACCATCCACACCGCGTAGCCGAGGGGGTCGCGAATGTTGGCGATCATCTGGTTGAAGTATGCCAGTGCTGACTCGCGCGCAATCGGCGTGAATTGGCCAATTGGCTCCGCGTATCCATCGCGCCAGGCCTCAAGGATCCGGGCAAATGTCTCGCGTGGCACGCGCACCGTGTCCACCACGACATAGTCCACCGAGATCGCGTCCAGCTTCATTGCGGCGAGAATGCTGAAGGTGTTGCGTCCAATGAACAAGTCGGTCCCGGTTGCAGATCCGAAGCTGGCCGCAGCCACATGCCAAAACTCTCGCGGATCGAGCGAGCCACGTTGAAAGTGCAGCATGCCGTAGTCCTCCGGGATCAGGTGCAAGTACCCTCCGGGGCGTGTGACTCGCGCCAATTCAGCCAGCACACGGTCGGCATGCGGAATGGAGTGAAGCACGTGGCGGCACACAGTGAGGTCAAAAGTTCGGTCTGGGATGCGGAGCTCAAAGATACTCTGGTGCTCGAACGTTAAACGTGCCGCGAGATTGGCGTAGCGCGACCGCGCCAACTCTAAGTGCGCGTCGATGATATCCACTCCGAGCACCTGTGCCCCGGGAAAAAGCTCGGCCAATCGCGAGGATCCCTCGCCGGTGCCGCAGCCGGCATCGAGAATGCGGGCTTCGTTCGGGATCGCATAGCGACGAATTAGCTGGACTTCCTGCGGCCAAATGGCCCGAGCCTGCGCATCCAACCCTCGCACCATGGACTCGTCGGCCATCTGCTTGGCTTGCGGATTGAGATCGGTCACGGTGCTTCCCCAGGACCTTTAGCTGCTACGAAGTTTGAGCTGGTCTAGAGCGAGTTCTTTTTGCCGGTTCCGAAGATCTTGCGCGCCATCCATACCGGCGCGACAAAAACGTGGGTGGGATTGGTCAAGAATGCGGGCTTGTTGCCTTCAATCAAGTGTCCTAGCCAGGCCAGGGCGAATGCGGCCGGTATCAGCAGGAGGCCGATCACCCAATGGAACCAGACCACGATGAGAGATGAAAAGCCCACTGGAATCGCGATCATGTGCAGAGCGCGGTTTACAGGATGGTTGTGAGCGCCATCGTAATGGGAGTACAGACTCATGGAATCACCTCCGGGGCGCAGAAAGCGACGCGGGTCGGAATTATAACGGGTTTATAGCGCTAACTCACGTTCTCCGGCACGGAAATAAATCCTTCAAACACTTCATTCGAGAGCAGTCGCCCCCGTGGAGTCAGTCTGATTGTTTCCGCGACTTGTTCTATCAATCCGATACCGATGAACTCCGCGATGGGGGCGGAGAAATCGGCGAGCGCTTCCTTGCCGAACTTCTCTCCGATCTTCTGCAGATCCACACCGTGGTTGAGACGCAGGCCTAGAAAGAAAGTCTCTTCCAGCGCAGCTCGCTGGGAAACAGAGATGAAGTTTATCGGCTTCGCGGCGAGATAGGCGTCAAGCGAATCCGGCGAGGAGAAGCGGATAGATTCAACGTCACCGCCACAGGGGCTAAAGCCCTTTTGCTGAGCGGAGTTTGCGACATGGCTAAAGCCATGCCCTTCCACGGCCATGTCGGCGAACGGGACTCCGCTGGTTACTGTCTTCACGGCCCTGAGCATCGAGTGCCCATGGCCAAAGCCATCCCCTACCGCGGCCACCCCGTCGAAGGGGACTCCACGGGCCTCCGTCGTCACGGCCTTCAGCATCGAGTGCGCATCGACCCCAAAGCCCATATAAGGCTGGCGCGTCCAATATTTCAAGTTGTGGCGCGACTCGCGGCCTTCTTTGGCGAAATTGGAAATCTCGTACTGTCGCACGCCTTCTAGCTCAAGCCGCTGGCAAGCCATTTCGTAAAAATCTGCTGTGAGTTCTTCGTCCGGAACGAAGTGCGCGTGATATCTTGTACCTCCCGCAATCAGTTCGCGGCCCAGACGGGAATCATCATCCACTTCCAGCATGTAGACGCTGGCGTGGGGCGCGCCGGAAGCGATGGTTTGCTCTACAGAAAACTCCCAGCTCTCGGCGGTCTGGTGCGGCAGGCCGGCGATCAGATCAATGTTGATGTTCGAAATGCCAGCTTCACGAAGGCGCGCGACGTCATCCAGAACCGTGAGTCGATTGTGCAGGCGGCCTACGGCTCGAGCCTCTTCGTCTACGAACGACTGCACGCCCAGGCTCACGCGGTTCACGCCAAAGCGTGGGAAACTTTTGAGCAGCGCCGGGGTTAGTGTACCTGGGGCGCATTCCACGGTAATTTCCGTATCCGGGTGCAAATCGAAATTTTGCGAAACGGTGACAAAGAGGCGTTCTAATTGGCTTATATCCAGTACAGTAGGAGTACCTCCGCCCAGGTATACCGAGTCGACGGTTCGCTCCGGACTGCTGCCCATTTGGTCCGATGTCAAGTTGGCACGTTCGATGTCAGCACAAACGCGGTCTATGTAGCGCTGAAAAACGGCGCGGGAGAAGACATCTGAGGCGAAGTTGCAGTAACTGCATTTCGTGCGGCAAAACGGAACCGAGAGATAGAGTCCCAAGGGCATTGCACTTAATTATCCCACTTTACGGGACGTGTTCACTGAAAGGCGGCATCTGACCTCAATATGCTTCCTCGCGTGGTGATTACCGGGATCGGCGTTGTCAGCCCAAACGGCATGGGCCGGGAAGCCTTCTGTCGGGCGATTCTTGATGGCAAGTCTGGCGTGAAACGGATCTCGCGTTTTGATCCTTCCAACTTGCCGGTCCAGATCGC
>JABCYV010000081.1 GCA_013290025.1 Acidobacteriota bacterium
CTGGCTGATGCGGAGCGCTTCGGCGGCGCGGTGAAATCCGCCAAAGCTAGCTACGGCAAGGAAGGTTTCAACTTGATCGATTTCCATGGTTATAGCGGTCGATCTGATTAAGAAAACCTTTCAGCCTAACAATATCCTATTATCACCGACGGCTGCACGATCATAATTGGTGATCAGCTCGATAGAAACAATCAGTTTGACTGATTTTGTCTCTTACAACAGAATGCCTCTCACGCGTCGGCTATCCGCGCCGCTGGCCAGACGCTGCCTCTCCTGTGGTTCCCCTCGATGTACGCGCAGGTAGAACGTAACCAAAAATGTTCGATCAAACGCTCACTTTACAACCCCAAGCGCAGAGCGGACATCTCTCTGCGGCCACTTGTTGTGAAGGGGTTGAAGAAGTAGGGGGAACAGATGGCAGTTTCGCCTCCTAATATCGGTTCCATGATCGGATTCCGGGTCAATCATCCGCCGGCGGGCTTTTCAGCGGAACACGATCTGGCACCCGGGTTTACGAAGTTTTTGGCTCCCCTGCACGAGCGATTTGCCCCCTGGCAGCAAACTCTGATGGCGGACCGTAGGCGGGTGCTAGAAGAGGCGCACGCAGGGCGTCAACCGGCACATCTCTACCCCTCATCGCAGGTGCGAAATGGGTGGCGGATCGAATTGCTGGACTGGTGTCAGGATCAACGCAATCAAATGACGGGGCCGGCTGACGAAGCAGAGCTGGTGGTGAAGATGCTCAACTCAGGTGCGCCTGGCGTGATGGTCGATTTGGAAGATTCGATGGTCAATGAGTGGGAACACCAGCGGCTGGGAGTGGAGAACATACTTTCGGCGCTGCGGGGCGCGCTCACGTACTTTGACACGAAACGGGACAAGCTGGTGAGTATTAAGCCGAGCTCGACCGTAATCTGGATACGCCCGCGCGGACTGCACATGCAGCAGGGTGGAATCGTTGGCCACGCGATGACTCCGGCTTCACTGTTTGATGTTGCCAGCATTGTCTATCGGATCGATCCAGGAGAATTGAGACATCCGCTTTCCTTCTACATTCCGAAGTCAGAGTCAGCCGAAGAGGCGTTGTGGTGGCGCGACCTGTTCCAGGCGATCGCGGAAGCGCGAGGCTGGCCGCGCAACTACATCAAGTGCATGGCGCTGGTGGAATCGCATCCGCTGGCCTTCCAGATGGAAGAGTTTATCTACAATCTGCGCGATCACATTGTTGGGCTCGACTTGGGACGCTGGGATTACATGGCGAGCCTGATTCATTTCAATTTGAGCGATCCGGAGTGGGTGCTGCCCGACCGCAACACTATTCCTCACGACGTTCCGTTTTTCCAAAATCTGCGCGAGTTGCTGCCGGAGATCTGTCATAAGCGTGGGGTGCTGGCGATCGGCGGAATGACAGCTTTGTTCCCGAGCCGCGAGGATCCTGAACTGAATGCGCGGGCTCTCGATGTACTACGGAAGGACAAGAAAAACGAAGCTGACTCTCTGATGGACGGAGCATGGACAGGACATCCGGATCAGAACCAAATTGCGATCGAGCAGTTTCCCTTTCCCAATCAGATTCAGGCCCGAAGGTCACAAGCGGAGCGCTATCCCGACCTGCGGCCGGTCCCGACGAATGTAGGACGACGGACGCTGGCGGGGACGCGGGCCGCGGTGAAGACGGTGATTCGCTATCGCAATGGAGTGCTGAACGGCAAAGGCGCTAGTTTGCTCGATGGCTACATGGAAGACCTGGCCACCGATCGCATTTATCGGCTGATGATTGCGCAACGCATGCGGCACAGTGACGAAGTTGGGGTGAGCGATGACTCGGGAGCGATCGTGAAACATACCCCGGAGTTCATCACTCAGCTTTTCGATCAAGAATTGGAGAAATTGCTGTCGAATCCGGGGCGGACGGATTTGGGCACGGTGGAAACGTACCGCGAGGCGCGGCGGGTGAGCGAAGCAATGCTAGTGAATGGAGAGTTTGATCCGGTTTAAGCGGTGACGGCGGGAACGAACGCCAGAGCCAAGGACAAAAATATGGGAACCAATGGAAAATCTTTGGAACGGACGATGGATTGGGATTCAAACCCACGCTGGGCGGGCATTACCCGGCCTTACACGGTTGAAGAGGTCGACCGGCTGCGGGGTTCGATCCGCATTGAATACACGCTGGCTCAACAAGGTGCTGAACGGCTCTGGAACGTGCTGCACAGCGAGAATTACGTCGCGGCGCTGGGAGCGATGACGGGCAACCAGGCGATCCAGCAGGTGAACGCCGGGCTGCAGGCGATCTATGTGAGCGGGTGGCAGGCCGCCGCCGATGCCAACGACGCGGGCCAGATGTATCCCGATCAGAGCTTGTATCCCGCCGACAGCGTGCCGAATCTGGTGAGGCGTATCAACCAGGCGCTAATGCGTGCCGACCAGATCCATCATGCTGAAGGTAAGAACGGAATTCATTGGTTTGCGCCTTTGATCGCTGATGCAGAAGCTGGATTCGGCGGCAACCTGAACGCATTCGAGCTGATGAAGGCGATGATCGAAGCCGGTGCAGCTTGTGTGCACTTTGAAGATCAGCTTTCTTCGGCGAAGAAGTGCGGACACCTGGGCGGCAAAGTGCTGGTCCCGACCGTGGAGGCGATTCAGAAGCTGGTCGCGGCGCGGCTAGCAGCCGACGTGATGGGCGTTCCTACGCTGATCCTGGCGCGGACGGACGCGAACAGTGCCCACTTGCTGACTAGTGACGTCGATCCACGCGACCGGGAGTTTCTGACTGGCGAGAGAACTGCCGAGGGCTTTTACTGCATCCGCGGCGGGCTGGATTCGGCGATTGCTCGCTCGATTTCCTACGCGCCGTACGTCGACCTGTTGTGGTGCGAAACATCGGAGCCCAATTTGGAAGAGGCGCGGCGCTTCGCCGAGGGCGTGCATGCCAAGTTTCCAGGCAAAATGCTGGCCTATAACTGTTCGCCCTCATTCAACTGGAGAAAGAAGCTGGACGATGCCACCATCGCTCGTTTCCAGAAGGAGCTTGCTGGAATGGGGTACAAATTCCAATTCATTACTTTGGCGGGTTTCCATTCCCTCAACTTGAGCATGTTCGAGCTGGCGCGGGGATACCAGCGCAGCGGAATGACCGCCTATGCCCAGCTGCAGGACCAAGAGTTCAACAGCGCGGACCGGTTCGGATACGAAGCGGTAAAGCACCAGCGCTTTGTGGGTACAGGCTACTTCGACATGGTGACGCAGGTGATCGCAGGTGGAAACTCCTCTACCGAGGCGCTTGCCGGGTCCACGGAGGCGGAACAATTCACGCATAACGAGATGGTTCTGCCAGAAGTTTCTTCCGAGGATGCTCTGCAACCCTCTGGGGACTAGCGATCTGCAGACTTATTCTGGCCGCAAAGCCACTTTCAATCGTCGCGAATCGGCGAGGGAAAGTGGCTTCTTTTTTACGAAATCGGCCAAGGGCGGGTACTTCTCTGGGGGGACGACGCAAAGTCGGCAACTGGCGCGGATTTCCACAGTTGACTTTCGCCACAGACGGGAGCTAAATAGGGCCGCTAGGTTTCCCACTCAGCGAGTGCAGTATTTTCCCGTACGCGCTGGGGGCAAACGAGACCTGCCAGGAGAGAGAATGAATAAAGCCGATCTCATTGACCGAATCGCAGCTAGCTGCCACATCAGCAAGGCCCAGGCGGCTACGGCTATCGACACCAGTGTCGACAGCATCACCTCTGCTCTGAAAAAAGGAGATCGGGTGGCGCTAATTGGTTTTGGCACCTTCTCGGTCTCGCAGAGAAAAGCCCGCAACGGGCGCAATCCGCAGACGGGCGCCACCATTAAGATCGCCGCCCGCAAAGTAGCAAAGTTTTCGGCCGGAGCCGAACTCCGGAAAGCGGTCAACCGCAGCAAGTAGGGACGAGTTTCAGATCTGAACGGCAGGGGGTCGGCCCTGCCGTTTTTTGTTTTGGGGATAGTGGGCTTTGACGCTGCGGCAAAGGTAGATAGGAACTCCAGGTCCTTACGACTTCGCGTTCCCACTCGCAAGCGGGCGGGAAGTCTCCGCTCAGGATGACAAGGTTGCTGAATCCACGAGCCGTCCGATAGAATCTAAATGGTTTGAATCGAGGTCGGAGATCCATGAAAGCAGCCATTCATCCCGCTTACAACGAAGTGCGCGTCATGTGTGCGTGCGGCAATAGCTTCCTCACCCGCTCCACCCATAAGGGCGATATCCATGTGGAAATCTGCTCGAACTGCCATCCTTTCTACACTGGCAAGCAGAAGTTGGTGGATACGGCAGGCCGCGTAGAGCGCTTCCGCCGCAAATATGCGAAGAAGGAAGAGGCGAAAAAGTAATAACTTTTGCCGTGGGTCTCCGCGCATTAGCACTGATTCTCAGCCCTCGCCCACTGGCGGGGGCTTTGTTTTGGATGACCAAGTAGAATAAGTGTGTGCGCAAGCAGTGGGACAATTCGGTGACGGCCGCGAGCGGGGGCGCTCGCGCCACACAGGCGGACGCACGGGCGGGGACGCCCGCGCCTACATTGACGCCCGCGCTTAGGTTAAGGATTGGGAACGTAGAGATCGCTCCGGCGACGGTGCTGGCACCTATGGCCGGAGTGACGGATACGGTCTTCCGGCGCTTCATTCGCAACTTGGGCGGATGTGGGCTGATCATGACCGAGTTCACCTCCGCGGATGGAGTGCTTCGCGCCAAGGACAAAAAGGCCAAACGCTACCTGCACTTTTACGAGGACGAACACCCGATCTCGGCGCAGCTTTTCGGCAGCGATCCTAAAGTGATGGGCGATGCTGCTCGGATGGTCGAGGACCTTGGCTTCGACCTGGTCGACCTCAACCTCGGTTGTCCGGCAAAAAAAGTAGTGAAGTGCAACGGCGGTTCAGGGCTGTTGCGTGATTTGCCCGCGATCGGAGAAATCTTCAAGGCGGTGCGGGCGGCGGTGAAGATTCCGTTCACGGTGAAGTTCCGCGCAGGCTGGAACGACGACAACATTGTCTGCGTGGAGCTGGCGAAGATGGCCGAAGACTGCGGCCTGTGCGCAGTGGCGCTGCATGCCCGCACCCGTGAGCAAGGTTACAGCGGCAATGCGCGCTGGGAATGGATCGGTGCGGTGAAGCAGGCGGTGAAGATTCCGGTGGTCGGGAACGGCGATATCCGCTCGCCGGAAGACGCTTGCGCCATGGTGTCGCAGACCGGATGCGATGCAGTCATGATCGGGCGCACCGCGCCATCCAATCCGTGGATCTTCCGGCAGATTCAGCAGTATTGTGGTCGCGTGGGGACAGCCGCCCTCGACTGTCCAGTCGAGCGAAGCTCCGATTCTCCTTATGACGAGCCTAGCGAAGCGGATCGCTACGAAATGATTCGTACCTATTTTCAGATGCTGATCGAGGAAGAGCTGCCGGATGCGGTTGGCAAGATGAAGCAGTTTGCGTCGTGGTTTACGCACGGCGTGCCCGGCGGTGCGGGGCTCCGCAAGGCGATCTACGAATCGAAAAGTGCGCCGGAGATTCTCGGGAAGGTAGAAGAATTCTTTGAGGAAAGACTGTGTGGTGCGGGCGCCTCTTCGACTTCGCTCAGGGCAGGCCTCGCCCGCGAGATCCCGTAGTCGAGACTAGAGTCAATGCCGCTTAAAGTTGTGTTGCAGACGATTGACGGGGCGGCTGGAAGAAGCGGTTCCACAGAACGCCACATTGAATCGCCTCCTCCCGACGTTTGAAGATATATCTTTCCCCATGCTGCGTTTTGTTGATTCCTATGGGAATACGATCTTTAATAGCAACCAAATGCAGGATTCTTGCCGGAGTGGGATCGTCTAAGTCAGGTAGTCACTGCCGAGGAGGACTCGCAGTTCTTGTCGCGTGTTCGACAAATGGCCGAAACGTGCAGGAAGAACCCGCACACATTCCTGCGTTTTGTGGGCGATTAGAATGGTGCGAGAAATCCTCGCCAAGAAACCGAACGACAACTATGTTTTCCTCGCCGCCAGCTTTCCTTTCTCGTCCTTCTCTATGTAGGCCCACGGCATATTCGGGTCGTGGGTAAACATGGTCAACCATTTCTTCGGAATCGCTTCTGCGTAGTAGCGCTTGCGGCTCTCGATGGTTTCGAGCGGATATAGATCGAAGGCCATCACCCAGTTCAATTCAATGTGTGCGCTGGTGGGAATCAGATCAGAGATATAACAGGCGGTCTGGCCGCCGCTCCTAATGATGACGGCTTGCATGTCCCTGGTATGCCCCGGGAAGACCTTCACGGAGACTCCCGGGATAAGTTCCTGATCTCCGTGAAGCAGCTTCATCTGGCCGCTTTCGACCAGCGGGTCGTAATTCTCGCTCAGGTAGCTGACCGAATCGCGCTGGTTTTCGTGGGCATGCCTCCATTCGCCTTCCTGGACGTAGTACTTCGCATTGGGAAAGGTGGCGACCACTTTTTCGCCCTGGCGCACCGTGTTCCACCCGCAATGATCGAAGTGCAGATGAGTGTCGATGACAATGTCAACGTCTTCCGGAGTGATGCCCGCGGCCGCGAGATTGTCCAGCAACTGAGCCGGCTGGCCGTAAAGCTTAGCCATTTTTTCGGGAAGCTTGTCGCCGATGCCAGTTTCTATCAGTACCGTGTGACGGCCAGTTCGTACCACGACTGAATTCAAGCCCGCCGGCACGAGATTTTTCTCATCCACTCGTACCTTCTTTGCCCACAGTACCTTGGGGACGACGCCGAAGAAGGCTCCGCCGTCGAGGGGATAAATGCCATCGGAGACGGCGGTAAGTTCGTAGTCGCCAAGGGTTAGGCGGTGCATTGGATTTCTTTCCCCGATCACAGCCTATCAAAATTACCGACGAGGCCTCGCCAAGCGGGTGGACAGGCGAGTCCCGACGCAGGCTAGTGCCGCGCTGCGTGCTAAAATCTGAAGAGGCGTTATTTTATAAATGCTTGCAGACGTGCAGAACCTGATGGAATTGCAGCAGGCCGACCGGGAGATCCTTCGGCTGAAGGAGGAAATCGCGGCGTTGCCCAAACGGGTGGCCGTGATTGAACAGAAGCTGGCTGGAACCAGGGCGGTGCTGGAAAACGCCAAAACTGCCGTCAAAGCCGACGAAAGCGCTCGCCGCAAGTACGAAACCGCTATCCAGGACCTGCAGCAAAAAATCTCCAAGTATCGCGACCAGTCGCTGGAAGTGAAAACCAACGACCAATACAAGGCGTTGATGCACGAGATCCAGTTCGCGGAGCAGGACATTCGCGTCAACGAGGACAAGATCCTCGAGTTGATGGTCAATGCCGAAGCACGGGAGAAGAGCGTGAAGGCAGCTGAACTGGAACTCAAAGTGGAGATGGCGGAAATCGACAAAGAGAAGAATGAAGCTCGCCAGCGCACTGCGGAGGACGAGAAGCAACTGGGCGAGTGGAATGGCAAGCGGGACAAAGCCCGCGCCGGAGTGAATGCGGATTTGCTGCGTCACTATGATCGGGTTTCGAAGTTTCGCGGGACGGGCCTGGCTGAAGTGCGGGACCAAAAATGCATGGGCTGCCAGGTCGTGCTGCGGCCGCAGACCTTCAACGAAGTGCGCAGTGGACAGATGGTGATTTGCGAGTCCTGCCAAAGAATTCTGTACTTCGATCCGGCAACCGAAAGTGCGGAACAAGCCCATGCGGCGACCCGTCGGCGTCGCCCGCGACCGAAAGCGGATGCAGACCAGGCCTGGTACTACCGTGGCGAATATGGGGATCATGGAGAAGTATTCGTGGTCTTCATCAACACGGATGGAAGCTCCAGCCGCCGTGTCTACGACGCTCATTCCGGACGCAAGTTAGGCGAGACTGAAACTCTTGCCGGCAACTATCACATCGCTTTTGCCTCGGATCTGCCACAGGCTGTGCGGCTCAACGGTGGATGGCCGGCATCCGAGATCGAAGAGTGGGGTACGGAGATGCCGACCCGCGCTCTGGATTCACTCTTTGTTGACCTGCTGGCCGCTCGCGCTGAAGCCGCCAAGGGCCATGTCCACGGCAATACTGCCGAAGCAATCACTGCTGAACATCCTGCCGCAAGGTAAGGTTTTGTCGACATCTGCCCCAACCCGGGGGACGATAGGGGTCTGTAGGGATCCTTCGACTGCGCCGCCCACTCGCAAGCGAGTGTGCTGACTCCGCTCAGGATGACATCCATCATTTAAGATTCGTTTATGGGTAGGAACGTGCCCGCTCTAGCCGTCGGACTTCCCACGCTGAAGATTTCTCGCCGTGGGGCTGGGCGCTTGCAGGACGGCCATGCCTGGGTCTATCGGTCTGACATTCTTACGGTCGATGGCATCCCGCCCGGCGCGCTGGTCAACGTTACCGACGAGCGGGGACGGTTTCTGGGGACAGCCTTATACAGCAGCTCGTCGCAAATCGCCATCCGCATGCTCTCGACGGAAGCTGTCAGCGATCTGAGCGGTTTGCTCCGGGGACGGATTCAGGCGGCGATCACCTATCGCGAACGGATCGTAGAAAACACGGATGCATATCGTGTGGTTTTTAGCGAGGCGGATTTCCTGCCGGGATTGATTGTGGACCGCTACAACGACCTGCTGTCGCTCCAAGTCCTCACGCAAGCGATGGACGCTGAGCCGGTGCGTAGCCGAGTCTTGTCTGAACTGAGCGAACAGCTGAAGCCGGCGGCGATCGTTGAGCGAGTAGATCCCCGGATTCGCGAACTCGAGCAGCTTCCTTCCCGGCTTTCCAGCGTAATTCAGGGAGAAAAGAGCAATACTGTCTTTTCCATGAATGGCGTCCAGTTTGACTTCGACGCTATGGAAGGGCAAAAAACCGGCGCGTTCCTGGATCAGCGCGAGAACTATGCCGCGGCGGCGAAGTACGCCCGGGGCGAGGCGCTGGACGTTTTCTGTTACCAAGGCGGATTTGCCCTTCATCTTGCGCAACACTGCTCAAAAGTCGTAGGCGTAGATAGCTCGCGGCCGGCGCTGGAGGTCGCAGAGAAGAACGCAGCTCTGAATCACCGCGAGATCGAATGGATCGAGGGCAACGCATTTGATCTATTGCGAGATTATGCGGACTCGGGGCACCAATACGACACCATCATTCTCGACCCCCCTGCTTTTGCCAAAAGCCGGCGGACCCTGGACACGGCGATGCGCGCCTACAAGGAGCTTAACCTCCGGGCCCTGAAGATGCTTCGTCCGGGTGGCACTCTGGTGACCTGTTCTTGTTCCTACCACGTGAGCGAGGCCGAGTTTCTAGAGGTGGTGGCGCAAGCCGCCCGAGATGTCCACAGAAATCTTCGTGTTCTGGAAAAACGTACCCAGGCGAAGGACCATCCCATACTCCTTACAATACCGGAAACCGCGTACCTCAAGTGCTTCATCATGAGTGTAAGTTATTGAAGATGTGTTAGCAAACCGCATTGACAATAACACACTCATATTTTGGCATCGACTCATACTAAAGCTTCATCCAAAGTGGTGAAGTTTCAACCCAAATTTCTAAGCGAGTTCGAAAGGAGGACTTAACCATGACTGTATTAACCCGTTGGGACCCTTTCCGTGAGTTCAGCACCCTGCAGGACCGCATGAATCGGCTCTTCCGCGATTCGTATAGCGAAGGGCGGGATGAATCTTTGACCACCAGCAACTTCGCTCCGGCAGTGGATGTCTACGAAGACGAACACAACGTGACGCTGAAGATTGAGGTTCCGGGAATCGACGAGAAAGACATCGATGTCCGGATCGAGAACAACGTCCTGACCGTGGACGGCGAGCGCAAATTCGAGAAGGAAGAGAAGGAAGAAAATTACCGCCGGGTCGAGCGGCAGTATGGAAGCTTTACCCGTTCCTTTACGCTTCCCAATACGGTGGACGCTGACCGCGCAACCGCGAACTGTGGCAAGGGTGTTCTGAAGATCAGCTTGGCTAAGAAAGCCGAAGCCAAGCCGAAGCAGATCAAAGTCAACGTCGGCAGCGAAAAGACCCTGGAAGCCAAGGGCGCCGGCAAAGCCGCGTAATGCAGCTGACCCGCCGAGACTAGCTCGGCAGGATTCTTGACGGGAGGCGGTAGAGATGCCGTCTCCCGTTCTTTGTGCGGCGGTCATTTCGGAACGGGGCGAAGAACAAGAAATACATGGGCTCTTCGCTCCGCTCAGGGTGACAATGGATGAGGGATAGAGCTATGGCAATTCGGTGGGACAAATTCACGGTTAAGGCGCAGGAAGCAGTGCAGCGCGCGGGCAATCTGGCTTCAGAAAACGGCAATCCCGAGGTCATGCCGGTACATCTGCTGGCGGCGCTGCTTGAGGACAAGGAAGGCATTGTGCCGCCGGTTCTGGAGAAAATCGGGATCGGTGCCCAGGCGGTACTGCGCGATGCTTATCAAGAGATTGAAAAGCTCCCCAAAGTCTCAGGTAGCGGGGCGACACAGGCGAACCTCTCGCAGGCGCTGAACCAGCTTCTGGAGCGGGCCTTTAAGGAAGCGGACAACTTCAAAGATGAGTACGTCTCCACCGAGCATCTGCTGCTGGCAGCTACTCAATTAAAGCGGGACGCGGCGCAGGAAATCCTCGCGCGTCACGGCGCCACCCATGATGCCATCCTGAAGGCGTTAACTGCGGTCCGGGGATCACAGAAGGTAACGGACCAGAATCCCGAAGCCAAGTATCAGGCGCTGGAGCGCTACGCTCGCGACCTGACCGAGCAGGCGCGTCGCGGCAAGCTCGATCCGGTAATCGGGCGTGACGAGGAAATCCGCCGGGTGGTGCAGGTTCTATCCCGCCGAACCAAAAACAATCCCGTGCTGATCGGCGAACCCGGTGTCGGCAAGACCGCGATTGTGGAAGGGCTGGCACAGCGGATCATTTCTGGGGACGTGCCCGAGGTGCTGAAGAACAAGCGGGTGGTCGCGCTGGATTTAGGAGCGATGCTGGCGGGCGCCAAATACCGCGGCGAGTTCGAAGATCGTCTCAAGGCAGTGCTGAAAGAAATTGAAGATTCTTCCGGACAAATCATCCTTTTCATCGACGAGCTCCACACTCTGGTGGGCGCGGGCGCGGCCGAAGGCGCGATTGACGCCTCCAACATGCTGAAGCCAGCGCTGGCTCGTGGCGAATTGCGGGCCATCGGTGCCACTACACTGAACGAATATCGTAAGTACATCGAAAAAGATGCGGCGCTGGAGCGACGCTTTCAGATCGTCTTCGTCGGCGAGCCCAACGTCGAGGACACCATCGCCATCCTGCGCGGGTTGAAGGAGCGCTACGAAGTTCATCATGGCGTGCGAATCAAGGACTCCGCCATCGTAGCTGCAGCCACCCTTTCACACCGCTACATCTCTGACCGGTTTCTGCCGGACAAGGCCATTGACCTGATTGATGAAGCGGCTGCTTCTCTCCGAATTCAGATTGATTCACTGCCCACTGATATCGATCAGCTTGAGCGTAGGGCAACACAACTCGAAATTGAGCGCCAGGCGCTGAAGAAGGAAGACGATCGCAACTCGAGAGAGCGGCTGGCAGTCATCGATAGGGAACTGGCTGAAGTGCGGGAGAAATCCAATACGCTCAAGGCCAACTGGAAGCGGGAGAAAGATTTGATTGCCAAGTCCCGTCAGCTCAAAGAAAAGATCGAGCAGTTGAAAATTGAGGAGCAGGCAGAAGAGCGCAAGGGAAACCTGCAGCGGGTGGCTGAGATCCGGTACGGCCTGTTGCGGCAAGCCGAGGAAGAGCTGCAGGGGTTGACGGAAAAGGCCGCGGGCGCCGGCGCCCGCGCCACACGCATGCTCAAGGAAGAAGTGGACGAAGAAGATGTTGCCCGCATCGTTTCCAAGTGGACCGGGATCCCGGTTTCGAAGATGCTCGAGGGCGAAGTTAAGAAGCTTATCAACATGGAAGACCGGCTGCGCCAGCGAGTCGTGGGCCAGGATCCAGCGCTGGAGCGGGTTTCGAATGCGATTCGACGCTCGCGTGCCGGGCTGAGCGATCCCAAGCGGCCGATCGGTTCGTTCATTTTTCTTGGCCCGACCGGTGTCGGTAAGACCGAACTGGCACGGGCACTGGCCGAGTTCCTCTTCGATGACGAGCACGCCATGGTGCGCATCGACATGTCGGAGTACATGGAGAAGCATGCGGTCTCGCGGCTCATTGGCGCGCCTCCGGGATACGTCGGTTACGAGGAGGGCGGACAGCTCACGGAGCAGGTGCGGCGACGTCCGTATGCCGTTGTATTGTTCGATGAAATCGAGAAGGCGCACCCGGATGTGTTCAACATCCTGCTGCAGATCATGGAAGATGGCCGCCTTACTGACAGTAAGGGCCGCGCGGTGGACTTTAGGAACACGATCATCATCATGACCTCGAACATCGGGTCAGCCTACCTGCAAGCGGAGAATATGCGGACAGCCGAGGACTTTGAGGAAGCCGGCAAGCAGGTGATGAATGCCCTTCATGGCCACTTCAAACCGGAGTTTCTGAACCGCGTGGACGACATCATTATTTTCCGGCCGCTGGGCAAGGAACAACTGGTGAAGATCATCGAGCTGCGGCTGGAAGATGTGCGGCGTTTATTGGCCGACCGCAAGATTTCACTCGAACTGACCGACGCTGCGAAAGATCTGCTATTTGCCGAGGGCTTCGATCCGAACTTTGGCGCGCGTCCGTTGAAGCGAGCGATCCAGAAGCTGGTGCAAGACCCGCTGGCGCTGAAGATTCTCGATGGCGAGGTGCTGCATGGGGATCATGTGGTGGTGGATGCCGATAAGCGCGCTGGGAAGATGAGGTTCGAGGTGAGCAAGCGCGTGGGGGAGAAGGAACCCGCTAGGGCGCGGAAGTAACTGAAATGTAGGCGCGAGCGTCCTCGCTCGTGCCGTCTAAAATGCAAGCACGAGCGAGGACGCTCGCGCCTACACTGTTCCTCGACCATTCTGAACAATTGCCTGATTTCGGATTTCGTTCTACTATCCGGCCAGTGGCTACTGCCAAAAACATCCCTGATTTAAAGCAGCGGCTGGTGTCGGCGGCGCCGGTCGAGGACGACTCGTCGTTTGAGTTGAAGCTGCGGCCGCAACGGCTGGCGGAGTTCATTGGACAGCCTAAAGTTAAAGAAAATCTGGCGGTAGCCATTGAGGCGGCGCGGTCACGCGGCGAAGCCCTGGATCATGTGCTGCTTTACGGCCCGCCGGGTTTGGGCAAAACTACGCTGGCGACGATCATCGCCAATGAGCTGGGCGTGCCCTTCCAGCAGACCTCAGGTCCAACGTTGCAAATCAAAGGCGACCTGACCGCGATCCTAACCAATCTCCGCGACAAGCAGGTGTTGTTTATTGACGAAGTGCATCGCTTGCAGCCGACGCTGGAGGAACTTCTCTACTCGGCGCTCGAGGATTACAAGCTGGACATCATCATTGGGCAGGGGCCGGCGGCGCGAACGCACACCATGGACGTGAAGCCGTTTACCTTCATCGGCGCGACTACGCGGGCGGGACTGCTTTCGTCCCCCCTGCGATCACGGTTTGGGATCGTACTGCGGCTGGAGTTCTACAGCCACGAAGACTTGCGGATTATCGTGGAGCGCTCCGCCGACATACTGGCGGTTGAGATCGATGATGCCGGGGCGCGGGAGATCGCCAGTCGCTCACGTGGAACTCCGAGAATTGCAAACAGGCTGCTGCGCCGGGTGCGCGACTATGCCCAAGTCCGAGGCGCCGGGAAAATTGATCTGCCCACGGCGCAAGCAGCCCTGCAGATGCTGGAAGTGGATCGCCACGGCTTCGACGAAGTGGATCGCAAGCTGCTCCTGACCATTATCGAAAAGTATCAGGGCGGGCCGGTCGGCGTAAACACGCTAGCGGCGGCGCTGGCGGAGGAAGCGGACGCGATTGAGGAGATATATGAGCCGTTTCTAATTCAGATAGGATTCCTCAATCGCACGCCGCGTGGTCGGGTGGCGACGCAGTTAGCCTACGAGCACTTCGGGATTACGCCAAACCGCAGACAGAGTTCACTGTTCTAATTCCTCGAAACTCTAGTGTTTCGCACCGGGAAGCGATGGTGTATCTTGCATCCGACCCTGTAGGGGGCAAGGGGTACGCCATGAGAGGGTGTGTGTGCGCTGATCGGTGCCTAAGTTTCTAACACTTTCCCGGATTCTGATTCTGCTGTGCTTTCTGGTCCCTGTGGCTTGGTCTGGCTCTGCGCCCCAAAAAGAGGTTCCGCCTCAAGCTGTTTCAACGCCTACGCTACTTATTCCCCGATTGTCACGTCCGCCGGCCCTCGAAGAATTTCTTACCATGCGGCCATTGGGAGAAACCGCACTCCAGATGGTGAAAGTCACCAGTTTCGTGCAGCGATATCCGCATGACGGACAGCCCGCCTCGCAACCCACCGAAGCATATCTGGGGTACGACGACAAGAATCTATACGCGGTTTTCGTGTGCTTTGACGAACCAGGGAAGGTTCGGGCTCGGATGTCGCGGCGGGAAGACATTTTTGAAGACGATACGGTCGAGGTGATGCTGGACACCTTCCACGACCGGCGGCGAGCTTATGCGTTTCAGACCACGCCCCTGGGCGTGCAATGGGACGCCATCTGGACGGAAGCTCCGCACGAGGACAGCACCGGAAACATGACAAACTTCGACTCCTCATTCGATACGGTATGGGATTCGAAAGGCATGCTGACCAACCAGGGCTATGTCGTCTGGATGGCGATTCCCTTTAAGAGCCTGCGTTTTTCCCCAGCCCGGCAGCAGGAATGGGGGATCATCCTGTATCGCGGGATTCTGCGTGAGAATGAGGACGATTTCTGGCCGCCGATTTCCCAGCGACTCGAGGGCCGGCTCGCCCAGGCGGCAACAGCAAATGGATTGGAAGGAATCTCGCCGGGAAGAAATATGCAGTTCAATCCTTACGGGCTGCTGCGGTCGTTCCGGGCGCTGGACACGCACAATCCGACTCCTTTTTTTAGCAGCAGCGCGGCTGACTTTAGAGGCGGAATGGACTCGAAGTTCATCCTGCATGACAACCTCGTACTGGACGTGACTGCCAATCCCGATTTCAGTCAGGTCGAATCGGACCAGCCCCAGATTACGGTGAACCAGCGCTTCGCTGTGTTTTTTCCAGAGAAGCGGCCATTTTTTATGGAGAACCTGGATTATTTCAAGACTCCGATCGATCTGGTCTTCACGCGGCAAATTGGCGATCCGCAGTTTGGCGCGCGGTTGACGGGAAAGATGGGGCCGTACTCGATCGGAGTTTTAGCTTCTGACGACCGCGGTCCAGGGGAAATTGTTCCGGATAATGATCCGCGGTCGGGAGATCGAGCAACCTTCGCGATTGGGCGAATCAGCCGTGACATTTTCGGCCAATCGAGTTTGGGATTGATCTACACCGACTGGGAGTTTCCGGGAGCGAGCGCGTTCAATCGGATCGGAGGTGCCGACGGCCGATTCAAACTCAACCCCCACTGGACGAGCATGTTTCAGATGGTGGAGAGCTCGACCCAAAGCCAGCTCGGAAAGTATCAGGCGGGTCCGGCGTCGAGAGCGGAGACCGCGTATGCCGGGGCGAATGTGGACTATGACCTTGCTTACAACGACATCAGTCCGGGATTTACCACGAATGCCGGATTCGTGAATCGAGTGGACATCCGAGACATGAAAAACAATTTCGATTACCGGTTCCGTCCAAAGAGCGGGCCCCTCTTGTCGTGGGGACCGACCGTCTATACGGACAATGTTTGGGCGCACGACGGGACGCGTCTCGATACGTATTACAACCCTGCGCTAACGTTTTTCTTGAAAGGGCAATCCTATTTAAATTTCTCTCCCTACACCAATTTCAGGGAGCGGCTACGTCCCTCAGATTTTCCGGCGCTCCCGCAAGACCAGGACTTCCACGAGCACAACAGCGCGATCGTTTTTGCAACCAACTATCTGTCGCAGGTTAACTTGCAGGGATACTATCAATGGGGGGACGGGGTGAATTTTGTGCCTCCGGCCAATCACGCGCCGGTCCTCGACCGCGCCGACTCAGCCAATCTAACGCTTTCCTTCCGCCCGCTCACGGCGCTGAAGATCGACAATCTATATTTGTTCAACCGCCTGCGTGACCGGAACAGTAACGCGGCCGTATTCAACAATCACATTGTGCGGAGCAGGTGGAACTGGCAGTTCACGCGACAGCTCTCGTTGCGTGTGATTCTGCAATATACAACGACCTTGGCTAACTCTACATTTACCTCGCTCCCGACGAGTAAGCAATTCAACGCGGATTTTCTGATTACCTATCTGGTGCACCCGGGCACGGCAATTTATGTGGGTTATAACAGCGATCTGCAGAACCTGAATCACGATTTGCTGGTTGATCCGAGCACAGGGAGCATCGCCCGCACCCGCGATAGCTACATTAACGACAGCCGGCAGTTTTTCGTGAAGGTATCGTACTTGTTCCGGTTCTAGGACGACTTCACATCAGCTGGCTGCGCTTCCGGATAGAAACTGCAGCTACAATGGCAGCAGCATGATTGCCCACTTACATGGAAGATTGCTGGCCAAGCGTCCCAACCAGGCAATCGTTGAGACCGGCGGAGTCGGCTACGATGTGACGGTCAGTGTTCCCACCTTTCTGGATTTGCCTAGGGTTGGCGGCGAGGTTGAGCTGCATGTCCATACGCACGTAAGGGAAGACCAGATCGCGCTGTACGGATTTCTGGGTTTGGCGGAGAAACATCTGTTCGAGAAGCTGATCACAGTAAGTGGAATCGGACCGAAGCTGGCGATTACGATCCTAAGCGGCATGGCGGCAGACGAAATGGTTGGCGCAATACGGAGCAATGACGTAGCTCGCCTCACGCGCATACCCGGAATCGGGAAAAAAACCGCCGAACGTATGGTGCTGGAACTGCGCGACAAGCTCCCCGTCCAAGGCGCGGAAGATATGAAGGTAGCGCCGCCGATGAGTGAGGTTGAGGGGGACGTCCTCTCAGCGCTGGTGAATCTGGGCTACCAGCGCGCGACTGCCGAAAGAGCCGTGGCTGCGGTGACGAAAAATGGTAAGGGAGCTGCATTCGAGACCACCTTCCGCGAAGCCTTAGGAGTGCTCTCGAAGTGAAGCGCTCGGTTACCTGGCTTCCGCACGATCTTTAAAAACGTACATTAAGCCGTAGTCCAAGTCTGAGCCCTTGTGGTAAGAGGGGTTGGCTTCAAAGGGATTCCGGTAGACGAAGCCGGTAACGCGCTCCCGGTAGTAAATGCCCTTTGCGAGCCGGATCCGCAAATCGAGCAGGGCGCCAGTGAGATGGTAGCGGTGGTCACTGCCAGGTGCAAGGTAGGCCACGTTTGCGCGCAACCACCGTCTCTCATACATCGCCTCCGCGGCCGGCCAGCGATCGTGTTTTTTGTACAACGAAGTGGTGACCTCGCTGTAGTGGACCCCGCCTCCGAAGTACAAGCCGCGAGCAACCCGGAAAATCAGCAATCCATGCGCTTTTACGGTGTAGCCGTTTCCCGTGTCCTGTTTATTGGCGGTGTCAGCGCCGCTCTCGGCTTCCATGAAGAAGCGGCCGAGATCGACGTCGATTCCGGTGTTGCCGTCGAAATATGGCGAAGTGTAGCCCGAGTCGCTCAGACCAATAGCCCGCCCACGTAGGGGCGAACTTGGGCGACGCACATGGCGTTGAAGAGAACCATCACGGCAAGAATCTGCTTGGAAGAAACCATTTTTCTGTGTCTCGCTAGTCACAGACATTTTGTCCACGTGGAGTCAACCAAGCGAGAATTAAGACGCGGAATGCGCGCACGGACGGTCGTACTGAGTTCCCACTCTGGAATTCGGAAGGATGCTACGAGTGCTTAAGTTAAGGGGCTGGGGCGAGAGGTGCGAGATTTCAGGGATGGTTATTTTCCAATACAGAAGCTGCTGAAGATCAGGTTGAGTATGTCGTCGGTGGTGGTCGCTCCAGTAATCTCGTCCAGCGGCCTGAGGGCGCTGTAAAGGTCGAGCAAGAGCATTTCGTGGGGAACGCGGTTATGAACTGCGGCGACTGCCCCGGCGAGGGCGGTAAGGGAGTTGTGGACTAATGCCTGGTGGCGTGCGTTGGTCAGAAATCCGGTCTCCGCCTGGACGCCTGTCTCTCCGGCGATGTAGCGAAGGATCTCGACCCGGAGTTCTGGAATACCTTCACCGGTTACCGCCGATGTCCGTACCTGGGGCAACTGAGAACTGACAACAGAAAACTGAGAACTGCATAAATCCGTCTTATTTACTACCAGAATTGCCGGCCGCCGTTCTGCCTGGGCGAGCAACTCCTGATCTTCAGAAGTCACGGGCTGAGAGCAATCGAAAACGACAAGCACTAGGTCGGCATCAGCGAGCGCTTCCATGGACTTGCGGATGCCGATGCTTTCCGCCTCATCGAGCGCCCGGCGAATGCCGGCGGTGTCGATGAGCTTGACTGGAATGCCACCGATGGCCACTGTCTCGCTGACCAAATCGCGAGTGGTGCCTGGAGTTGCGGTAACAATGGCGCGTTCGCGCTCGACCAGACAATTGAAGAGGCTCGATTTCCCTACGTTGGGGCGTCCGATAATGGCGAGCGTCAGGCCCTCGTGGACAATCTTCCCATAGGTAAACGAGCCAGCAAGATCTTGCAGCGGCTGCCGCACAGCGGCAATACGCTCCAGAATTTGGTCTGCGGGGAGAACGGACACGTCATCTTCGGCAAAGTCCACGCCGGCTTCGAGAGTGGCGATCAGTTCCACCAGCATCTGTTTGATCGGTTGCAGACGACGTGACAGCGCGCCTTCGAGCTGCTGGGCAGCAACTTTAGCCTGGTAGAGTGTCTGCGACTCGATAAGGTCACGCACCGCTTCCGCTTGGGCGAGGTCGATTCGGCCGTTGAGGAAAGCCCGCCTGGTGAACTCTCCGGGCTCGGCGAGGCGCGCGCCCCGCGCCAGGGCAAGCTCAACGATATGCCGCAGAACGACAGGCGAGCCATGGGCGGAGATTTCAATGATGTCGTCGGTGGTGTAGGAGTGCGGTTTGGCGAAATAGGTAACCACGACTTCGTCGATGCGTTGAGGGCTTGGCGCGGCGGCCTCGAGCCGTGATCCATGCGGAGTGGTTCCGCTTTGCGTTGTGGAATCGGACTTAGCTCTTTCGCGGGCGGGGGCGCCCGCGCCACATGGCTCCGGTTCAATCAACTCTCCGAATATCGCCATTCCGGGCTCGAGATCGTGCTTCAGACGAAGCATAGGCAGCGCGATTGTTTTCGCGTCGGGGCCAACGAGGCGGACTACGCCGATGCCACCCCGACCTGGCGGGGTAGCGATGGCGACGATGGTGTCGTCGAGATTCACGGGGAAATTGTAATTGGAGGGACGCTTAGGGCAGGGTCCGCCGAGCGGGTTTGCTTACCGGCTTGTAATCCTTGGGATAGACAACAACATACCGTCGAAGGCCCATGCCTTCGCTTTCAGTGCGCAGGTCCTCATGGTCCCGGAGCGCGAGGTGAACGATGCGACGCTCACGGGATGACATAGGCGCGAACTCGTAGGGAGCGCCAGTCTTGCGGACTCTTTCAGCCGCGACATCGGCGGCCAGACGCAGTTCTTCCAGGCGCAGGGCTCGGTGATTCATGCAGTCGAAGCAGACCTTCTCATGCTCGTTGCCGGGGAGCCGGAGCATTTCCAGGGCGAGCAGTTCGATTGCCCGCAGCAGCTCAGCTCCGCGTTCCAGGAGCAATGCGGAATCAGGTCCGGAAAATTCAACCAGGATCTCGGGACGCTCC
>JABCYV010000082.1 GCA_013290025.1 Acidobacteriota bacterium
AGCTGCTGACAGCGAGCGCGTAGATGAAAGCCGGTTCGATGGGCGCAGGCGAAGGCAAAAAATCAAAATGGAAGGCTAGGTTATCAACCCACCATTCCTGAAGTACCAGACTTGCGCGGTCAGAAACATACTTATTCAGAGAGTCCCTAGAGGAGATCAAGGCGGAGTTGGCTGAAATGCTCTACGAGTTCAAGCGAACCGGGACGGACTAGGGCGAGAACGTTGGCCCTCTTCCCGCTCCATGATCCAAACTCAAGAGCACCTAAATTCAAACTGCACAACCATGGATCCCCCGCCAAGAGAAGCTATCCAAAAGAAGTGATTGCGCCCCTAACAGAATTTGAATCAGGGGAAGTAACTATCTGGGTTCTGTGGTGTGTTCCTGGATGGCGCGGCTTGTGCGACCAGCAGTAGAATCACAAAAAGGCACGTTCCATGACAAGGGGTTCGTCATGAAACACTACCAACATGAGCTTGCCCACTCCTATGAACACAAGCAAAGTCTATTTTCATTTGGTTCGGGCTCTCTCTTTCAGTCTCTAACGACCGCAGGAACGATTGGCGTTCTCGTCGCCGTCATCGGTTTCGCACTTAACGCTCTGTGGCACTATCGACAATCTGCGTGGTATTTAGGGGCGACTTTTCAGAGCACGTTGCAACTTCTGATCGTCACTTTTCTGGTGACAATTGTTCTTGAGCAGCGCCGAAAGCGGTCGATCCGACATACACTGGAGCTTGCCTTCCTGAATCACCACATTCGGAATGCAATTACTCAGATGGCCTCGGTTTCCTACATCGAGAATCCTGAAAAGCAGGAACGCTTGATGTTTGAGGCGGCTGGACGCATTTCCGAAGCGCTGTTCCGGTTGCAAACAGTGCGGACCTGACAGGACTGTCGCTGGAAGTCGATCTCTCTGGAGTGGAGCTGGCCCGAGGGGGAGGAGAACGTGAGAAGGGCGTAGAGAAGAAAGCGAGTTGAAGCTTACCGCTTTTACCCAATACCCCCTCGCCCCGGTGGTCGCAGACAGAGCTGAAAGCTCTTGAGGAACGCCTGCAGATGCGGTCACCCGCCAGCACGATGCGGCTGGGCCCAGCTCTGGTTGCGGGCCGTTACGGCCACTTATTCGGCCCTTCACTGTTTTCCCACTGTTCCGGGTGAATCCGACTCGATGAGATTCGGTTCTGACGGACCCAGAAGCTCTCCGAACAGCTTTGCGCGAACTTCCTGAATCTTCATACACCCGGGATCGCCATCGGGGCCGCTGGAGTGCAAGGTCTGGGCGAGTACATTCTTCCGTTCTTCGGTCTCGAGTTTGTGCTGCAGCTCAAGATAAGCGCGCACTCCCTGATTGCACGCATAATGCCGGGAAGGTTCTTGCTTGCTTGCGCCTGGCTGAGTGCGTTTTCGCAGTACCGCATCAAAGTTTCGACTCGCGACCGTAGAGAAGTGGCGCCATCAATGCTTGCGGCAACCTCTGGAACCTGATCTGCGGCTGCAACGGTTTGGAGAAGGTCCGTTTGTGGCGGTCTAGAGATGGCCGTGAGACTTGAAACTGTCAGGCGGTGGACCTCGTACCGTCTCGCAAAAGTGAGACGTTGATCGAGTCCCGTTGTCGATGCCGACAGATCCAGCAGCGGCTTGGCATGCCCAGCTATACTCCGTCAGACCTTGCACTTACCAAATTAGCAGATTTTCCTCCCCAGCAGTTCGCCTAGCACCTGTCTCGTTATCCGCGCGGATTTCAGACTGTCTCGTCTCGCCCCGCTAGTCCCATGCATCATTCATGCACATCGTCGAGAAAACGCATTGAGCTTGTGGGAGCGCGAGGGGTGGCGTAGCTTGCGTAGGGCCTTGGCTTCGATCTGGCGAATGCGCTCGCGGGTGACGGCGAACGACCGGCCAACCTCCTCCAGCGTGTGCTCCGAGCCGTCCTCCAGACCAAAGCGCATCTTCATGATCTTCTCCTCGCGCGGAGTCAGGGTGTGCAGCACGCACGCAATCTGTTCCTTCAGGTTCACATCGATGGCGGCCTCGGCCGGCGAGACCACGGCGCGGTTTTCGATGAGATCGCCAAGGTGAGAATCCCCCTCCTCGCCGACTGGCGTCTCCAGTGAGATCGGTACCTGCGCGATCTTGCGCACTTTGCGCACCTTGGCCGCGGGAATGTCCATGCGCTTAGCAATCTCTGCCGAGGTGGGTTCGCGGCCCAGCTGCCCCGAGGTGCGATATAGCTTGTTAACGATCTCGACCATGTGCACCGGGAGGCGGATGGTGCGCGCCTGGTCGGCAATGGCTCGGGTGATTGCCTGGCGAATCCACCACGTCGCGTAGGTGGAAAACTTGTAGCCACGGCGGTACTCGAACTTGTCCACTCCCTTCATCAGGCCGACGTTGCCCTCCTGGATCAGGTCGAGGAACTGCAGCCCGCGGTTGCCATACTTTTTGGCGATGGAGACCACGAGGCGCAGGTTAGCTTCGATGAGCTCGTGCTTAGCCTGCTCCGCCTTCATCTCGCCCTGGATGATTTCGCGCTGCGTGCGGTACAGCTCCTGGAAGCTCACGCCGGCATCGCTTTCCAGCTTTTCCAGGTCGGCGCGATGCCGCCGCTGTGTCTTGCCGTAATCTTTCTTGAGTTCTCCGCTGTGCGTGCTCTCAATCTTCTTCTCCAGGTTGCTGAGCTGGCGATCGAGCGAGCGCATCATGTCCACGGTTCTATGCACCCGATCGATCAGACGTTTGCGCTCGAAGTTGGTGAAACCGAGGTTGCGGATGATGAGCGAAATCCGAACGATCTCGCGGCCCAGCCTGCATCGGCAGCGGCGGTAGGCCCGTGCTTTCTTTTTTGCCAGGATGGTCGGTAGCCGTTCAGCCAGCTGGCTGGCTCTTTTGTAGTGCTTCTGCAGCTCGTCGATACGGCGGGTGATGTCCTTGACGCGGTTCTGCACGATCTCCTCGGTAATCTCTTCCTCATCGAAGACGACCATCTTCTTGATCGAGCACATGCCACGCTTCAAATCCTCGCCGATGGCCAGAATCTGGCGGATCACAATAGGCGAGCGTGAAAGCGCCTTCAGCACGCGCAGCTGTCCGCGCTCGATGCGCTTGGCAATGTCCACTTCCCCTTCGCGGGTGACCAGAGGGACTACACCCATCTCGCGCAGGTAGATGCGCGCCGGATCACTGGTCGTTTCAAGAGCGCCGCGGGTGGAGTCGAGTTCGACTTCATCGCTGGCCTCCACTTCGTTCTCAAACTTTTTTTCGAGGGCCGAGGAAGGGAGCTTGGGCTGGCCCTCAAGCTCGTCAATGCCCTGCGTGCTGATCGTGGTGAGCAGGTCGTCCAGGTCCTCCGGGGAATGGACGTCATGGGGAATCAGGTCATTCACCTCGTTGTAGGTGAGATAACCCTTTTCCTTTCCTGCATCAATGAGTTTCGTGATGTCATTAAGAGCCAGAGGAATCCCTTTCAGCGCCGTCCTGCATGTAAGTGAGACTTTTGCGTGGCACAACAGCTGATTACTTTTGCCCTTACCAGTTGTAGAAGCAGGGCAAACAGAATTGGTTTTCCCCACGCTTTCTGCGGAGCTATACTGTGCGACGTTGACGCGTCAACGTCCTCTATTATAGTCCCGGTTGACGGGCCCTGCTTCGAGTACCCGCGCGCGTTTCAGAGCGAACGAAATGAGGCGGAATTGTGTCCCGCTATCCAGCGCCTACGTGACTCGTGAACTGTTCGGAGTCAATACGAGGTATGAGGAGCATTGCGTGAATGTCCACTTGGTCAATCCAAGCAGTGTGTCGTTCGGAACCGCGGTGATCACTCCTCGCTGGCAGTACGTGATCGCTGCCGCCACGCCGAGAAGCTTCGGCGATCCCATGCTCGTAGATGAGACGCTATCCCAGATGGATCCTGACCGAATTCAGCAGGGGGACGCCATCGGGATCGGTATTCATACCGCAAACGCTTTGCGTGGCTATGAAATTGGAAAGATGGCACGAAAGCGGGGTGCTTATGTGATTTTCGGCGGGATTCATGCCACGCTTTATCCGGAGGAAGCGCTTGAACTTGGAGGCGCACACTCGGTGGTAAAAGGCGATGGCGATATTGTCTGGGCAAAGGCGCTGGGGGATTGCCAGAACGGCATGCCGCAAACGATCTATGCCGGAGGTCAGATCGAAGCCCGTGACTTCGCCCCTGCACGTTGGGATCTGGTCCCGCGGAATCGCTACATGTGGGCCTCGGTCCAGACGATTCGGGGTTGCCCTAAGCACTGCTCGTTCTGTTCCGTTTGGCGGACCGATGGGCAGCAGCCTCGCCAACGCACCTCGGACGCTGTGCTCAACGAAATTGTTCAGTTGCGCCGACTCGGGTTCCGCTTTATTGCGCTTGCGGATGACAACTTCTATCCCGTCACGCTGACCGATTTGAACTTGGCCTCCCAGCAAAAAAACACAGCCCGGCTGAACGAGCTGACAGCCATTCGCGCGGAACGCTTCGAACTGATGTCTCGACTGGCGCAACTGCCCGATGACACGATTTTCTTTACTCAGATCACGATGGAGGCAGCCGAAGATCCCGATTTTCTCGACGCCATGAGAGCGGCACGCATCAAGGGAGCACTAGTCGGAGTGGAATCGGTTACCCCGGCGGGACTGAAAGATGTTTACAAGGATTTCAACCTGGCCGGGGAGGACCTGATCGAGCGTCTGAGGACTTTCCGCCGCCATGGCGTGCATGTGCTCGGCTCGTTCATTTTTGGGTTGCCCAGCGATCGTCCGGAAACCTTCGACGCCACGGCCGCAGCCGCGATAAGCGCTGATCTCACATTTGCTCAATTCGTGACGCTAAGCCCTTACCCGGGGACCGTGGATTTCAACCGCTGGGAAAAGGGGCTGGGAGCGAACCCGCCGACCATCGCAGAAATTCCTCTCACCCGGCGCTGGCTTATCCCGCAAGCCCTTCGTCCGAAGTTGTATTGGGATCATCCGGTTATGTCGGCGGAGGAAATCCGCTCGCGGACCCAGGCGGTTTGGGACAGCTTCTACAGTTTCGGTCGCATCTGGAAGCGTTCCCTCTTCATCAAGTCAAGCCGCGGCCGGTTGGCATTTCTACTTATCTCGAAGATTTACCGCCAGATGTATGCCGATACAGGCATCGCTACCGATAGCGCACGGGTCACGCGTTCGGGGAGATGGGTGCGTTTACTAGCGAAGCCGTGCCGCCATCTGTTCGCCGGAACTCCTATGCCGGAGCTGCAGGTGCCAGCGGAATAGCCAAGACCACCGAATGGACAGAGGTGCGGCATCTCCGCTTTGCCTCAGGCTCATCCGTAATCAATCGATACCCGACTCAAATTTTTTGCCCCAATAGCAAACACGCGTCTTTTCCGTCTGCGGTAAGCACTGAAATTATCGTCTAGCATTACGAGATCGGGAGGGATACGATGAAGGCGGGCAAGATCCGAATTGGGGGGCAGCTCTCGCTTGAGCAGCCAGTAACCTGCCCCGGAGTACCTCCGAACTCCCCTCCAGCGTAAATCGGATCGAAAGGAACCAGTAACATGGAACAAGGAACAGTAAAGTGGTTTAACGACGCCAAAGGCTACGGTTTTATCAGCCGCCAGAATGGTGAAGACGTTTTTGTACACTTCTCGGCTATCCAGGCGGGTGGGTTCAAGAGCTTGCAGGAGGGCCAAAAGGTTGCGTTCGAGGTCACGAAAGGACCGAAGGGGTGGCAAGCTGAGAACGTCCGAGCTGCCTAACCGCAGACAGTTTCCAAAAGGGCGGTCGCACGTAGCGGTCGCCCTGTGTTATTTGGTCCAACAATCATTAGCTTGGCAACATTCCTTTCCGCACGAAACAGCAGCATTTGTGTAAACGTCCTGACTGCTAAGGCTTATCTATGCCAAAAGGATCTTTCGAACAGTATTGAACCTAGTCCCCCTGTACTTTAGGTAATTTGGGTAAAGCTCAAACGAGAAGGGAATCGAGGGTACATTCGGGCGGTTGCAGGCCCCGCAACCATGAACACCACTGCGCAAATGCGGTGGGGTTCGCTTTTTCTCCGACGGTGTCGCACAATTCCAATACCTAACGAAGTTACTCAGTATTGGCGTTCGGTTTCTGTGCTAGTCCTTGAGAGCTCTCTTTCTCGCAGTCAAGTGAAGATCATGGGCGTCGCAATTAGCACATGCAGCACAGAGCTGACCATGCGCCCTAGTTGGCGAAGGGGCCGAAAGTTGTGCGAGTTCAGTGCCGCTTCAATTTCTCCGCTGCTGCAAACATAATCGGGAGTCAACCAAGCGCCACCCGAAATCGGTGCCGGTTGACAATGGCAGTGCAGAAGGTTAGGGTGGTAATTGAGCGAGTAGTCTTCCCGCTCTTTCAGGTCTCCTGAACTAAGTCAGCCCATCTGAAGTTCTCCCTCTTAGAATAACTAACGAATCGATGGAGGTTGATCATGTTTGCTCGCAATGTATCTCTGCGCCTGAAACCAAACACTCTGAGCGAGTTCACGCGGATTTTCGATAAAGAAGTCCTTCCCATGCTGCAGAAGCAGAGTGGGTTCCGGGATGAAATTCTATTTGCTGTCCCGGGAGGGCTGGATGTGGTCGCAATCAGTCTCTGGGATACCAAGGACTACGCGGAAGCCTACAACACTGCAGGCTACCCCGAAGTGCTCAAGATCCTGGATAAAGTATTAGACGGCACTCCCAAGGTGCAAGTTTCGGATGTGATTAGCTCGACTATTCACAAACCTGCCGCCGTGGCCGCCTGAGACGGTCCCTCGTCAATCGCCCGGGGTGGCTACCCGCGCCACCCCTTTTTTGGTCACAAGATACGTTCACTCGGGAGAGCCGATGACGCCAAAAGTTCAAGTTGGCACTATTCTGATTGAGGAGCGGCCCCTGATCGCCCAGGGTTCTGGGGTTGGAGAGCGAGCCTTACTCAGGAAACTGGAGCATGATCAAGGGTCTCGATGGCTTTTCTCTCGATCGAAAGATCCATACTGCTGGGTGGAACTTCTTCTTCATTGCCACGGAATTAAAAGTAATGATCTTCGGTGTTATTGGAGCAATGAACATCCACAGCGCATTGAAGCGGATTTTGGAAAAGGTGAGACAGCAAAACTTCAATTGTTTCGAAGTCACAGGGATAGTCGCAAAACGCTTTCTGGGCGTGCCGTATGCCATTGTTTCCGGACACTCACGCCATGTCCAACAGAGCTGCATGCTGGATGGCGTCCAAGAACGGCATACGGCGCAAAGCAGGAGGCTAGAGGCTGAGTACGGCTGGCACTGATTCGCACTAAGAACCTACAGTCGGAAAGAAGCCCTAAGTAGGGGTAAAACGTTCTCAATTGAGTGGAAATGGTGACTAGATTGGTGGTTTATCTCTTACGTCGCTAGCCTGTCACGCTCCTACTGGACGGCGTAAGAAACCAGGCGCTTGTCGTGGTCATCCCATGCGTCGATATTGGAGGACTCTTGAAATGCCATGCTTACTTTGCCGGTCTGCCGTGATGCAGGCATAGTGCGACCAGATCCGAGACATTCGCTTCGCCCACGCACATGACCGTGTCTGCGCCCCCCCAATAGATTTTCACGGTTCCATCGGACTCCAGAACGGCGCCACAGCTGAAGACCACGTTGTGGACATATCCAGTTATTTCCCAAGGATCTTCCGGTTGCAAAATCCACGAGTCGCACACACCGATGACCTTTGCCGGGTTCTCAAGGTCATGAAGAGCAACTCCCAAACGATAGACCGATCCATCCATAGTTCGGAAAACTCCGTGATAGATGGAAAGCCATCCCTGGTCCGTTTTGATCGGCGGCGCGCCGGGACCGATCTTCATTTCATCCCAGTGATATGGTTCAGGCCTCATGATGAGCTGAGATTGGCCCCAATAGCATAGATCCGGAGAATAGGAAATCCAGATTGACCACGGGGCGATTTCCGAATGAGGACGGTCAAGCCGGGCATAAAGCCCATCAAACTTCTCGGGAAAGATCACCACATTCCGATAATCCGCCTCCGTGATTAGCGAAACTCTTTCCACCTGACTGAAGTCCTTCGTCTTGGCCAGGGCGATCCGCACTCCATTTCGCGAATAGGCGCTGTAGGTGATGATGTACTCCCCTTCCAGCCGGGTCACGCGTGGGTCCTCCACGCCGAACTCTTCATAGGCAGCAAAAGGGCTGTCCCGGTCAGGAATCAGAAAGGGCTTTGGATCGGAGGTGAAGTGGAATCCGTCCGGACTGCGTGCCAAACCAATGATGGACCGTCCGGTGCGGAGATGGGAGCGGAAAAGCATGATGTATTCGTTCTCATGCTTCACGACCGCCGCGTTGTGAACGGTTTCCACTGGGTAGGGGATCTCGGCCTTGGTGAGGATAGGGTTGTGGAGGTACCGTCTGACAATGTCCGGCTTCATGGTCGTCTCTTCGCTTCCAGATCAAAAATCGTCGAGTAAACCCGTTCGTATCCCTCCACCATGGTATCAATCGAAAAGTATTGCCGGACACGGCTGCGGCAGGCACGATGATCGATTTCAGAGATTCGTTCAAGGGCCCGAACTGCTTCAGTGACGCTGTCAACCAGAAAACCGGTCTGCCCGTCCTTGATCACCTCACGGCAAGAGCCGAGGTCCATCGCGATGACGGGCACGCCAGCGGCATTGGCTTCGACCAGGACAAGTCCGAATCGCTCCGGGATGGTGTTCAGGTGCAGTAGAGCTCGGGCTCGGGCAAATAGTTCGTTCTTGCCCGGTACGCCCACTGGTCCGATATAAAGGATGTTTTGATCATCGAGATGGGGTTTGACCTGCTCCCGGAAATAGGCCTCATCTTGGATAATACCAGCGATGATCAAACGCAATCCGCTCAGACGAGCAACCTCGATGGCCAGATGAACACCTTTATCCGGGTGGATTCGACCGAGGAAAATCAGGTCATCACCGCCGGCTTCCCGAAGCGGGTACAACGAGAGATCGATGCCGTTGTAGACGGTCGCCAGGTAATTCAGCCCTGCGGCTCGATCGGAGTCGCTGATGGAAACGAAGTATCCGTCACGATACTTCTGATAGACGGGCATGATTTTGGCTGACGAGAATCCATGGATGGTAGTCAGGACCGGTGTCTTGACCAGCCGGGTGTAGGTCAAAGCCATGAAGTCGTAGTGGCTGTGGATGAGGTCAAACTCAGCCGCGCGCTCGAACGCTTCGGAGATGTGAAGGTATTCAGCTACTTTCGGATCGACGGCGGAATCCTCTTCATACCCCTTGTCCACCACGGCATGCAGGTGAGCGCGGGTCACAGAATCCCTGCTCGCGAACAACGTCACATCCCAGCCACGGGCGACGAGCCCTTCGGTGATGTTGCTAGCCACCGTTTCCCAGGCGCCGTATTGCCGAGGAGGCGTTCGCCAGGCTATCGGCGACAGGACAGCCACTCTTTTGTCGGGCTTTGTCATGCTGTTCGACGATCGCTCCTAGTGCATGGCAGCCAGCACTTCATCGAGGGGAACCGTAGCGAAACCGGTTGCATGATCGGCCATGCCATAGGGAATGATCAGTGCGCCGTTGTGGAGGAGAGCGCCACAGGTATAAACGACATTCGGGACGTACCCTTTACGCTCCCTTTGGTCCGGTTTGAGCAAGGGTTCGCGGAGGCGGCCGATCACTTTGCCGGGATTATCGTGATCGAGGAGGAACGCGCCGATGCAGTACGTTCGCAAGGGGCCGACACCGTGGCTGAGGACCAGCCAGCCCGCTTGGGTCTCAATGGGGGACCCGCAGTTCCCAAGCTGGACCAGTTCCCACGGAAACATCGGTTTAAGGAGCACCTTGCGTTCATACCAGAAGTGCACGTTGTCGGAAAACATGAGGTAGATGTTCTCGTTGTCCTGGCGGGAGAGCATGGCATAGAGGCCGTTGATTTTTCGGGGGAAGATGGCCATGCCTTTGTTCTCGGCGGCCGGACCGTTCAGGGTGATGAACCGAAAGAGGAGGAAGTCAGAAGTCTCCACCAGCTCTGGCAAGACCACCTTGCCATCGAAGGCCGTGAAGGTAGCGTAGTAGACGTGGGTACCGTCATCGTTCTGGAAACAGACGAACCGGGCGTCTTCGATGCCGTTGCGTTGCGACGGCGTGGCCGGGAAAATGACGCGTTGCGACAGCCGCTGTTGGGGCTGAAACTGAACCTCGTAATTGGACCGGGCCAGCATCAAAATTCCCCGGATCGCGTTCCGATCCGACAGGCGGGACTGCTTCATTTCGGTGTCGAGATTGGCGCGCAGTTCATCCAATGCAAACGACTCCCCAAACTTGTCCATAACCCGGCGTGTGAATCCGGTGGTCAATCCCAGCTCAAAGAGTTTCCGCTCGAAGAGCGCCTTCTCGTAACGGGGGTTCGGGATTTGACGCGGCTCGGTGAGGAAACCGGTTGGGGGTAGGACCTCGACCCGATGGTCGACGTGGATGATACCCGTCCGAAAAGTGATGGAGGAGATGTGTCCCTCCCCGGTGGCGCGCAAGCTGAGGATAAAACGCAGAGCGCCGGGAGGCAGGTCAGACTGGTCAGGGTGCGGGACGATGGACGGATTGAACAGGGCTGCGGATTCTAAGGAGAATTCGCAAACGAAATAGGAGCCGATCAACAGCTTTCTTTGTTCGGAAATTTTCTCATCGGTCAACAGGAGATCTCGGACCTGTTCGAATCGTTCCAGAAAGGATTGGTGGATCTGCTGGTGTCGCTGGGAGAATTCGGCGGTAACTTCGTCCAGGAGAGGGCCGACTCGGTTTTCCGGGAGCGACATGATCCTGGCGATAATCCTGCTGGTCCGCTGCGGATCCCCCTGACTGAACGGCCGCAAAAGAACGCGTGACTGGTCGGGTCTGAGGACCGTGACCGTGCGTTTGACGTGAATCGAGTTGGCCTCCATGGACTTGGTGATTCCAGAAAAACGAGACCGGAAGCAGCGATTACTCTTAGGCGGCGATCGGTTCCCTAAAACTCGTCAGCATATTTTGCGCCAAGCGCATCTCCGCCAGCGAAAGCAAGAAGGCCAGGGTTGATTCCGCTCCCTGGTTCCGGTTGACCCGATCCACGTGCAACCCATCGCGGCAGCCTCCTGTTTTTGGAGAGTAGAGTTCCAACCCGAGATCGTTCCAGCCGATGAACCAGTCGAAGGCGCGTTGCGCCTGCTCGTACCACCAGAGATCCGATGTGGCGCGATAGGCTTCAAGACAGGCTGAGACCATTGCTTGCGCCTCGATGGGCTGCTGGTCAAAGTTGGCGCGCATGCCGCCGCGGCGATAAAATCCGTTGCTGCCAATGGATCGAAAGTGACCCTTCTCGGAGATTTGCAATTCCGTCAGCCAGCGCAGGGCCCGCAGGCCGCGCTCAAACACCGCTGGTTGTCCGGTTGCACGTCCGCTCAGAATCAAGGCGTGTGGGAGCTTCGCGTTGTCGTAAGTCAGATCCTCTTGAAACCAGCACCAGTCCCGCTGCGCAGTCCTTTCGAAAAGTTCCATGAGCCGGGAAGTGAGTGTCTCCCGGGTTTGGTTGACCAGGCTGTCACCGCTCAACCGGCGGAGGTATTCATGAATGCCGATAAGGCCGAACGCCCACGCCCGCGGCGAAGTGAACTCCGTCAGAGCTGGCAACGCCAGCGCGAAGAGTTGTCCGGCCATGATCTGGAAGCTCCGATAGGGCGAACGGCCCACGCCCACGCCCAGCGCCCAGAGGGCTCGCCCTTGGCAATCCTCTGACCCCTGTTCGTCGAGCCAGCGGCGGTCGAAACTTAGGTGGTTGTGGAAGCGTTTCAGTCTGAGATCGAACGCGTAATGCAAGAACGCCGCGTAGGTTGTGGCCAGCGTCCGCACGCGCTCCGGCTCTTCTCCCAATTCACTGAGCAGTACCGCGAGGATGAATGCGCGAGCATTGTCATCCGTACAGTAGCCTTCCGAAAAATTCGGGATGCTAAAAATAGCATGTTGGAAGATTCCGGTTGAATCGGTCATCCGCGAGAGATGACTCAACTTCAACTCCGGCAGTTCCCGCGGCTTTTGGTCGAGCGTCTTCGTGGCAAGAGATTTTCGAGATCGCGCCGCCCCCTCGATCCGCGACAACTCGAACGAGCGCATATAGAGCCGCGCCACGTTGCTCCAGACCATCTCACGGCCCAGCTTGTAAGCATTCTTGCGAATGGCATGCCGGCGGGTGTCGTCGCGCAGCAAGCCAATCACCTCGCGGGCTATGGCCGGGGCGTCGCCGAACCGTACCAGCACGCCGCGGTCTTCCGCCAATAATTCTGCAGCGTGCCAGTACGGTGTCGAAACTACAACTTTCCCTGCTCCAAACGTATAGGCTAGCGTGCCCGACGTGATCTGCGCTTCGTTGAGGTAAGGCGTGATGTAAAAGTCTGCCGCGCCAATGAACTCCTTCAGATTTTCAAGTTCGACGAACCGGTTGTAAAAGATGACGTTCTTCTCGAGTTTGTTCTTTTTGGCGAGGATTTCGAGGCTGAGCCGGTAGGCTTCGCCATGCTCGCGTAGTTCATTGGGATGGGTGGCGCCCAGGACAATATAAACAACGTTAGGAAACTCCGCTAGAATGTGCGGCAGGGCGTTGAGCACATATTCGATCCCCTTGTTCGGCGAAAGTAGCCCGAACGTGAGCAGCACCACCTTGCCTTCCACACCGAACTGGTCCTTGAAATCGGTCGGATCGACAAAATCTACGTCGGGAATGCCATGCGGGATGAGATCGATCTTGGCCGGTGATGCCTGGTAGATCTCCTGCAACATCTGTCGCCCCCGGTCAGCCATGACCACGAGCCGGGTCGAGAGGGCGACTAACTCGTGCATTACCCGCCGTTGGTCGGCTTTCGGCTCACGCAAAATGGTATGAAGCGTAGTGACAACGGGCATTCTCAAATCGCGCAGGAGCGCCAGAATATGGCCGCCGGCGGGCCCGCCGAAAATGCCGAACTCGTGCTGCAAGCAGACGATGTCCACGTTGCTGATATTGAGGAAGTCCGCAGCACGTAGATAAGACGACAAATCCTGCTCCTCAATCTCGAAGCGAACTACTTCTGGGTACTCGTAGCCACCTTTAATATCATTCACCGACACTGAGAAACACTGGCTTTGGGGATGCGCAGCTGCCACGGCGGCAAGCAGGTCAGACGTGAACGTCGCAATGCCGCACTTGCGCGGCAAGTGGTCGCCGACAAACGCGATCTTGCGAACTTTGGAACCTTCTTTCATGAGGCAGTCTTTCATTCCTCGCGCCCCGCACTGCTATGCACAAGAGTCTGCGCGCCAACCGCAAATGTGCCGCCTCAACGTGAAGTGGGAAGGAGCGTTCTCCGGTAGTGTAGATTCCGTCCTTCGGGCGGTGGTGTTCAAGGCATGCGGGTCTACCGATCCGATGCGGGTTAGCAGGAGCGCGGGAAGGATATTCGCGCAGATGCAGTGATCGTCTCCATGAGCCCACCAAGCTATTCCTCGGTATAGTTGGATCCCTGGAGAGCCCGCTGCCGTTTCACCCTGCAAAATCATTGTACCTCGCATCGTGATAGCAGGAGTGATTCTTGAGCAGCCTGCTGGCGCCGGAATTGGCGCTGTCGGCGTGAGAGTCGGTGTAGACAGAAGGTGTCACGACTTTGGACATTTTCCGGCACAGTCCGGACCAATGGAAGGACAGGTTCTGCAGCTGGCTTGCAAGCTGTTGTAGCCATGTTGCAGAGAAATGGTAGTCGGGTACGGAGTATCATGAACCGGAGTTTCTTAGGAACTTGGGTTCGTTGGTATCTTGATTGCATAATGATGTATGGGCCTAGAGGGTTCTCCAGGGTATGGTGCTTGTCACTAACCCGACAGCTTACCGGAGAACTTGGCGGGGAGAGGGCTCATGTTTGAACGGTACACGGAGAAAGCACGACGCGTCATCTTCTTTGCGCGATATGAGGCGAGTCGGTTCGGGTCGCATTATATTGAGACGGAGCACCTGCTGCTGGGACTTTTGCGCGAAGACAAAGCTCTCCCCTTCCGGTTCCTGCGTTCTCATGCCTCGGTCGAGTCCATCCGCAAGCAGATTGAGGGACACATTGCTATCCGGGAGAAGGTCTCGACCTCCGTCGATCTCCCGTTGAGCAACGAGTGCAAGCGGGTTCTAGCTTACGCTGCCGAGGAGGCTGAGCGCCTTTCGCACAAGCACGTTGGAACCGAGCATCTTTTGTTGGGACTGTTGCGTGAAGAGAAGTGCTTCACGGCCGAGATCCTGCACGAACGCGGCTTACACATTTCGACCATCCGCGAGGAACTGGCCCGTACCAGCCAGGAAAAAGCACAGCCCCAGCGTCAGCGCGAATCTTCCCTGCTGAGTGAGTTTTCCCGCGACCTGACCCAGGCCGCGATTGATACCCAGCTCGATCCGCTGGTGGGACGTGAAAGTGAGCTGGAGCGCGTGATTCATATTCTCTGCCGCCGCACCAAGAACAACCCAGTGCTCATCGGCGAGGCGGGCGTAGGTAAGACTGCCATCGTCGAAGGACTGGCGCAGCGCATTTCAGACGGCGAAGTTCCTTCATTTCTTGCCGATAAGCGCATCCTTGGCTTGGATCTTTCGCTGATCGTAGCCGGAACCAAGTACCGCGGCCAATTTGAAGAGCGCTTAAAGACCATCATGAAGGAATTGATGGAGTCGCAGAATTCCATCATTTTCATCGATGAGCTGCACACTCTTGTGGGCGCGGGCTCGGCGGAAGGTTCGCTCGATGCGGCCAACATCTTGAAGCCGGCCCTGTCACGCGGAGAAATTCAGTGCATTGGCGCCACCACTCCCGGAGAGTATCGGAAGTCGATTGAGAAAGACCGTTCGCTGGAGCGGCGTTTCCAGGCAGTGAAGATTCCGCCCCCGAACGAGGTCGATGCAGCTAAGATCCTGTTCGGCATTAAGGATCGCTACGAAAAATTTCACGCCGTCACCTACACTGACGACTCCATCAATTTTGCGGTATCGCATTCCAACCGGTACATTCCGGACCGCTTCCTGCCCGATAAGGCGATCGACCTGATCGACGAAGCCGGAGCGCGCGTAAAGCTGCGCCAGACTTCGTTGCCTGAGGAGCTAACCGAGGTGCAGAAGCGAATCAAGTTCATCGTTCATCGGATGGAGAACGCCATCGCGAACCATGAGTTCGAGAAGGCGCGTTTCTATTCGGACGAAGAACGCAAAGAGCGCGAGAACCTGCGCGCTCTTCGCGAAAAATATCATCTGGATGAGTCCTCGACCGGCGTGGTAGGCCGCGAGGACATCGAAGACGTAGTGTCGCGCTGGACTGGCGTGCCGATTACCTCTATCAAGGAAGAAGAGTCGCAGAAGCTCCTGCGCATAGAGGAGGAACTGCACAAGCGGATCATTTCGCAGGACAAAGCCATCATCGCTCTGGCCCGCGCCATCCGCCGCAGCCGCGCCGGCCTGAAGAGTCCGAACCGGCCGATTGGTTCGTTCCTGTTCCTCGGCCCCACGGGCGTTGGCAAGACCGAAGTCGCACGCACCCTGGCGCAGTTCATGTTCGGCAGCGAAAAGTCGCTGGTCCGCTTCGATATGTCCGAGTTCATGGAGAAGCACTCGGTCTCAAAACTGATCGGCTCGCCTCCAGGCTACGTGGGCTACGAAGAAGGCGGTCAGCTCACCGAGCGTGTGAAACGCGCGCCCTACTCGGTCGTGCTGCTGGATGAAATCGAGAAGGCGCATCCCGACGTCTTCAACATCCTGCTGCAGGTATTCGAAGACGGCCAGCTCACCGACGGCCTCGGCAACACGGCCGACTTCAAGAACACCATTATCATCATGACCTCGAACATTGGCGCGCGTTACCTGCAGAAGCGCGAAGGCCTGGGATTCCAGTCGAGCAAGGAAGACATGGTCTCGGAAAAGGTCGAGGATCTGGTGCGGAACGAAGTTAAGCGCACGTTCAATCCCGAGTTCCTCAACCGTCTGGACGAAATCATCCTGTTCAGCGCCCTGAGCGAGCAGGATCTCATTCAGATTCTCGAGCTTATGGTCAGTCTGTTGAACCAGAATCTGGCCCAGAAATCGATCACTGTTACTGTAACCGACGAGGCCAAGAAATGGATTCTGAATCAGAGTCTGGGCGATCGCAGCTACGGAGCGCGTCCCCTGCGAAGAGCTTTGCAGAAATACATCGAAGACCCGCTTTCGGAAGCGCTGATCCAGGGCACCATTACGACCCGTCCGGCGTTCATCGAAGTCTTCCTGGAAAGCGGCAAGCTGTACTACCGCCCAGTGGACTCGAAGGAAACCGAGGGCGTGCTGCTGTACGAGAGCTAGAGTTTGTAAGTTTACGACGGCACGAGGTACTTCAAGCAATCGCGCAGGTGGTTGTGGTTGTCCTTGTCTACCACGTGCGTAAACTCTACGAACTCAGGCACGCGGAACTGCACGCTGGCGTCCCGCAGTTCGTCCCCCCATACACAATCGCCGCCTAGCACTACACTTATTGTGTAGCCGGGCCCGGCAGAGTTTCTGCACGCTTGATAAATCGCGGTCCATCATCGGCACAATGAAGCGCTCCATGACGTGCCGCCGGGGCCAGTCCTCTTGGCCGGCTCTGCAAGAAACGGGACTGCGATCCGACCGGGCCGTTTGCCGACTCGCCACGATCAAACCAGTTGGTGTTATGCGCTTCGATTGGGTAACGCGAGTCTCCCTCAACAACCTGCGCCCATTGTTGAGCTTGTTTTCCGCGGACTTGGCGATTGACTTGGGGACGACGAACACACGGGTCTATGCCCGCGGTAGGGGGATCGTGGTCAATGAGCCCTCAGCCGTTGCCCTCGACGAAAGTACCGGTGAAGTCCAGGCCGTCGGCAAGGAGGCCAAGGAAATGTTGGGCCGCACGCCCGGCAATATCATCGTTGTCAAGCCCTTGAAGAACGGCGTGATTGCCGACTTCAAAGTGACTGAGAAAATGCTCAACTACTTCATCCAAAAAGCGCACCAGCGCAAAACACTCGTGCACCCTCGCATCATCATCAGCGTCCCCTCCGAGATCACTCAGGTGGAAACACGCGCCGTGATGGAATCGGCCTACCGGGCCAAGGCCGCAGAAGTGCACCTGGTGGAACAGGCGATGATGGCCGCCATTGGCGCCGGTCACCGAGCCCGGTGGCAACATGGTGGTCGACATCGGCGGGGGCACGACCGACGTCGCGGTCATCTCACTCTCCGGCATCGTCTATTCGCGCTCGCTGCGCATCGCCGGCGATCACATGGATGAAGCTATCGTGAATTACCTGAAGAGAAAATATAACCTGCTGATCGGGGAGCGCACGGCGGAGCAGATCAAGATCGAGATAGGCTCGGCGTATGTCCTGGACAAGCCGCTAACCATGGAGATCAAAGGCCGAAGCCTCATCGAGGGTATGCCAGAGACGGTCACCGTGGACGACAGCGAGATCCGCGAGGCGTTGAGCGAATGCGTCTCGACCATTGTGAGCGCTATTAGGGTGGCGCTGGACCGCACTCCGCCGGAGCTCTCCGCCGACATCATCGACCGCGGCATCGTGCTCGCTGGAGGCGGTGCCTTACTGAAAAACCTGGACAAGCGAATCCGGGAGGAAACCGGGCTGCCGGTATGCATCGCCGATGATCCGTTGTGCTGTGTGGTGCTGGGCACTAGCAAGATTCTCAGCGACTTCAAACTCTTACGAAGGATTGAGATCGAATAGATCTCCTCAGCGTACTCTTAGCATCTGGCGCTGCAATAAAAAGGGGTTGCAGATCCGATACCTGCCAGGCCGACTGCAACAAACTTTGTGGGCCAACTCGTGAGGCAGTCATGAGAAGCACAACGATCCCGACACCCCCACTCTGAAGGCGGAGTACGCGAAACTGAGATAGACTTGCTTTGGATCGACGCACCAACGAACGAGGCCTCTGTGCAACGGGAATTGAATGACAACTGCATATCTAGAGGAAGTCAATCCTTGGGAAGCACAGGTTGCCCGATCCGACCTGGCCGCAAGGAAGCTCAAGCTCGACGAAGGCCTGTGGAAGATACTGCGCCAACCTAGCCGCGAAGTCATCGTGCACGTGCCGGTACAGCTGGACGATGGGAGTTTGGAGACATTCACCGGATTCCGGGTGCAGCACTCAATCGCTCGCGGGCCGGCCAAAGGTGGCATCCGTTACAGCCCCAACCTAACTCTTGACGAGACGCGTGCACTAGCGAGTTGGATGACGTGGAAATGCGCCGTGGTGAACATCCCGTTCGGCGGTGCAGCGGGTGGGGTGATTTGCGATCGAGACAAGATGTCCAAGCGTGAACTCGAGCGACTCACCCGACGGTACACTGCGGAGTTGATGGAGTTGCTTGGCCCGGAAAAAGATGTCCTCGGCCCTGACATTAACACGGACGAGCAGATCATGGCTTGGATCATGGATACCTACTCCATGCACATGCGCCATACGGTCACGGCTGTTGTCACCGGGAAGCCGCTCGGGTTGGGTGGCTCACATGGACGCACTGAAGCCACGGGGCGCGGCCTGATGATCGTCTGTGACGAGGCCCTGAAGAGGCTCAGCATGAACCGGGACCAGACGCGAGTGGTCATCCAAGGTTTCGGCAATGTGGGCTCGAATGCAGCCCACCTCATGCATCAGCGGGGCTACAAGATCGTCGGAGTATCCACGAGCAGCGGTGGTCTGTATAACAAGAATGGCATCGACATTGATGCACTCCTGATTTATCACAAGCGCAATAACACTCTGATCGGGTTCCGCGGCACAGAAGAAACCGATTCTGCCCAGTTGTCGGTCACGAACTGCGACATTCTCATTCCCGCCGCTGTCGAGAATCAGATCACCAGCCGCAATGCCGACCGGGTGAGAGCCAAGATCCTCTGTGAGGGAGCGAACGGTCCGACGACAGCCGAGGCCGACGACATTCTGACCAACAAGGGAGTGTTCGTTGTCCCCGACATCCTGGCGAACTCAGGCGGCGTTACTGTGTCCTATTTTGAATGGGTACAAGACCGCCAGGGCTATTTTTGGTCTGAGTCAGTCGTCAACGACCAGCTGGATCACACCCTGCGGACTTCCTTCGCAGAAGTCTTGCGGTACGCCGAGACCCACGGCGTCAGTAACCGAATTGCAGCCTACATGCTGGCAATCGACCGTGTCGCGTACACCCTACGGCAGCGAGGCATTTACGCCTAACTGTATGCGCGGTGAAGTGCAGGGTGCGACGACGGTTTGACCGTTAACGTCTGCTGCGCAGGCCCCGCCGGGAAACTCCTATCGAGCGCATATTCCGCGAAGTGACCGGTCGCAAGATGAGCGCAGCAATAAAGCGTATTCTGTTATGCAGACCAAGAGCCGAACGCAAAGCCGCATGATTTGAACTGCCCCGTTCCCCGCTTGTAAAGAGAGCGTATGATTGCAGTCTTGAATCATCAACGCCCGAAAACTTAGAGACGCTCAGCTGCGGATGGAAGAACAGGCTGCGCGCATCCAGCCGCTGCACCATGGCCACCATCGCCCTGCGAAACAGCCCAAGCTGGAATTGCCATCTCCGGTTGAAGCCGCAACCAAAGCGAGAAAAACAGGCGAGGCCGGTAAACATGAGTACGTCTGCGCTGAAGACAGCGTTCATCGTGGGTCTCGTATTTTTCATGGGACTAGCCACAGCTTCGCGTGCCCAGGCCACCAAACCCGCCCCGCCGACCCCTATCGATGAGAAGA
>JABCYV010000083.1 GCA_013290025.1 Acidobacteriota bacterium
CGCGGATTCCCGCGAGGGAGGCTGGCCAGACACCGTTTTCTCCTTGAAGGTTTCCATCAAACTGAGAGCGATCTGCCGTTCACTCGTAGTCAGGCTGCACGGCCTGGTTAATTTATCCGGCCAGTATCGGGAAAGCCTGATTTGGGAATCTGTGCAATTTTGCACAGACATATCGGGATGGGAACATGCAACCTTTGAGTTTTAGGTCGTCGCTTTGTTGACGGCTTCTTGGGGCGGGCATGGGTTATTGTGCTCTCGCCAACGCTCGGACCCTCACGTCCCCCCGGTTTTCGCCACGTCACGCCTTCATGTTCTGTTTCGGTTCTGTGCAGATGCTTGATTCCGAGCATGATTCATTCCTGTGGACGCCAAGTCATTGGGGGCCCTCGAAACGGGATACCCGCAACAGATAATTGCCCTCTAGCTGGGAGGCAGAACCGGAGGTGGAATCTCGGACCTTTGTAGTTTCGCGGCGAGTCTGCGCAGATCTTCCGCAACAAAATGCATTTCCAGGCATAACCGCGGATTCTTATATGCACCAAGTAACTTGCTATTCTGGGATCGGCGTCCTCCGCATCGGCGCAATAACTCCGTGCGATACCTCAGTGCATCATTCTTCTGGTTGCTCAAGTATGAGCGTAGCCGCAAGTCTTCCCACAATTGAGCGGAGTAGTTACCTTGCCTTAGACGCTCTTGCCTCTGCTTTGCAGAGTCATTCTCGTGTGCTTTGGCGTCCATCCGCAATTGTGTTACTCGTCTGTTGTAATCGATGAACACGGCATCAATCGTGTTTGACAGCATCATCGTTCTGTTGTACACCTCAGCAACCGAGCAATTACCCAGATGATCTTCTCTGCATCCGAATGGCTTTCCGGCAGATGGCTTCGACCTCTTTGATAAGTCGGATGCTAACTGGGCTGAAGCCCTCATTACCGTCTTGCGTTCGCCAGAGGCGGCATTGGACTGTAGTTGCGTGGTGACCGGTTTCGAAATCGCGGGGTTATCCCTATCGATGCGATGGGCGCTTTGCGGTTCTGCAGTCTGCGAGTGAATCTGCCACAGCCAATAGAAGCCGATGGCCGTGAATGTAATGATTACGAATGCTACGTATTTCCACGACTGGCTTTTGTCGTGGGCCGTGCCAGATTCCACCAAGTCTTTCTCGGAGCGCCCTTGCCAATCTTCCACTCTTCGTTCGATGGTCGGTGGCGAAGGCTGGGGAGCGGGCGCAGTTACTTGTTGCGCAGGATCGCTATTCTTGCCTGTCTTCAGTTCCACTCCGTATAGATCACAGAAGTGTTGATGCGCAACAATCCCGTGCAGGCAAGCCGGACAGATGAGCGCCTCCTTCTGGCTCTCGGTCTGCACTATGTTCTGTTTCTCCGTTGCTACGGAAGCTTTATCTTCACGCTGTGGCTTCCGTGCGCTTTCTAATTCGCGCAAAAGCTCGAGCACCGCCTGCTCGCGCTTTTCCGCCGGCGTTGTGTAATACACGTTCGCCCAACGCCCGAGATTCTTCCCCAGGAGAGGATTGATCATCGGATTCAATAGCGGATTGGGGAGACCTTCGCCTACCTCACGCTCGTCTTTCTGGGTTGCGTGCATGTTCGCTCCACCTGCAGTTGGGTTACCCGTGGCGACGCAGTAGTCAAGGAATTCATTCGTCGTTTCCTCGTCACCGGTCGCGTGGCCAGATGTGCCGCGACAATCGATCGCAGAGGCCAAAACCGTTCTGGTCAACACACCAAACTTGCTGCAACGATCTTTAGCGTGCTTTCCGGGACAGCAATACCAGCCGACCCGACATCGCCAGCTTTGCAAAGACGGAATCGAGACACGTTCTGAGTTGGATTTCCCCTAACTCTAGTCGCGGCGCGATGACTCGGGTACTCACGCCATCGGCAATCAGCCGAATCATCTCTCGTTCTTTGCGGGTAAGGACACTTCTGGGCGTTGCGCCAGTGGTGGGAAGATGGTGTCCGTAACGTTTGCCTTCGCAGACTTCTATACTCATACTCCGCCGTCAAAACAGTTCGATTGAAGAGGGTAACCCCAATAGTGACGGTTTGTTTCGGTGCAAAAGTTGGCGGTTCAACGGCTGGTGCCTATGCACCATAGAATCAATTTCTTAGCACTGCCCGCAGATTATTAGGCTTTCAGCTGCCGCCCAAGATTCGCGTCTCAGAAAACCCGCCCTAAAACCGGTATTTGCTTGGGTGAATCCGACTCGATGAGATTCGGTTCTGACGGACCCAGAAGCTCTGCGAACAGCTTTACAGGACCAGCATGAAAGTTTACGGCCACTTGAAGGGTCTAGTACCTTCAGCGCCCAGGGCCACCTTCAGCGATCTGCAGGTCCAGCGCTACGCGTTCTCCGTTGAGCAGCACTATCCCTGCATCGATAAGTTGCTGGCCGGTGCAGTCGTATTGCTCGTAGCAGTGCAGCACTGCGAAAGGAAAAAAGAACTCTACGGCCTGGGATTTGCCGGCCGCAGGCAATTTGCCGGCCAGGTGCACGGTGGTACTGAAACTGATCCCGTCGAACTTCGGCTCTTCCTTGAAATAGGCTAGTGCCGGACGGATGAGGGGTGCCACGTGGTCGTCAAATGCCATCGCGGCGAGTTTGTAGCGCGATCCCGCGGCGGACTCAGGCAGCGCCGTATTCAGAGAAAGCTCAAGATAAATGCCGTGGCGGAAGGCCACGAAGGTCTGAGACGCGTAGGAGACAAAGTGCGCCTGTGGGTCCAACTCTTTCACAAGTTTAGCGAGCAGTTCCTGATTGGAAGCTTGCAGCGCGGCTAGCGCCTGCGGTGACGTGTCCCGCACCGGCGTCGGTAAAACATCGATCGGTTTCGCTACCGGAGGGGTCGAGGTGCTCGGGGGTGCTTGTCCGCCGCTACCTTCGCCGGCCTGGGTGATTTCAGTTCCGGCAAGCGGCACCCGACGTTCCGTGGCGCTGGCATCCGAGTCAGTACCAAGCGCGGACTGGGGTCCTGCTCCATTGAGCCAAACGGTGACGGGCTGGGCGTTGAGAAAAATCTGACCCTGCATCAGCCCCGCCTGCTGGACATTTTCATCCCTGGAACCCAGAAGCCGGAGAGCGCCGCTTTGCGGCAAAAACACCATGAGGTTTTCCGGACTTTCCACCGTTACCCCCATGACCTTTCCCAAGACGTGATGGGAAATCTCCACGGCATATCCTTGCACCTGATGGTTTGCCTGGAAGCGCGGAACTTCCGACTTCAAAATCGGCATGACTACGTTCAGAAAAGTGCTCCGCGCCCGCTGGTCAACCCCAATCTTTTCAGGATAGGCAGCGTAGTAATTGCCAGTCACTGCCAGCACGGTCTGGCCGTTATAGCGGTCAAAGCGAATCGAGCGCTGATCAGCTTGCTGCTGTTGGGATTCATCGAGATCTAGTTTGCGACTTAAATAGAAGTGATACTCAAGAGGAAGGGCCAGAATGTCCTCGCCCACGAGCTTCAAATCGTTCATGTATTGTTGCTGCAGCGAACGCAAATCCGGATCCTTTATCTCAGCCGGCGTAAGAACCTGGGCCGAGGCGGCGCTGGCGGCCACCACAAGGATCAGCGCGAGACGCCTAATCTTGCACATACATCATTCCTGACACGTGAAACACCGTCGCCGTAGTCGCAGTCAGAGCGTAGGGCATATTGCTCATTCAGCTCTCCTATTCCTGCGGAGGGTAAAGAGTAAGGTACAAGTATGCATTCGCAACTTCGTCTTCGCTCAAGTAGTCAAACACTGGCATCCTTCCTCGGTAAGGCAGCGGCGCCGTGCCCATACTGATGGGGGCACCGGCGGTGACTTTTCGAACAAACTCAGGCATGCTCGTCCGCGTGGTGAGAGTACTAAGCGGTGGTATCGTCCCTTCCAGAATTTGCTGGGGATTGGGGTTCGGCCCCACCGCGTTGTGGCAGATGTGGCAGGTAGATTTTACGATTTGTTCGCCTACATGGGAGGGCGACTCCTTGATCGCTACTTGTTCCCTTTCCGCCCCGGGGACGCCAGCAAGCTGTCTCAGGTAAGCGAGCAGAGACCGGATCTCCGGTTCGCTTAGTTGAGGGAACGGAGGCATATCCTGGCCACCTTTGTGGAAGCGGTCTAGCAACGCCGTATTGGACTGCTTCGTCAGCAGCGTCGCGTTTGTCCGACTCATATTCATACCTACCTTTTTCATTCTTGCCATGATCACTTCGACAGACGTCGCCCGGACCGGATCGATGACGGAATTGATTTCCGGAGGCGCACCGTGGCCGGACTCTTCGTGGCATCCCCGGCAATTCAGGCGGTACACATCGGAACCGTGGAAAATCATGGTTCGTGCCGCAAAATCGAGCGACAGTCTCTGTTGCCCGCCCGTGGATTTCTCTCCTGGCATGGGCACAACCGGCCCGTAATGCCAAGTCTTTCCCATGCTGGTGTCGCTGAATCTCTTATGCAGATGGCTGATCCAGCTCTCGCCTTTTACCGCTGTGACTGGAATGTCCTTATTCCCAACCGTTTGACCAAATAACTGTGAGAGTAGTACGAAAATAGCCGCAAGGTTTTTCATCGATATGATTGACGAACTTTTCATTCTGTCTATTGGGGGAGCCCTGTAGCTTTCCTTATTTGCTCAGAGTGAAATCTGCCTTGCCGTCGCCGGACACCGACACCGGCTTGGACTGGTTCTTGGTCCCTTCGTGCCAAGCGATCACGGTGTAGCTTCCGTCAGGAACATTCTCAATCTTGTAGCTCCCGGCCTGATCCGAAGTCACAAAGTAGGGAGTGGGAACGACCACGATATAAGCCGACATCTCAGGGTGAACATTGCAAAGTATTGACACCGCGCCTGGCGTGTCGAACTTGAACGACTTCCTTTCGCCTTTCGGCCAGGTACCGAGGTTGTGACCCAGCTTCTTGTTACCGCCGATGGAAGTCCAGAACACGTTGTGGGCCACGCTGTCACTGTTGAGGAAGTCAACCGTGGTGCCGACCTGCACTACCGTGATGTGTGGCTGAAACATGAGACCTCGCTGGTCCACTACCGGATGCTGCGTGGACGCAGCAAGGGTCTTCCCCGCGCTGTTGTCAACATAAACTACCGACTCACCCGCAACGCCAGAGACTTTTCCGCTGATTGTGCCGGCTTCCGAAGTCACAAATGCTGTCATCACCAGTACTGCCAAGACAAGACTGCGTTTCATTATCTTTCTCCTCGTTTCAAAGAAATAGTGGGGGAGGCGTTCCTCCCCAAGTCAGTACACAAATTCCAGTGCAGCCGTAGCCGTGTTCGTACGGAACGGGCTTACTAGTTGTACGGTGGTCCCGGGATTGTAGACCACCTGCTTGGGCCGCACCTGGTATTCAAACGACGCCTTGATATTGGCGTGAATAAGGAATTGCACACCCGGGGTAAATCGATTCCGGACCGAATTGAAGGGAGAGAAGAAAGGCGTTGGCGGCGGAGTCGAGGCGCTTGCACCAATCCCGTTCAGAAAATCAGCTGTCGAGCTTACCCGATCCCAGCGCATGATGGTCATCATCCATGGGTACAAGAGGTAGTCCGCCTGGATGAAACCACCCGAAAATGTGGCTGGACTCCCCGAGATGAATCGGTTGGGAAACGTAAAACCAGCCGGAATGAATGGGACGATATCGTTGTCGTGCCCGTACATGTAGAGTCCGTAGATGTCTAACTTGCGATAGTTGAAATCGAAGTCACCACCCAGACGATAGAAAAGCTCGCGAGCCGTTAAAACAATCGTGGGAGTGGTGGTATTCGACAAAGAGCCCTGGGCGCGCTGCACCGAGCGCCCGTAAAAATAGTACGAACCCAGGGTTAGGTAGGTGTGATCGCGCGGGCCAGTAGCTCCTGCGGCTTGCACCTCATGACGGCTGGCTGGGTCGCGCTCAAGGTTGAAGCGATAGGCCAGGCGTCCATACAAATCCTTGAAGTTCGAGTCCGAGAAGAAACCTACACCTCCACTGTTGCCTCCTGTTCCCGATGGAACGTTTGGGTAGTTGGTGGGCGGTGTCCCACTCGTGTTCTGGTCCACGATCGCGATCGCATAGCGGTAGCCCCCATAGTGGTGGCCGCCGCTCAGTTCCACTCCCCGTCCCGGACCGGCCAGAGTAAAACTGTTGTTGACAAACTGCTGCGGATACAGTGGGTTCACGGCTCCGATGTTGGCCTGAGAGTAGATGTCATAAGGGCTGATGTCATAGGAGCGAGCCTGGGTGAAGGGTAGCTCGAGTTCGAACTGCCCGACTTTCAGCGTCAGCGAGTCAGTCGGCAACTTAAGAAAGCGTCCCAGGTTTACGAACCTCAGGTAGGCGTCGCCCAAGCCTCCATTGGCATTTGCGCCGGAGACGCTGATATCATCGTCCACCCAGAAAGCGATACCGCTTCCGAAATTACCCGCAGTGAAGATGCTAAAGAAACCTGGCTGAAAGTCCGTACGCGGGATGAAAGGTCCTACCGTGCCGGGCGCAAGCTGAGCATTGAAGTTGTTCCGATTATTGCTCGTTACCTGGAAGAACGTATTGAAGCGCAGGCCGATCGGTGGCAATCCGGGAATGGATCCCGGCCATATGGTGTGGGGCCACAGTTCCTTCTGAGCGGGGGATCCCAACATCACCGGAGGAATCTTGATGAAAGTCTCGTCATCTTTTGGAAACTTGAATCCGGCATCCTTGAAGGCCTTGCCAAAATCGTTGAGCTTGGGGAAATCCACATGGCAGGTGCTGCAGGAAGTGCCGTACTGGCGTGAGAATGCAGGAATGGCATAACTATGACTGCTGGCAAATAGCGCCAACAGCAGCTGCGAGAAGACCACTACTGTTATCTGACGGCGCTTGAGCATCTGACAGTCCTCCTAAAAAAGCCTCAAAGGTGGCGTTGTTCAGTCGGTCGACGGCGTCTTCCCGCGCAGACCCTGCCCAGCACAGCGCGCCGAGACTCAACACCACACGTAACAACATCACCTTGTTCATGGAACGCCTCATTTCTGTCATCTCTGCGCCGCCTCTCTGGCGCTGTGCGTACCTTTCGCGCGCAAATCCGCGTAAACATGTTGGCACCAAGTGAATTCCGACCTTAGCAAATCAGGATTTAAGAGATCTGAGCAATAATGCTCACATCATGTACCTCCCTGGCTGTTCACAATCGCCGACGGCGACCATTGGGCAGTGCGGCAACAGACTAGCCGTACTTAAGCGATTGGCGGATCAATAATCTGGGGTTGGACAGGAGAGCTTGGCCGACGGGCTAGATTACGCGCTTTTTGGATTCGGGACCCACCTCGGCGCTCTTGGCATCAAGAATACGTGGTTCTATGGAGCAGAGGTCGGCGTCCTAGGCTTGACTGGGCCGGCTCCCGCAGTTGACTCTAAATAATGCCGACGGACCCGCGCAGCTCATATCGATTGGTCCGCAGACACCAATCCGCGAGGCTAAAGTTTTGACAGAGTAAAGCTAATGTAGTTAGGGTACCGTGACCCGCTTCCCCGAGCCTAGGCGTGGTTGCTACTCCGCCAAGTGACTCTGAGGATGAGAATGTCACGGTTAGCACCGCATTCTTCCTCATGATTCTGTGCCAGCGGACCCACCAAAGCGGTGGACGAGATCACGGCTGTTCGTGATGCCCATCACACATCGGGTGCTACAATACGCTCAACTGGACGGTCTGAATGCGTGCCCCTTACGGCTTAAATATCATCGATAACTGCCTAATCTGTCCCGTGCGTGAGGAACATTTATTCTGTAATTTATCTCTGCCTGCCGTCCAAAGACTGAATGAAATCAAGTCCACTGCGGTGTATCCGAAATCGACGATGCTATTTATCGAGGGCCAACAGCCGCGTGGAGTGTTTGTGCTTTGTACGGGAAAGGCCAAACTCTTCACATCTTCGAGCGATGGCAAAACCATCATCACCAAGATTTCGGAGGCTGGGGATGTCTTGGGCCTGAACGCGACCATTTCCAATCGGCCTTATGAAGTAACGGCGGAGATGATGGAGCCAGGACAGGCTAATTTCATCGCCCGCGACGCGCTACTGCAATTCCTGCGCGAATACGGAGAGGTGGCATTGCGAGTTGCGGAGCAACTCAGCCGCAACTACTACACTGCATATGAGGAAATCCGCACTTTAGGTTTGACGAGTTCACCTTCAGAGAAGTTTGCAAAGCTGCTACTCTCCTGGTCGCCCAATGCGGGGAACGCGAACGACCCGACACATTTAAAATTGACGCTCACGCATGAAGAAATCGCGGAAATGATTGGCACTACGCGCGAGACGGTCAGCCGCCTGTTCTCTGATTTCAAGAAGAAGCAATTGGTGCAATTGAAGGGTTCCACCCTGATCATTCGCAATAAGCCTGCGCTTGAGAAAATCGTGAACTCCTGACTGCGTCGTTTGGTGCACGCCACTCTGCGCGAACCGACAGGTAACCTGTTTCCCTAGGTTTCTGCCAGCCTCGAGAATTCGTCGCGTTCCTCCAACAACGGCTCTGTCGATGTAGCAGGCTGCTGTTCGATGCGGGTGACCTGGCTGCGCAACCAGCCGGCGAGAGCTTCTTCCGTTTCCAGCTGCGTGCCGCGGCGATAGAAATAATCAATGGTTTGCCCGTTTTCATTGAGGGGAATAAACCGGCAGGGGGAATTCTCCTTCTGCAATTCATCGGGAACGAACTTCATCAAAAGACACTCACTGCACGGATGCGTCCGAGCGGGGTCCCCTAGGTTCAGACAACTGGGTGAGTCTTCGAAGATGACCGGAGGACGCCAAGGGGTGCGCGGAGAGCGTCCGTAGCCTCCATCTTCCACGAATTTCAGCTCGAACCTGAGCAGTTCCAGCATTTCATGTTCATCTTGTGCCATACATCACCTCTCGCTACATGGGTATGTTCGCAGAATGCCGCTTGGGCTGCGATGATGCCGATCACATGGTTTTGTGACCTGGATCACAGGCGTGGGCTGGACCGCTGGCGACGCGAGCGTTTCCATACCCGCGGCGCTCGTTGCTCCTGTCCGAAACTGGCTCTTATTCAAGATTCAAGGCAAAGGAATGGTGTGTTTGAAATCACAGCGTGGTGTGCGTCGGGTCACTGATTTCTGATTCATTATCACCTATTCTGACATTGTTTAATGGATGTTGACTCGTAATCCGCTCCCAGGTGGGTCAGCTTGCGGGTCGCACCAATCCTAAAAAAGAAAAGGAGAACTATTATGTTTGCCCGCATTGTTGAATTTATTCCGAAGCTGGAACAGAAAGAAGAGTTTGTGAAGGTTGTGCGTTACGAGGTACTGCCGATCCTGAAGAAGCAAACGGGATTTCTGGAGATTCTGCCCTTGTTCCCGGAGACAAAAACCGAAAAGATGATCACCATCACTCTCTGGGCCGAGAAGCGGGACGCAGAGCGCTATGAGCGCGAAATGTATCCTAAGGTGGAAGGAATCCTTAAGCCTTATCTGACCACCCCAGTCACCTTCAAGCACTACAACGTGGAAACCTCGGTTTGCCAGCACTTCGTGGAGGCCCTGACGGCTTGAGCATAGGCCAGAAAGACTCGGCCGGAGCAGCGCGGCTGCTCCGGCTTCTACTTTTGCGGCGGCGCAACGAGCTTGAGGTCTGCCGACTTCACCACCGCTCCTTGTAAGTTGTGCTTCCTGCTCACAGCAGTCATGACTAGTTATCAGCGATCAAGACCAGACGCCTATTTCTGCTGAATCGACTCCATGTACTAACGGTTCCGGAGAACATTGCTCTCGGCTTGCAAGACTCGCCTTTTGGTTTCATAACCTTAGTGCCCAAGAAAACAGTTACTGCACTAGCCCCTGCACGCACGCACCAAATGAGACAGTTTCGTGCCACGGCTCGGAATGGCTCGTTGTGGGGCTATTGACACTGCCTCGCACTTCGGCAACATTGTGAGCTGTCGAAGTGGAAAACTGTCGGACTGATCCCCGACGGTGGAGGATGGTTCTCCGGCCATCCTCCGTTCCCTTCCGGAGAGGGGTGAACAAATTGGCACACGCCGCCACTTCAAAGCCCACAGAACCTATTTCCAGTCGCAAAGCCAGCAAACCATCACCGCCATTGCTAGGGAATGCCGTCGCTGCAAAGATTGCAGAGGATATACGCAAGCAAGACGCGATAAGAGAGCAAGCCCGTCTCTTGCACAAAAAACTGCACGGGAACGGCAGGGATGGTTCTAGATCTCCGGGTACGGGAACAAGCTTCCAAAAACTGTGCAAGCTTGGCTTCGATCCTGAATGGTTAGAGTGGGAATTGGTGCGGTTACAAAACAGGCCTGCAAAGTCTCACAAAGTTTATCGGAAACAAGACGAAGCGATTCGAAGAACCGCGAGCAGAAGATTGCGGTTAGTGGCGCGTGATCTCGAGACCTTAGGAACAAGTCGTCACCTTCCCTTTGTAGCAGACCACGTTGTTGTTTCTTTTACGAGTCCGACTACATCCGTGGAGGGAGACATCCCACTCATCTTGCGAGAGATCGCCAACTGCATCGAGGATGACCACACGTTACCAGGCTTCGAGGTAGAGAATGGCGCACGCCACTATATCCTGGCGCTGCCCGATCAGATCGCGCACCTAATCAGCGAAGTACGCCGCCGCACCTCCGACCATAAACCGCATCTTGATTTGTTGGCTGATCTAATCCAAGCTGCAACCGGCAAGACGCATTCGGTAGCGAGCCTCAACATGCTCGACATCCACGCAAAATCGCGCCGCACGACATAACACTTTTCCCTAAAAAAAGAAGAAAAGTGTGATTGTGTATCAATCAATCTTTTCTTAAAACTGATCTCACCATGAGTTCCTCTGAGATCAGCTCGACCGATTGCAAACAAGATGAAGTGCGGCAGCGTGTTCGCCGAGTGCGGCGAGCGAGTCACATTGCCCAGGGTCCGGTTGCAGCAGGGGCGGATCTAGATACAAGCACGCTTTGTCGCTGGGAATTGGGCCAAGTTACGCTTTCGCCTAAACAAATCGAGAATATCCAAGCTTCGTTGCTGGCCGAGATCGAGGGTCGCCTGAATGCTATTCGGGAAGGGTTAGCGGTAGTCGCAAGTTAGAAGGAAGTTGGGCCGGCTCGCCGGTAAACAACCGGCCCAAGGTTAAGGAGGAATAAAGGTGAACAACAATCCGGTCTCTACCCCAACCAAGCGGAAAAAGCTAGCACCCAAATCTAGCGCCGTATGCGTCCGCCAGGCGATGGCTGTTATCGACCAAGGCAGGCTTTTACTTGAGGAAGCGGCTGGTGCAACCGGAAGTTCAGCGCATGCCAGACGCTTGCGTCGTTTAGCCAACGACTTCGTTGCGCTCCACGGTCCGCTCGCCGTCATCGCGGGCAATTGCGGCGGGGATGAGGTGCGTCAATGAACAGCACCAGCTGCTTCCGGAAAGAACTGTTACCGCCGGCGCGCGGATTCTACGAAAAAGAGCTGGGGAAACTGGGCCGTCCGAATCGGAGTGGCTGGTCCCCATGTCGGTGTCCATTCCACAACTCAAAGTCCGGCAAATCTTTTGCCGTCCATAGCGATGGTGCGTTTATCTGCCGAGGTTGCGATATTAAAGGCGGGGACGTGCTGAGCTTCGTCCAGCTGCGTTACAACCTCAGCTTCAAAGCCGCCTGCCAACAATTAGGTGCATGGCGCGCGGAAGACAACAAGCCCAGCGAACTGATTCCGCATCGATTGGCTCCCTGGCTTCGGATGGATTTCGCAATTGACGGCAATCAGTATCACGCCGAAGTCCCAGACGAAGCACGAACAGAACTTCAGTCGGCGAGGAAGTTTCATGCCGAAGCCAAAGACAGGCTGAGCGAGTTGCACCAGGGGGATGCTGAGAAATTCAAGGGAGAAGAAGAAGTCTATTGGGGAATCCTGGCCAATTCCTGGGAACTGATCCAGATGGAGCTGGAGGTACGTGATGGGAAGTAACGGCCACGGCCTCACTCTAGACTTCTCCGGAAAACCTTTCACCGAACCCACTGCCGAGCAATTCAACGACGCAGAGATTCTGAACAAAGTTTATGCCTTCATACGGCATTACGTGTACCTCTCCGAGCCGCAAGCGCGGATTGTAGCCGTGTGGATTGCCCATACTCATGCCGTTGGTTCAGCAACAACCACTCCATACTTAAACATCAATTCCGCGGTCAAACAGAGCGGCAAAACCAGGCTACTCGAAGCGTGCGAATTGCTTGTTCACCGACCCTGGCTCACTGGTCGCACTACGGCTGCCTGCCTGATCCGAAAAGTCGATCAAGTCAGGCCCACATTGCTCTTGGACGAAAGTGATGCAGCCTTCAACGGAGAAAAGGAATACGCCGAGGCGTTGAGAGGCATCTTGAATACCGGCTTCTATAGTTGCGGGGTAGCTTCCGCTTGCGTCGGCCAAGGCTCCAATCTCAGCTTCAAAGATTTCAGGACGTACTGCCCCAAGGCGATTGCGGGCATCTCGACCTTGCCTGACACGGTTGCAGATCGCAGCATTCCGATTCGCTTACAGCGCAAGAAAGCGGGTGAAGTTGTCGCGCGATTTCGACGTCGAGTCGCCAGGCTTGAGTCCATAGAAATCAAAAACCAATTGTCCGACTGGATGACGAACATTACGGACCGCCTCAAGGGAGCCGAACCCTGCCTGCCAGAAGAGTTGACGGACCGGCAACAGGACGGCCTCGAGCCATTGCTTGCGATTGCCCTCGAAGCTGGCGGGGACTGGCCAGAAGCTGTGCGCCATGCTGCCATAGAAATCTTCCGATCGCAGGCTGCGGAGGATCAGAACGTCGGGGTGCAATTATTGGGCGACATCCGCGCCGTCTTCGAGACCGGCACAGAAGACAAGATCAGCTCTGCAGACCTAATCGACAAGCTGAAGGAAATAGAAACGAGCCCGTGGGCCGACTGGGGAAAAGGAAAGGGTCTGACGCCCAACGGCCTGAGCCGACTCCTCAAACCATTCGAGATCCGCCCGCGCAATATCCGCACCGATGGAAAGGTTCCCAAAGGCTACCTCCGAGAGTCGTTTGAGGATGCATTTTGCCGCTATTTAATTCCCCCGCCCTCTAGGGGGGACCTCGCAACCGCTACACCGCTACAACCCACGTCTTTATTGATCGAAACCGACTTTTCCAACCGCTACACAAAGGCAAATGTAGCGAATCGAAAAAGTGCCTCAGACCCGCATGAATGCTCACTTGTAGCGGGTGTAGCGGTTCAAAAGTCACCTAGAGCGGGCGGGGACACAAAAGAGGGGGATACCGAGACACTGCTGGACAGCCATTCTGAACCATCCGGCGACATGGGAAAGCTGGAGGTAGAACTGTGAACGCCTTAGAGCTGATCCAAGCCGTCGAGACGTCCGGGGGGACTCTCGCGGTGAATGGCGACAAACTCCGTTGCTCCATACCGCGTGAGGCGTCGCACTTGATAGATGCGCTTCGGGCACACAAACCAGAAGTCATCACGATACTCCAGAAGCGGGAGCTGTCCGGACTTCCCTGGCCAAATTACAACGGCGGGAAGCAATTCTGCTGCCAACATTGCGGCGCGCACTTTGATACTAGCGTCGGCTTCGCCAAGCACCAAGTTAGTGGATGCGTTCCAGAAACCGGGGACGGCTCAATAGCCCAGGAGGCGGCCCGGATTCTTCCCTTCTGTCCGGTCTGTGGCAGTTATGCGGTCTATCGCGAGAAAGACGGGCGGCAGAGCTGCCAGACCTGCAATGCCTCATGACACACCACGCTAATTCGGCTAGTGATCTACTCGGGGAGGTGACGGAGCTGGTGGCCCGCGCAATGCATCGGGTGCAGCGAGGCGCGGAGATCCCGCCGCGTCTGCTCGACATCGACGACGCAGCGAGGTACCTGGCCATGAGTGACAAATCTGTGCGCGAGCTGATCCAGCAAGGGGAACTTGGCTACATACAAAAGATCCCGGGCCGGTCGCCATACCTTCTCGACCGCATAGAACTTGATAAATGGATTGAGCGCTCGAAAACTTCACTTGCGCGGCCCATGTACGCTCGGTAAGATGCGGATGCCTTAAACACAGAGGAAAATAAAGTCGTAAGAAAAAAGCAAATAACGAAACGAAAGAAAGACCTGGCCGCAGTAGCACGCGGAAGGCTTGGCGGGAAAGCTAGTCAAGCTGCATTGACCCACAAAGAGCGCCAGAAGCTTGGGGAAAAGGGAGCAGCGGCGCGGAATCGAAGCTTGAGTGCGAAGCGGCGACGCGAGATTGCTTTACTGGCAGTGGCAGCACGTGAGCGAAAACGCGCGGAAAGGAAACCTCATGAGTAAACGCGGAAGCATCTATCGGCAACCGGGATGCGCAACATTCATGATTCAGTATTACCGGAACGGTAAGCGGGTGAGGGAAGCGGTAGGTTCCGACGACTACCGGGCAGCCCAGCAGCGACTTACTCAGCGACTCGCGCAGTGCGACCGCGGCGAAGCAATAGACATTGCCCGCAAGTCAGTAACGATCGCGGAGTTGTGGGAAGGACTCCAGCGACATTACAGAATCAACGGGCGCAAGAGCGCCGAATGTCTGGGTCGGCGCTGGAAACATCTGGAGGCATTCTTCGCTAACATGCAGGCGTGCCATGTGACATATGATTGTCTTGAAGGCTACGTGGATCAGCGACTCACAGAGCAGGCGGCGAATGCCACGATAAATCGGGAATTGTCAGCCCTCAAAACTGCATTTCGCCTCGGGCGCAAGAAGCAGACTGTTCGACAGATCCCAGATTTTCCCCACTTGGCTGAGAACAACGCCAGGAGCGGATTCCTTGAAGACCAGGAGTATGCAGCGCTCACGGCGCACTGCTCGGAGCTGTGGATGCGTTTATTCCTCGAAATTGGGTACTCGTTCGCGTGGCGCAAGAGCGAAATCCTGAATCTGCGCGCCGGCCATGTCAGCTTGGGAGCGCGGACCATTCGGCTAGATGCTGGCGCGACGAAAAACGGAGACGGGCGCGAAGTGACCATGACACAGCGCATCGCTGCACTGGTTGAGCAGGCCATTGCAGGCAAGGCGAAAGACGACTATCTCTTGACTCGCGACGGGGGCGAGCGTGTCAGAGATTTTCGCAAGGCCTGGAAGAACCTGACCGCCGCTTCGGGGCTCGAAGGCTTGATCGTTCACGACCTTCGCCGAAGCGGAGCGCGGCAGCTACGGCGAGCGGGCGTCCCCGAAAGCGTCGTGATGGAAATCGGCGGGTGGAAAACGGACTCAATGTTCAGGCGGTACGCGATTGTTTCGAATGCCGACATCAAGACTGGTATCGAGCAGCTCGAGCAATCACGCGCCAAAGACAGCCATGATTTCAGCCATGATTCGGGCGAAACAAACAACAACGGGGTTCCCATCGAGGCCGGCAAGGTGAATTGAAGTGTTTGAAAATTCTACAGTTGGATGGTGCCCGGGGACGGAATCGAACCGTCACGCCCCTTTCGGGGCCCGGGATTTTAAGTCCCGTGCGTCTGCCAGTTTCGCCACCCGGGCGTTGAACGCCAAGTCATTGAGCCATTTAAGATTAGTTGAACGCACTCTCTTTCGCAACGTGCGCTGAAACGGCCGATTGGGGCTGTTTTGGGGCTGTTTGCGCAGATTGCTGCGAGATCCGCTCGCGGCGTTTCTCACTCAAACATCTGCGGCGTCCGCCAAGTCGGATTCATCGATAATGTTGTAGCGGTCGAAAACTGTGCGAGTTTTCCAGCCGACAATTTTCATCGCCGCGCCTTCCGCGACGCCGAGCCGGCGCAGATTTCGGCGCCCGAAAATAGTTCTTAGGAGGTTGCTCTGAAATGGTTACAGCTCAATATTTGTTGGAAGGCACAGCGTATGCGGTTGAGCAGTGCGGATTGCTGCTCCGAGATGCTGTGACACTCTTCAATGTTCAGTCCTACCGGAGCGCAGTAGTGGTGACGGCGTTTGCCAGAGAAGAAACTTGGACGGGCGCGGATCATATTTGATCTGCGGAGCCGTGTGGTCAACACGGGCGCGAAAATTGACATTAAGGAAATCGAAACCCGATGTGAAAATCACCTCACGAAGCAGGAATGGGCACAGTTGAGTTTTACGACAGTGGCGGACAACGATACTCAAATCGGAAAGCTGCTCAGAAAGATGATCACTAATGACCCTCAATCGCCCGATTTCCGGCAAGCGAATGCCGACATGGAGAAGTTCATGGCAAAAAAGCGGAAGGACGCGCCTAAGGCCCGACATAACGAACGTTTAAAGGCTCTCTACGTCGAACCTAACGCTACTGGTTGGAACCGGCCGATAGAGCAAGTCACGAAGGAATCCGCCTATCAATCCATCTACCAGGCTGTCAACGACTACGCTCTTTTTCTGCACGGCGATCCGGAATCGAAGTCAACCAGGCTCTTCTGAGCTGGGCGGCGCGTCCCAAATTTCCGGAGCCTCAATGGCCCTGAGATGGTCTTTGCCGCGCTGAAATATGTCGGAACGGCAGAACCTAGCGAGGCTCCGCTCTGCACAAGGCAGATGCTTCTCCTGCAGAGGTGAGAGCGCCAGTCTGGAGAGACGTTGCACCCGTCCTATCCGCGCTGCTTCAATACAGCGAACCAGAGCGCAGTCCTCACTGACGGCGAACAACTCCGCCGCTTTGGGCGTGTGCTTTGCGGTGCGCTCGGTTCGCGAACATGATTCCCAGAGCAAATCCAATCAGCGCCCCAAGAAAGGCCGCAATGATCATCACATTGAACGAGGCCGCACTCTTGGTGCTGGCAAGCAAGAAGGCGACATATGCCATGCACAGAGGCCATACAACTAGGCGGAGGTTCGTAAAGATTTGGCGGAGGTTCATAGCGGGATTACCTCCAAGGTGAAATAAGTCTCCCGCATGGAGACATGAATGGCAAGGGTCTTCCGAGAATGACAACGGCGGTTTCGGGGATTCAACGAAGGCATGAGACGGGGGAAGGGGAGGGCGTGGCGAGAAGCACACGACCACAGAACCTTGAGCCGTCCCACGCTGTTACCATTCTGCGGCTGCTAATTATTTTTGTCAAAGGATAGAATCCATCCGGCAAGAGCGGATCATGCGGAAGATTGACAGCCTGTTCCCGAGTAGGTGACCGCAGATGACTGGAACAACGCGATGAATATCGACGAAGTGCACAAGATGACCGAAAGCCAACTGCGAAAAAAAGCAGATGATTGTCTGAAAGACTTCGAGCAAGAAAGCGACATGACAAAAGAGCATCATGTCGCGCAAGCTCAGTTTTACCTTTCCGAGATTGCACGAAGAGAACGGGCGCAGGAACGTAAAGACAACGCATGGATCGCGCGCCGCGATTTGTATTTGGAAATAGCCGTAAATTGTTTTGATTGGTCTAGAACTGATTGTCGGTTACGTCGAAGGTGAGAAGCAAGCAAGAATCTTGGACAATTTGAATAAGAGCAGTGCAGAGACCGCTGCGACCTTAACTGCTGTGCGACAAGCACAAGAGGCTTCCCTCGATACGCAAAAGCACGCGCTCGAAAACATAGTTGCAATGAACAACGCTCTGCAAGATGAAATGGACTTGAACTTTACTGAGGCCTTGCAGTACAGCGGCGGGATGAGTGGAGGTGGTGTCGAACGAGTCGATTTCTCAAACATTGGCAGAGCTACCCTGTTTTTTTGGGGAAGCAAGTTTGATGGACAGTCGCCGAAGATGCAGCAGAAGGCGATACCCTTAGCGCCCGGCAAGTCCGTCAGTTTCGATGTTTCTGATTTGATTAAGACAACCGTGCAAACGAGAAAAACCTCAACTGGGACACTGATTCCATTTGAGCTGTATTTCACACGGGAGAACGGAATAAGGTATGTATCCAAAGGAACCTTGCGGCCGAATGCGAATAACGGTGTGTCGATAGATCGAATGATAAGTACCCGCAGGTCGTGGTGATATTGGATGGCGAGCCGGTCATCCCTGCGAATGACCCAAGCTATTACAGCATCAGACGCCCGCCTGAAAGACGCAACGAATTCGCCTTGCGGTGCGATACCATTTCCGCCAGGCTCCGGTTCAGGTAGTCCCCCATTAATCCACTTATCGAGGATTCTTGCCAGGGCTTCGCGGAGAAGGCGGTTCTCAGCTAGCAGGAAGACGCTTGCACGGTCAGCCGTTGCCATCATGAGTGATTAGTTCAGCTGCTTCGAAGACTTTGGCAATTAATGGAGCCTTCGTACTCGGGGCAAGGACGAACGGATCCGCAAATCCATGTGAAGGCTAGGCGAAAGCCTGAGATGCTGTCTGTGATGGATGTCACCGTTTGTGACATCTGTGGAAATTTCGTAACCCTGGTCTGAGAAACGCCTGAAACGGCCGCAACGGAAGCGTCAGACACAGCGATGCTGTAGACTTCAACCCTTTGGCGAGCAGAAAGGGGTGCAGCATGGGTTGGGCCGGCCGGCTGGTGGAACCCTATCGCCTAGTTGGCGGTAAGAACTTAAAGCTCAAGGACTTCGATCCCGGAGACACCGGAAAACTCCGCTCTAAAGAGCATGCCAAAGTGTTCCTGGAGAAGGGAATTGTCCGCATGGCCGAACTGCAAGACATGCTCTATGCCGGAGATCATTGGGGTGTGCTCCTCATCTTCCAGGGCATGGACGCGGCCGGGAAGGACGGAGTCATCAAACACGTGATGTCTGGCATCAATCCGCAAGGGTGCCAGGTCTACTCCTTCCAAACCCCCTCCGCCGAAGAGTTAGACCATGACTACTTATGGCGAACGCACCACCGAGGCCCTGAACGCGGGCGCATTGGGATCTTCAATCGCTCCTATTATGAAGAAGTGCTGGTGGTCCGGGTGCATCCCGAACTGCTAAAGGGCGAGCGAATTCCTTCGTCTCTGGTCACAAAGAAAATATGGCGGGAGCGTTTTCAGGACATGATTGCCTTCGAACGCTACCTCTCTCGCAATGGTATTGTCATCCGTAAGTTTTTTCTGAATCTTTCCAAGAAGGAACAGGAAAAGCGTTTCCTCGACCGCTTGCGCCATCCCGAAAAAAATTGGAAATTCTCCGCCGCTGACGCCCGTGAACGGGAACGCTGGGACGATTACATGGTCGCCTACGAAGACATGATCGGCAGCACGGCCACCGAAGATTCACCCTGGTATGTGGTTCCCGCTGACAACAAGTGGTTCACCCGGACGGTAGTGGCGGCCGCCATTGTCGACACTCTGGAGGACCTGGACTTGTCGTATCCCAAAGTGGATGCCCAGAAACGGAAGGAATTACAAGCTGTCCAGCGCGTGCTCGAAGGGAAAAAGTAAGTGATAAGTGATGATCACTGACCGCCAGTCAGAGTTGTCGGGCTGGGAATAGGTTTTGCCAGATGATCCGAACGCATTAAGATAGCAATTTCATGCTTCCACTTCATGCTTCCGCGATGGGGGAAATCAAATGCGCCGCTTTAAACTCACGCTAGCTAAAATTGAGTGGCTCGTATTCACGCTCGTTCTCTGTTTTGCGACCTTGACCCAGGGACAAACCAGAAGCACCGAACGCGAAGGAAAGTCAACCGAGCAGCCCACCGTCGCCGAGAACCCAGCCCAACCCCCCAAGAATGAGGATCCACTGTTTAAAGGGA
>JABCYV010000084.1 GCA_013290025.1 Acidobacteriota bacterium
AAAGAGCCAGCAAATCACAGACAGGGTGGAACAACTCGGCAATTTCGCTCTTGAAGCAGCCAACGCAGAGAACTGGCCGCAGGCATTCCAACAGATGACGGAGGCGCTCGAGTTGTGCGGAAACTGCGCGCAGAGCGCACATCTTCACCACAATCTCGGCTTGTTCTACGGCAAAACTGGAAAGGTGGAAGAGGCCAAGAAGGAGTTGCAAACGGCAATTGCGCTTGATCCAAATGATGCGGATGCCCAAAGAGCTCTGATCATGTTCCAGAACGTGCGGACGGCACAGGCACAGCAACAGTGAATATGTGATGACAGGGATGCCTTGTTTTCCAATTGTCGGAGGAATGTTTTTCTGAAAGCTGAACTCAACGGATTTCGTCTCGACGGCAAAGTGGCCGTAGTTACCGGTGGCGCCAGTGGAATCGGGCGGGCCATTGCGGAGAGATTTTCTGCGAGCGGAGCCTGCGTTCGAATCCTGGACATTGATCAGGCCGCCGCTGAGGCCCTGGCTGGTGAAATCGTCGCTCTGGGACGCAACGCCAAAGCTTATCGCTGCGACGTCTCCGACCGCGAGAATGTGAAGGCCGTTTTCGGAGATATCTTCCAGCGCGACCGAATCCACATCCTGGTAAACAACGCCGGGATTGCCCATGTGGGTAACCTCGAAACGACTTCGGAGCAGGACTTTGAAAGGGTCTATTGCGTAAATATTAAGGGTATCTACAACTGCATGTACGCCTCCATTGGCCACCTCAAAGACAACGGCGGAGGCGTGATTTTGAACATGGCCTCGATTGCTGGCACTGCGGGACTTTCCGACCGCTTTGCGTACTCCATGAGTAAAGGCGCCGTGATCGCAATGACCTACTCGGTTGCCAAGGATTATCTGGCTCATAACATTCGCTGCAATTGTATTTCGCCCGCGCGAGTACACACTCCATTCGTGGACGGTTACCTCCGGCGCAATTACCCGGGAAGAGAAAAGGAGATGTTCGAAAAATTGGCGCAGTCGCAGCCCATCGGCCGGATGGCTCAACCCAGCGAGGTAGCAGCGCTGGCCTTATTTCTATGCTCGGACGAGGCTACTTTCATCACCGGAACGGACTATCCCATTGACGGAGGTTTCTTCAATCTTCGCGGCTAACCAGCATCGGTTTTCTCGCGAAACTGGGTCCAAGGTCGCGTCTCGCGCAGGTTCGGTTTCTCATAGGGTTCTCTTCGGACCCGGAGCCTGACGTTCATGGACCTGCAACTGCGGGAGAAAGTCGTAATTGTTACCGGAGGCGCCAGCGGGATCGGCGCTGCCATCACACGCGCGTTCGGGAAAGAAGGTGCCGTCCCGGTGGTTCTGGACCGGGACACCGAGGCAGGAGAGCGGTTTCAAGCCGAGTTGCGCAGCCAGAGTATCACGGCGCACTTTTTGTCGGCCGAGCTTTCCGTTCCCGAAAATTGTCAGGCTGCGGTTGCACAAACGGTGGAGAGACTCGGCCGAGTCGACGCGCTGGTAAACAACGCCGGCGTCAACGACGGCGTTGGTCTGGCTAAGGGAAGTCCCGATCAGTTCGTGGCGTCCTTGCAGCGAAATCTGCTGCACTATTACAACATGGCGCACTATGCTCTCCCACATCTAAAGAACTCGCGTGGAGCCATCGTCAACATCAGCTCAAAGACGGCGGTAACTGGTCAGGGTGGAACGTCCGGATACGTGGCGGCGAAAGGGGCCATCCTTGGCCTCACTCGGGAATGGGCCGCCGAATTGCTGCCCTGCGGCATTCGCGTCAATGCAGTTGTGCCGGCGGAAGTCATCACACCGTTGTACGAGCGCTGGCTCAAGAACTTCCCCGATCCGGAACAGAAATTGAAAAGCATTCTGGCCAAAATTCCTTTGGAAAACCGCGCCACCACGCCGGAAGAGATTGCGGCCATGGTCGTCTTCCTGGTATCGCCCCAGGCAGGGCATATCACTGGGCAGCATTTGTTTGTGGATGGCGGGTACGTGCATCTGGACCGGGCATTAACATGACAAACAATACAAAACCTACTTCTGCGCCGCTTACCGAGGGGCAATACGTGTTGCCGCTGATCCTCGTAACGAGCCTCTTTTTTCTGTGGGCGTTAGGGGTCAATCTCAACGACATCCTGATTCCTCATCTGAAGAAGGCATTTGGCCTGACAGATTTTCAATCGTCCCTGATTCAGACGGCATTTTTCGGCGGCTATTTCCTGGCAGCAATGCCCGCCGGCTGGCTGATGGAGAAGATCGGATACCGGAAAGGCATACTGGTCGGCCTGTTCACTTGCGCGACGGGCGCGCTACTATTTATTCCCGCCGCCTCAATCAGAGTATATGGATTTTTTCTGTTTGCCTTGTTCGTGATGGCATGCGGCCAAGGCGTTCTGGAAGTCGCGGCAAATCCTTATGTGACTCTCCTCGGGCCTCCGGAAAGCTCTGAACGGCGCTTGAACCTGGCGCAGTCCTTCAATGCCGTGGGCGCCGTCGTGACTCCGATCATTGGCGCCGCTTTTATTCTCTCTGGCATCGAACACACCCGCGCACAGACCGCGGCCATGAGCTCAGCGCAGCTGCAGGCCTATCGCGCCGCCGAGGCCAGCACAGTAAAAGTCCCTTATCTGGTGATTGCCGGAATCTTTTTGACAGTAGCGGCCATGATCTATTTCGCGCATCTGCCAGAAATCCAAGAACAGAATGGAGAGCAGGAACCAGAGTCTCTCGCTAGTGGCTTACGGGGTATCCGCCGTCACGGACATTTGGTGAAGGGTGTGCTTGCGCAGTTTTTCTATGTTGGCGCCCAGGTCGGCGTAGCCAGTTTCGTTATCCGTTTTGCCCAGTTCAGCATGCCCGGAACTCCTGAAAAGAGCGCCGCGAACTACTTGAAGCTGCATCTGCTCGGGTTCATGCTGGGGAGATTCATCGGCTCGTATGTGATGAAGCGCGTCCCGGCCGCCAAATTGCTTTCGCTGTTCGGGCTCGGATCATTGACCTGCCTAACGCTGATTTTGTTTGGGCCTGGAGCCGCTTCTGTCTGGGCCATTGTAGTAATCGGATTCTTCCATTCGATCATGTTTCCCACCATCTTCGCGCTAAGTTTGAAGCATCTTGGACCGTACACTAAGCTGGGCTCGTCCCTACTGGTAATGTCCATTATCGGTGGCGCGATCTTCCCCGCCTTGATGGGATACATCTCAGACCGAACCAATATCCGTGATGCCTTTGTGGTTCCGCTGCTATGCCACGTTTATGTGCTTTACTTCGCGACGCGAGGCTACAGGCCGGAGGCGGTGGATACGACACAAACTAGCAGAGTTGTCGTTCCTGCATAATCGTCTCTTCTTGCCCATTGATTGCCGATTACGCACCGCCCACTAAATCCTTCCTCCTGACGACTGCAGCACCGTCTTCAGCATGGCTTCTATCCCATTCCATGTGATCTGGACTCCAATGCATAAAAGTACGAAGGCAATGACGCGTAGAATGCCGTGCGCTGTCTGAGGTGAAATTCGTTGGGTAATTCTCGGCGCATAACCGTAGCTCAGAAAGACCAGTACGCTCAAAGCCACAACGGCGAGCAGGATTCCGACGTGAGCCATGGCATTGGGAAGCACGCCCTTGACCGAGGCATGCGCGCTCAGCGTCAACATGACGACAACACAGCCCGGACCGGCGGTGACCGGAAAGGTGAACGGATAGAAAATCTTCTCCTCCAGGGTTCCAAGAGTGGCGGCGACCTCTGCCTGCGCCGGCCGAACGTTGGCGGCCGGTTGATTGAGCAGATCCCATCCCATGGCGGCGAGCACAAGTCCTCCAGCGACTTGCACTACCGGAAGTGAAATTCCAAAGAAGGAAAGCAGCGCTGTACCTACCAACTCCACCACCACCAGGAAGAGCGTCGTTCTAACTGCAATCTGGCGGGCCAGATCGCGGAAAACGGACGCGGGCGCATCTCCCACCAAGCCCAAAAATACTAGTGCAGATCCCAAAGGGTTGACCACCGGCAGCAGCGCGCTGAAGGCAAGAGCGAAAAATTTGATAAGCAGAGTTAGGCTTGCCATGGCGGGCAATAGCATAGCATCGCCGAAATCATGTTTCGGGCCCTCGGAAACTGGTGGTCAAGCCTTTGTGGTCTTTTCTAAATGTCCGTTCTGGGCTCTGTATGCCGCTTTAAATACCAGCACGGAGGGTATCCGAAGTGTGGAAATAGAGCCTGAACGCAGGTCTGCGCCGCTGGCGGATTGAAAATGAACTCGGTCTTGCCACTCTTCTCCTGGACCGCGTCATAGGGCTGCACCGTGACCGTACCAAACTGCTCCCTGTTCCCTGGAATGCGGTACCGTACTGAGAGATAGTCCCCGGCGTATACGATTGCCAGCAATCCCACTAAGGACGCGATAGCTAGCCCTAGCGCGCGTCTCAGGACTCGTTCTAAGTCCTCACGAGAAATCGCCGTCATCAGCAGCCGTGCCTCCGGTGTGGGTCCACGGAGTCTTCAATGTTCACGGCGCCAATCACGAAATGAGCGTAAGAAGTATGCCGTAACTGACAACTGCGAACTGACAACCAGGAACTGACTTTCCCCTCTTTTTGTTCTTCTGACCGGTTCATTCTGTTTTCACACAATTCTCTCGGCCTGGGTCACTTCGTCCTACTGCAGCTCGATCGAAATAATCTCTCCGCTGTCTTCTGTTGTTTCGCGGTAATTCACTGCCACCTTCTGATTGGTCCACTCGCAGGAAAACTTGTCGGCCCCGATGACGATCACTAGCGCGTGGTCCCGGGCATGCAATTTCAAAGTCTTTGCGCCGGACACTACGGTCAACACAGCCTCTGGTGACGCTGAGCAATCCACCGCCTCCAATTTCCCCCTGATAAACTCTGCTGGACTCTGCGTGATTTCCGCAGCCGACCTACTTGCTCCAGCGGCATAAGGATCAGCACGCTCTCGGCGAATGAATTCGGCTGCCGTGCCCGCCGTCCCCAAACGCGCGTCAACCGGCACCCCCGCGAGGGATGCCCGCTTTATTTCCCGGACCGCCATCAGCTCCTTCTCCGCTTGCTCGGCAATCTCTTGGTCATGCGCCTTGCAGAGCTCTTCTAGAGCGGCAATCGACTCGTCATACTTGCCGTCCACCATGTACAGTTGGGCCAGGTTCAAGAGATAGCGCTCATTCCGAGGATTCAAGTCGACCGCCTTCAGAATAGTCTGCAGTGCCTGGTCTTTCTTGCCCAGCGAGGCGTAGGTTAAGGCCAGCAGACGGTAGGCGTCGGCGTATTCCGGATCAAGTGCTACCGCCTTTTCTAGTTGCTCCTTAACCACCCTCAATCGCTCGCGGTCACTACTAAGGCCAGGCCCACCACCCTCGCTTTGCGCCAGCAGCGCCGAGTAGTAAAGCAGTCGCGGATCGTCCGAGTCATGCTTGAGGGCCATTGAAAAGCATTCCGCCGCTTGTTGATATTGATGTTTAATGAGGTAGGCGTAACCCAATCCGCGCAGTGCTGCGGCATTTTCTGGCTCAACCTTAAGTACCCCTTTGAACTCGGCCACCGCCTTGCCTTGGTAGTCGGCGGAATGAACGTGAACGTCAGCTAATACGGCTTGCACGTCCGTTATTGCCAATCGTCTTACCACATATTTTGAGCCGTCCGTTACGCTATCCACAGAAACGCGATACCTTCGGAGTTGGTCTCGGCTCAAATAGTCCCGCAACCTGTTGTTCAGATACAAAGCGCTCATACCAAAAGCTTGCCGGATGGATTCCTCTATTCCCATCCCGCGCTCTGCCAGTGCGAAATACAGCGGCACCTTCCGCAGGCCCCGCTGATCGTATAAGTAGTGCACCAGCAACCATGACTCGGCATAAAACAATGACTGACGGTCCCCATTTTCGCTGTAGATGCTGGAATTCTGTCGCACCCGAAACAGGTCGGCAACATCCATCAGGCTGTTTTTCTGCAGGAAGTGCCAATCATTCTCCACGGGCAACCCAATTTCAGCCTCTTTGCCCTTAACCTTAATGCTGGAGAAAAACTCGGCGAATCCTTCATCGAACCAGGGCTGAGACTGGGGGCCGGTGTTGCCATTCAGCAGTAGGTGAGCATATTCGTGGAACACTACCTGCCACGGATCATCAACCGCCATATCCAGGATGATGAAGCAGCGATCGTTGCTGCCCTCGAACAAACCCGCAACCTGCACCGGCTTTCCTTGCCACAAGGGCACGAACCGTCGCATTTGGTTCCCGTCACGAAAGGCCACGATCTGGAGTGGCACGGGAATCGTGACCTTCGTCCTGCCCATGAGCGCCCCGAAGACCGCTCGCATCTGTTCGAAGCGCAAAGCCGTTTCTCGACCCCGCCTCTCGCCAGCATCGGTGACCACGGAGAAATGCGGCGACCGAACTTCCACCCACTCCGGATCATTGCCAAAAGCAGGCAGAGCCATGCCTACCAGGACGAACAAGACGTGCCACCTACGCCCTAACCTAGAAGCCATCCACGCACCCAGCTAAGGTAGCTATCGTATAACACTCAGGAGTTCGACCAGCGCTTCGCTAACTTTCCGTCCCCAATGTCGTCCCAGCTAATTGACGTATCTCAGGAGGAAACCATCGTGCGTAACCAACTGCCGATCGCGCTCCTTGTCTTGTTCTTTACCTTATCCGTTCCCGCACAGACCTCGCCTCCTCCCGCACGCGAGCACTTTGCCCATGCAGATGTCCTCTACGACTGGGTCACCAATCATCGCGGCGAAAAGCTACGCACTTTCATCACCCGTCCGCACGACACTGCCGGAAAGGTTCCGGTTATTTTCTTCGTGGGATGGCTGAGCTGCGACAGCATGGAATATCCCGACCCCGCCACTCGCGACGGTTTCGGCATCCTGATACGCCGCCTTATCGATGAATCCGGCTACACCACGGTGCGCATGGACAAACCGGGAGTGGGTGAAAGCCAGGGCAAATGCGAAAAGGCCGACTTTCTGAGCGAAATGGAAGGCTGGCAAGCCGCCTTCGATTCTATGTCCAAGTACGACTTCATCGATCCGGGCCGTGTCTTTGTCTTCGGTCTGAGCAACGGCGGAGGGTTCTCTCCTCTTGCTGCCCGCGATCATCCGGTCCGCGGTTACATCTCTGGCGGATCTTGGGGACGCACCTGGTACGAGCACATGCTCGATCTCGAACGCCGTCGTTTGATGGAAGCCGGCAAATCACCGGCTGAAGTAAATACGTGGGTGAAGGCTTTCACTGATTTTTACAATTTGTACCTGATGAAAGGAATGACTCCGGGCCAGGTTATTGCCCAGCATCCCGAGTGGAAAGATCTTTGGTACGACTCTCCCGACGGCCAATACGGCCGCCCCGCCGCGTTCTATCAGCAACTGCAGGCTCTAAACTTGGGCGAGGCCTGGCAGAAGGTAACCGCTCCAGTACTGGTAATTCGCGGCACCGGTGACAACATCATGAACCGATCCGACAGTGAGGCCATCGTGCGGATCGTCAACCAGGTCCATCCCGAGCACGCCCGCTACCTCCAAATTGAAGGCATGACCCACGGCTTCACCATAGACGGCAAGTTCTATGACGAACTGCTGCCGACTGTCACGAATTGGATGAAGGAACAACTAGGAGCAAAGTAGTGATCATCCGCACCAAAGTGGGGCGATTCACGATCCTTGTAATAGCGGTGGGGTTGCCCCCCATAATACGACTAGTCAGACTAGTCTATGCCTAAAACAAAACCAACCTCGAAAACCAGTGCCGCGGCCGCGCCGCACTGGCAGCTTCAGACCGCAAAGGCCCGGTTCAGCGAGGTGTTTCGTCGTACTCGTTCCGAAGGTCCACAATACGTCACTCGCCAGGGCAAAGAAGCAGTTGTGATTCTCCCCGCCGAAGAATTTGAGCGACTGGCAGGGCGGACTCGTCAGCCTCGCAGCCTGGTGAGATTTTTCGCAGAATCGCCGTTGGCCGGTGCGGCGGTGGACCTGGAACGTAAACCAGATTACGGCCGGGAGATTAAACTGTGAGCCGCGGCTTCCTGCTCGATGCCAACATCATCTCTGAACTGGTCAAAGCCAAGCCCAGCCCCAGCCTAACTAAATGGATTAACTCCACCGACGAAAGCCTGCTCGACCTTAGTGTTCTTACCTTAGGCGAAATTCGCAAAGGCATCACTTCCTTGCCCGATGCCACGCGTCGAGTGGCGCTCGAAGCCTGGCTCAACCACGATTTGGCGCTCCGCTTTTCCGGCCGTGTGCTCTCCATCGACCATCCTTGCCGACCGCTGGGGAAGAATTGCAGGGAGTGTTGCCGCTCGGAAGTCGCCTTTGCCTGTCATCGACGGGCTGCTCGCCGCCACAGCGCTGCACCACGAGCTTATCCTTGTAACGCGAGACACCACGCACGTTACTATCAGCGGCGTTTCCGCCTTCAACCCTTGGACTACGTAAGGGGGCAACAGAAGGAAGCTGCTAACTTACACCACAAAGTATTTCGCCCCGGGATGGTGCACCACGATCGCTGACGTGGACTGCTCCGGATCCAGCAGGAAGCCGCTGGTCAGCCGCACTCCGACGTTCTCTTCCGGCTTCAGTAGCGCAAATAACTTGGTCTGATCTTCCAGGTTCGGACACGCTGGATATCCAAACGAATACCGCGAACCACGATACTTCTGATGGAACAAATCCCGGATATGCGGCGAGTCTTCTCCCGCAATGCCCAACTCCTCGCGCATTTTCTTGTGCAGATACTCCGCCAGGGCCTCGGCTGTTTCCACGCTCAGCCCGTGCAGATAGAGATAACGCGTGTACTCTCCCCCCTCGAATAGCCGCTGCGTTTCCGTGGACGCCTTTGCCCCCATGGTCACCAGGGACAGCCCAATCACATCCATTTTCCCTGACGGCTTACCATCGACATTCTTGGGTGCGAAGAAATCCGAGATACACAGCTTCCGCCCTTCCCTCTGCCGTGGAAACGTGAACCTTAGAATCTCCTTCGCGCCCGATGTAGGCGCGGGCGTCCCCGCCCGTGCATCCTCCGGCTCATACACCACCACATCATTCCCTTCGCTTTGCGCTGGGAAGTATCCATACACTGCTTTCGGCTCAAAAACTCCACTGGCAATGATCTCTTCTTCCAACTGCTTTTTGATCGGACGAAATTTCTGCTCCACTAACCGCAGGTAATCTTCCTGCGACGCCGTCTTCAACTGCCACTGGTTCTTGAACAGCGCGGTTTCATTGATGTAAGGGAACAGCTCTCGTAAATCGAAACCTTTCCTCACCCGAACGCCCCAGAACGGAGGCGTCGGAATATTCGGCGCATCGCTCACTACTGGACTTCGTTGCGCGAACACCGGACCAGTTTCTTCGTCCACCGCGAGAGCCTTGGCGTACTCTTTCACCGTGCGACCTTCCTCTAGCCGCGTTTGCCGTTTTCCGTCCACAGTAGCCAGGTCTTCCATGATGTGCAGCCCGGCAAAGGCGTCGTCGGCGTAGAAAACGGCATTCGCATACTCCCGGCGCAGGTCGTCTTCCACATATTTGCGCGTCAACGCCGCCCCGCCGCAGATCACCGGGAACTCGAGTTTCTGCCGCTGCAGGTCCTGGATCACATACTTCATCTCCAGCGTGGACTTCACCAGCAGCCCGCTCAACCCGATAGCGTCGGCCTTGTGCTCGAGCGCGGCTTTAATGATGGTATCGCCGGGTTGCTTGATGCCGAGGTTCACCACGCGGAATCCGTTGTTCGTCAGAATGATGTCCACCAGGTTTTTGCCGATGTCATGCACATCACCCTTCACGGTCGCCAGCACGATCGTGGCTTTCTGCGAGCCCGCCTTCTTTTCCATCTTGGGTTCGAGATACGCTACTGCCTGCTTCATGACCGAAGCCGAATCCAACACCGATGGCAACTGCATTTTGCGCGCACCGAACAACTCGCCCACCGTACGCATCCCATCCAGCAGGACGGTGTTGATCAACTCTAGCGGCGTGTATTCGTGCAGCGCATCTTCAAGCAATTCTTCCAACGACTTCTTGTGCGCCCCCTCGCCCACGGATTTTTCGCCGTTGATGATGGCGAATTTCAATTTGTCGTCAACCGAAAGCGTTTCCACGTGCGCTGTGGTCGATCCCTGGATCTTGCCCTTGCTCGTGGCGAAGTGCTGCATGTACGCCTGCAAGGGATCAGCATCCCCCTCGCCGCGATAGATCAGCTTGCGCGCGAGTTCAACTTCTTCATGAGGAATCTTGTATAACGGATAGATCTTGGTGTAGTTAACAATGGCCATGTCAAGACCGTTGTCGACTGCCTCATGCATGAACACCGAGTTCAATACCCGTCGCGGATAAGCATCCAGACCAAAAGAGATATTGCTCACTCCCAGAATCGTCTTTACCTCTGGCAGTTCCTGCTTGATCCGCTTGATCGCATTGAGCGTCTCGATTCCTGCCGTGTGGTAATCCTGCTGTCCTGTGGTAATTGGCAGCGTCAACGCATCAAAGATCAGATCTACCGATCGGATGCCGTACTTTTTCGTTGCGAGCTCGTGAATTCGCTTGGCGATGGCAACTTTTTTGTCAGCCGTAAGCGCCATGCCATCTTCGTCAATGGTCAGCGCAATCACTGCCGCGCCGTAGCGCTTGGCCATAGGCAAAACTTTTGAGGTGCGCTTTTCGCCATCTTCCAGATTGATGGAATTGATAATCGCCTTCCCCGGGATGCGCTTCAGCGCTTCTTCAACCACGTCCGCCTCGGTCGAATCCACCAGGATCGGCGCCGGAACCCGGGTCGCAACCTTTTCCAAAATTGACGTGATGTAGCCCTTTTCGTCCTCGCCAACAATCGCGCAGCACAGATCCAGCATGTGCGAACCGTCATTCACCAGCTTCTTGGCCAGCGCCAGGATGTCGTCGTACTTCTTGCCCCGCACCAGGTTGCGGAAATGCTCTACCCGCGTGGTGGTGTTCATCTCCTCGGCCACGATCAGCGGTTTGGGTTCAAGATCGAGCGGAACTGACGTATACGCGCTCGATGCGGCCGCCGTCGGTTGCACATCCCGCTTGGCAGGTTCGACTCCGGAAACCGCATCCACCACCGCTTTCAGGTGTTCCGGCGTTGTCCCACAGCATCCGCCGACAATCCGCACTCCATAGTCCTGCACAAAATGTTTGTGATAAGTCGCAAGCTCCTCGGGGGTCAGCTTGTAGACGGCGCGTCCGCCATCGTTCTGGGGCAGCCCTGCATTTGGCAGCACGGAGATATGCTTTGTCGAGTTGACGCCGAGATACCGCACGGCATCATTCATCTCGACCGGCCCGGTGGCGCAGTTCAGGCCGATGATCTCCACATCGAACGGCTCGAGCGCCGTCAGAGCGGCGCCAATCTCCGTGCCCAGCAGCATGGTGCCGGTAGCTTCGAGCGTGACCTGCATGGTCACAGGTAGGCGCTTCCCTGCCTTCTGCATGGCCTCAAACACGCCTACCAGAGCGGCTTTCGCTTGCAGCAGATCCTGCGATGTTTCCACCAGCAGGACATCGACGCCGCCCTCGATCAGCGCGCTGGCCTGCTCGACGTAACCGGCCACCATGTCGTCAAACTTGATGTGACCTAGCGACGGCAGCTTGGTTGTGGGTCCAATCGATCCCGCCACAAACCGCGGCTTGTCTTTGGTGGAAAACTGCTGTGCGACTTCTTTCGCTATCTTCACGGCGGCGATGTTGATCTCGGCAACTCTGTCCTGCAGGTCGTACTCCGCCAGTACCACGCGCGTCGCGCCAAAAGTATCGGTCTCCACCACATCACAGCCCACTTTGAAAAAGCTGGCGTGAATATCCTTAATAATGTCAGGCCGACTTAATACCAGCAGCTCGTTGCATCCTTCCTTGCCCCAGAAATCGTCCACACTGGGATTGCGGAACTGGATGTTCGTTCCCATCGCGCCGTCATAAATGACGACGCGTTCTTTCACGGCTTGGAGAAAATCAGACATCAGCCTCTACCGCTCTGTCATCCTGAGCGACTCCTCACCACAACCTTTGTCATCCTGAGTGAAGTAATTGCTTTCGCTTGCGAAAGCAATTACGCAGTCGAAGGACCTGCTTTAGCTATCCGCACCAACTCCTCAGTCGCCCCTTGTGCCTTCGTGTACCTTAGTGTCCTTCGTGGTCAAAAATATTTGGCGCCACGCTGGCCAACGCACCATCGACCGATCTATACACAAACGCCGGCCCGCTGGGGGACCGGCGTCGTCATTCCTTGGATCAAGCTTCGTGAACTCTTAACTCCCTTGCACTGGCAATGCCGGCGCGCCGACCCCGACCTCGTCCTGATTGAACACCGCATTGGCTCCCATGTGTGCCGGCATGGGCGCCAGCAACTGCTCCTTGCGGTAGATCAAGCCACTCACATTGAAAGAGGCCACTTCAAATCCGTGCCCGTGCGTGATGGCATCCGTGGGGCAGGCCTCTACGCAATATCCGCAGAAGATGCACCGATTGTAATCGATGTTGTAAACCTTGGCGTAGCGCTCCGCCCCGCTCACGCGATGCTCCGCCGTATTCTCCGCCGCCTCAATATAAATGCAGTTCGACGGGCAATTCGCCGCGCACAGAAAGCAAGCCACACACTTTTCCAGTCCATTCTCATCGCGTTGCAGCACGTGCGTGCCACGATAGCGCGCCTGAAACTTGGCGCCTTTCAGCGGCCCCGGCCCGTCCGGATAGTTCTCCACAATCGTGGGCTGGAACATTTCCCTGAAGGTGATGCTCATGCCTTTGGCAATGGCCGCTATGTTCTTCAGCACCGGCATACGTATCAAGTATACCGAAAGCGGCACGCCTGGCGCAGATCCCGCCCGCCGGCTAGGGCGAAGATTCATGTAGGCGCGGGCGTCTCGCCCGTGAGCTGCGAGTGCGATGCGTAGCCACGGAATCTTCGCGGACCCGGTACCTTGAAACCCCACCCGAAACCTCCGCCCAACCCGGAACCTTTACGCAACCGTGGAAGCGCGGGCCTTTCAGGCCCGCGTAACCGCTGCCGCTAATTGTCCGACTTTCGTCTCGCAAAAGCACCCAACTTTTTACAAGACGCCGACATCCGCGTGACACCGGAGGGCGAGCGTCCCCATACCCTGCTTGTACAGTGAAATCAAAAAATCACTGTCTGGATCCCGGCAACATTATTCTGAAAACTTCGGAGTGCCAATCATGAAAAACGATGAGCTCACCTCTACCGTCTTACCCGAAACAACTCCTTCAACCACCAAAAAAGAAGATGCCACCACTCGCCTGTGGCAGGGCGTGGTCAAGCGGCGCTCGTTTTTGAAGGGTCTGGGCGTGGCCGGCGCAGCTGTGTCGGCAGGCGCGCTATTAACAAGCGAAAGCGAGGGTCAGAGTTCGACCAGCCTGACCAAGGGCGATGTCGCCATCCTGCAGTTCCTCTCGGCGGCCGAAATCATCGAGTCCGACCTGTGGTTGCAATACACCGAACTCGGAGGAACACAGGACTCCGAAGAGTCGGGTGTGAACGGTGGAAGCCCGCTCTACATGCAGGCCCTGCAAATCCTTGATGGCGATATGCCCCAGTACATCCACGACAATACTGACGACGAGATCAGCCACTTCGAGTTCATCAATGCGTACCTGATTTCGAAGGGCGCGGATCCCGTCAATCTCGACCAGTTTCGCACGCTGCCGAGTAGTAAGGCGACCGGAGCAAGAGATTTGGGGCGGCTCACCAACCTCATGAATCTCACCGTCGACACGAGTTTCTGGACTCGGTACCGCATCGGCAATGAGAATCCCGATCTTGATCCCACGTTTGTTTTTCCGCAAGCCGACACTATCGTGAATCGAACCGCGATTCCTCGTACCGATGATGATCTGGTCGGCCCAGCAAAGATTGCGCCGCACAACATCCCGGACCATCTCAAAGCCATCGCCTTCACCGCCGGATTCCACTTCGCCTTCATCGAACAAGGCGGCACTAGCCTGTACCCGTCGCTCGCTCAGAGAGTGCGCAATGTCGAGGTTTTGCGAATCCTGCTCAGCATTGGCCCGACCGAGACGGCCCACTTCCAGACCTGGCACGACAAAGCCGGCAACGCACTGGCGTTAACCGACGTCGACCCCGTTACCGGTGCATCCGTCACCTTCAAGAACCTGATCACCAATCAGCCGGAGTCGTTGCAGTCCAACCTGATCATGCCGGAGCCAACGGATTTTCTCAGCCATAAGTTCCCCGCATGTTCAATTATCCGGCCGACTCGCACCAAAGGTGCCGCCATGGGAGCCGCGAGGGCCCTCACCGCCGATGGGCTTTTCATCGGCCAATCGTCGGACTTCTTCACGGCGCTGCACGCTCTGGCACAAGCGGCGGATGCGGCCGTACGCGGTTTCTAGCGAGCGCAAATGGGTTGTTCTCCGCGGGGCGGGCGCTGTGGCCAACTCGCCGGTCACGGCGCCTGCATGGATATGAGTCGAAACGTGGGGTGGTGCCCGTTCTGGATTCCCGGTCCGATCTCCGAGGCCGTCATCCCGAAACTCGGCGCGGTTCAGCCGGGTGAGAGATCTCGCGTGGGAGCTGATCTAGACACATTGTCGAGTTTCACATAAAGGAGCACTCATGTTTGAAGGATTGTTTCAACCTATGCATCTGCTGGTAATTTTCGGACTGGCTCTGCTCGTCTTCGGCCCCAAGAAACTTCCCGAGCTAGGCAAGGGAATCGGCGAAGGCATCCGCGGCTTCAAATCGGCAATGGCAATGAAAGATAAAGATATGAATAATGCAGAGAAGCTGGCCGCCACCGCCGCCATCACCTCCAACGAACAAGCCAAGGGGTGACTCGTGGGTTTCGGGGTTGAACTGCTTTTCATGCTGATGCTGGGGCTGGTGGTCTTGGGTCCCAAACGGCTCCATTCCATGCTGGGACACGTCGCCCGCGCAAAAGCTGAATTTGACCGGGCCAGTCGCGGCCTCAAATCACAACTGACGGCCCAATTAGAACATGCACCTCGCGACTCCGAGGACGGGACACCGTAGCGGAGTGGAGCTCGGTTTCGCAATTCAGGGGCCGGGTGCCCCGTCCTTTTCGCGCTATCGGCGAAAGGGCGGGTGCGGCTCGCCACCTCGAATCAGCCGACAGGTTTCCGGATCAGACAAGCCTGGGGACCACCGTGGAAGGGCACGGCTTCAGCCGTGCCTCAAGAGCGCCCTGAATGATTTGGGCTTTAGCCCCTACGGCATTTGAGCAAACGCCGCCGCCCCGACAAAAATCACTGCCGCCCAGTCGGCGGCGCGCTCCCAGACCTCAGCCGCGTGGCGGCATAGTGCTACCGTTCTCAGCCGCATCGCGGCGTAAGAATGCAGCCCACGGCGTCAGCCGTAGGTAAGAATCGAAGAAACCGCCGAGCCCCGCAGGGGCGAAAGATCCCCTGCGATTCGCACCTCTTCTACTTCTTCGGACGCGACTCCGGCGGCACCAACCCAGCCACGCGGTAATACACCACCAGTTGGCCGTAATGTTCGCCAGAATGCTCAATCAATCCGTAGGCCAAATCCGCCAACTGCATCCGCTCACCGGATTCGGGCGTCACCACCATCTGCGCCATTCCCGTGTCACCTTTCGCCTTGATGACCGCTGCCCCCTCTGTGAATGATTTTTTCACATACGCCACAACCGCGGCCTTGGTCTTGAAATGCTCGCGAGATTCGTCGTCCACCGGCTTCTGCCCTTTGGCCACGTCGGTAAATAGATCGTTCGAACCTGCCATGTGTAGCAATTGTTCCGCAAAGCTGCGCTGCGCCGGAGTCGGTTTGAAGTCGTATTTGTCCTCGGGAAAATCCTCAGCCATCGCAATCAACCTGCGCCCAATATCGTTCCATGCCTCGAGCACAGCTTGCGAGGGACTCAGCGTCGGACGATCTTCCTTTTTGGCAGCGTCTTGTCCCGTCGCCGTAAATGCCAGGCCGATGATCACCATGACCATTGCTAATTGCTTCTTCATTGCGCACGCCTCCCGAATGGATAGACGAAAGCCTCTGAGAAGTCGCTAGCACGACCGAAAAAAAATATCAGCGATTTGGAATGTCGGCGTTGGTACAGTTTGCAGGGGTCATCCCGAGCGCAGCCGTTTTTCAGGCGGAGCGAGGGATCTCGCGCGCATTATGACGATTCCCTTCCTCTCCGTCCACTTTCTGACCAACTGCCGGGCCCTTACTTGGTGGCCGCCACTTCGTACAAATAGTCCACGAAGGAACGAACCGCGCCATCCATCCCCTGGACCTTCGGATTACTCGACTCAATGACGTAGTATTCATCCGGCGCATGAGCTCCGCTTCCGTGGCCGAGACCGAAATGTCCCGCCGCCAGATGCAATGGTTCGCCGGTAAACACATAGCCAGGCCACGAGCCCGCGCTGCGTGGCAAGACTACGGGATCAATCCCGTCACGCTTATACACCGTCGTCTGCGCCCGAATGAGCCCAGCGTCAGCCGAGCTGCTATTCGGATCATACCCGCCCGTCATGTTCACTTCGATGTCCCCGAATCCGCGCTTCGCGAGATGGGCTTTGAGTGCCGCCAGCGCCTCTGTTGCCTTCATGTCCGGCACCAGCCGCAGGTCAAGCTTGGCTACGGCCTTATGCGGAAGGATGGTCTTCCCTCCTGGCCCAGTGTAGCCACCGACCAGGCCTTCGATATTGACCGTCGGCCGCGACATCAGCATTTCCAGCGCCTCTTGCCAGCTCACATCGTGGACCCAGTGTTCCACTCCCATCTGCTTCTTCGCGACGGCTTCGTCGAGACGGCGCGCCGCATCGGCTATCATCGCCTTCTCCGCAGGGGAGAGCGGCCGCGCTTTGTCGGCGAAGCCTTCGATCGCGGGATCGTTTCCATCGGGCGAGACCAATGTGACCAACGCCTCCACCAGATGCCACGCCGGACTATCCAAACGTGCCTTGTTGCTCGAATGAATATCTTTACGTGGTCCGCGGCCCCACCGCTCCCCGCTCGAGACCAGTTCGAGTTCAATGACACCTTTGGCGCCGAGCGTCATGGTCACTTTTCCCTCGAGGTCTTGTTCTGCCGAGGGCATGAAGATGCCGTTGCAACGCTTGAGCGCAGCCAGCACCTCCGGCCGGCGCACAATCTGCGGAAAGTGCGGCGAGCCGATTTCCTCTTCTCCCTCCGCCACCAGCACCAGATTCACTGGAAGTTTTTTCCCCGCTCCGCGGATGGCGTGGAGCGCCGCAATGAACGACGCTTCTGGACCCTTCTGGTTAACGGCGCCCCGCCCGATGAGCACTTTCCCCAGGCCGGGTTTGTCCACCAGCGCCGCCGCCCACGGTGGCGACGACCACTCCGCCGGATCCACCTGCTTCACGTCGTACATGAAGTAGAGCCCCAGGGTACGAGGCGCGCCCGCATCGAGCGTGGCAAAGATTCCAGGCTGCCCGTCGGTCGGGACTTTTGTGACCTCACCGAATCCAGCATCGCGCAGGAAGCGCATGGTGAGTTCGCAGCCCTCGTTCACCCCGTTATTCTCGGCGGCAATCGACGGCTGGTGGATCCACTCCTGCAACCGCTGCACCGCCTCGTCGTGGCGTTTCTGTATCTGCGCCCAAATTGCGTCTCGGTTGCTGTCATCCGCTAGCCCACTGCGAGGCCACGCCAGCAGCGCCGCGCCCGCTGCTGCACCTTGAAGAAAGTCTCGTCGGTTCATGGCTCGAAAGAATAGTCCCAAGCTGGTCCCTCTGCCAAGTCCGATGACATCGCCAGCCTGCAAACCCTTCGCTTACGTTTCCCTTTGCGTTCTTCGCGATAACTTAGCGACCTTTGCGGTCAAAAGCTTTCTGCGAAAAGGGCTAATCCCGGTGTTCTTAGCAAATGAAGATGTCCGGTTTTTGTAGCAAGTGAAATGTCCGGTTTCAAAGTTGTGCCCTCGCCGGTTGGGTCGGGTTGGTTTGGGGGATGGGGTTGCAGGGGAAGGGGGCAGTTTGGAGTGCACCCCAAAAGTGAGACACGGAATTAAGGGGCCAGCTACATTGAATGGAGGAGAGCAATGCTGGTGCCCCGACAACAGTATTCCCGTGAATTGAAGATTGCTGCGATGCGCGAGATCGACTCCGGAAAGGGTATCGCGGAAGTGGCTCGCATGTATCAGCTCAGCCCCAAGCGGCTGGAGACCTGGAAAGGCGAGTGGCGAGCGAAGGGCGAACTGGCGTTTCCTGGCAAGAGTGCCCGCCCGCAAACCAGACTCGATGCCGAGCGGATCGCTGAGTTGGAACGCAAGATCGGACAGCAGACGATGGAGATCGAGTTTTTAAAAAAAGCGTTGCGGCGTTTCAGGGAGCATCCTCTGCCAGCCGCCGTCAATGGCGACGCCGTCTCTATGAGCAAATCCAAGAGGCGGCCGAAGCGGGCGCAGCCGTGAACGGGCTCTGCCGGGCCGCGGGCATGAGTCGGGCTGGCTACTACCGTTTCCAGCTGTGTGGGCAAGCCCAGCAAGCCGACATGGATCTACGCAGCCAGATGCAACGCATTGCGCTGCGGTGGCCGGCTTACGGGTATCGTCGTGTGCATGCCGAACTCCTACGCCAGGGCTGGACCATAAACCACAAGCGCGTCTTGCGCCTGCTGCGAGCGGATAATTTACTGTGCGTGCGGCGACGAAAGTTCATGTTCGGGACCACCGACTCCAGGCACGGATTACCGATCTATCCCAACTTGGCCGCGGGCATGGTACTCACCAGCATCGATCAGCTCTGGGTTGCCGATATCACCTACATCCGCTTGCAGTGGGAGTTTGTGTACTTGGCGGTTCTGCTGGACGCCTTTTCCAGACGCTGCCTCGGCTGGGCACTGCAACGCAGTTTGGAATCCGCTCTGGTACTGGAAGCCCTGCGTATGACCCTGACGCGACGCCGCCCACCGCCTGGGCTGGTGCATCATTCCGACCGCGGGGTGCAGTATGCCTCGCGGGACTACACCGCACAACTCGAACAACACGGCATTCGCATCAGCATGAGCCGGTTGGCAACGCCCTACGACAATGCCCAAGCGGAGAGTTTCATTAAGACTCTCAAATACGAGGAAGTCTACCGCACCGAGTACCGCGACCTCGAGCAAGCCAAGGCTTTGATGGGACAGTTCCTGGAGAAAGTCTACAACCAGCAGCGCTTGCATTCGGCGCTGGGCTATCGTCCGCCGCTGGAGTTCGAACGCAGCTTACGACCCGTGCGAGCGCTTGGGAAAGGACGAGCATGAGTTTTTTGAGGCATGAGGAAATCTATCGATCCGATGTAAGACTCGGCCAAAGCTGGGAGCGGCAACCCGTGTCGTCGCTCCCAGTGCTCATCGGCTGCGATGAGTTTCCAGTCGGCTATTCCTTGGCAGGTTGCCCTCCGGCAGAGCCTGCCTCCGCTTCGCCGACTGGAAACGATTCTCAACAACCCACCTTGCCGTACAATGATTTTTCAGCGAACGGCAACAACCCCCTTAACTTCGTGTCTCAGTCCAAGGGTGCACTCCA
>JABCYV010000085.1 GCA_013290025.1 Acidobacteriota bacterium
GCGAGCAATGGAACTTAGGAGCCGTTAGCACAGCCGAATGGACGGGCGTACCACTCGCGGAGGTTCTAGACCGCGCAGGCATTAAACTGGGCGCGAGAGAGGTAGTGTTTCGGGGCGCTGACAGCGGCAAACTTGATACGAGCAGCGAACCAATTCGCTTCGAGCGTAGCTTGAGCATGGACGACGCTCAGGGGTCTGAGGCGTTGCTTGCCTACGCCATGAACGGGGAGACGCTCCCGATCCAGCATGGCTATCCGTTGCGAGTCATCGTTCCTGGGTGGTATGCCGTGGCATCCGTCAAATGGCTCACCGAGATTGAGGTGATCAGTGGGCTGTTCAGGGGTCATTACCAGACCGAAACATACTTCTTTGAGTGGCAACGGGGCGAACAAGTAGTGAGAGAGCCGGTATCGTTGCAGTGCGTGCGGAGTCTGATCACCGAGCCAGAGCCCGACAGCGAAGTCGAGCAGGGCGAGCTGCCGATTCGCGGTGTCGCATGGTCCGGAGCGGCACCTATCGCCCGGGTTGAAGTCAGAATTGACGGTGGTCCCTGGCAAGACGCCCGGTTAGTTGGCGAACGGAGGCGGCACAGCTGGCAGGGGTGGGAGCTTATCGCCCGCCTTGAGCGGCCTGGTTCAATAGTGATTTCCGCCCGGGCGACGGATATGGCAAGCCGAACACAGCCCGACGCGCCAGAGTGGAATCGGCTCGGCTATGGGAACAATGCCATTCAGAAGGTTCGCGTAGATGTTCGATAGATCTTGCGGGAATCGTCTATCGAAAAAGTGCCTTGCAAGGCATCACTCCTGATTAACGGACAAACCGGAAGTAATCTTAAGTTAGGGCTTATTGGGTCCTGCACCAATCTCCACCGCCTTACCGTCTCGATACGTAACGCGGAGAGGTTTCCCACCGTTGGGATAGTTCACAGTCTTCACGTCGGGATTATCCGAGCGCTGCGGAATCCCCATCCCGACCGCGAAGTCCGCCTGGATTTCGTTCATCCCCGGCTTGACTTCGTGCCGTTCGATCGCATCCCACAAGTCGGCCGGCCAATGTTTATAAAGCTGGTGTGGATCCTCGATGTAGAGCATTTCGTCGGAGTAAATCTGAAAATTGCCTCCCTTTACTGAGCCAATGGGAAAGGCATAGTTCTTACCGTCTTTCTCGAAGACAGCCATGATCTGGCGTTGGTCGGGCGAGCCCGGAGTTACGTCGGTGACGACGTCTCGAATCTGCAATTTCTCGATGGGTAGCAACTGTCCAGCCTCGTGCGTGAAGTCAGTGCGATGGGATCGGATGTCGTAGGGATAGTAGGTGTAGCGGTAGCCTTCTTTGACCCATACCGGCTGCTGGGTCAGTTGCCGAGCCGATTTCAGATCGTAGGGGTAAAGCTTCTTGGGCGCGACGTAATAGTCAGGATTTAGCGGCGGCGCTTGGATGCTAATTCGCCGCGTCTTTTCTGCATGGCGCTGATACAGGATGTAGGCTGTACGCGCGCCTACCAGAATGATCGCCGCCACCAGCGCGAGCTGAATTTTCTTCTTGAGTTCCGGGCTCATCGCCATGGGCGCAACCTTAACAGATCAGTGGCCCCTCACAAATGGGTCGTCCACCAAGCGTTTCGCCCTTTCTGTGAGTTAAACTAAGAAAAGTCGCCCAGCTCTCGGCTGGTTGAGCGAGTGAGGAGGACCCCAATGGCTGTTATCACTGAAGACGAAGTTCTGAGCGCGCTGAAGCAATGTTACGATCCAGAAATTCCGGTTAATATCGTTGACCTTGGCCTGATTTACAATGTTCGATTTGAATCCGCGCCTGAGGACCGACAGGACGTTACTGTCGACATGACGCTCACGGCGCAAGGCTGTCCCTCGCACGTCATGATCGGGGAACAGGTCAAAGCCCGCGTGGAACAGATGCCGGGAGTGCGTAACGCGACGGTCAACGTGGTCTGGAATCCGCCATGGACGCCGGAGCGCCTGAGCCCGGACGCCCGAAAGCAACTCGGGATCGAATAATTTAAGTCTCGAGGAGTGACTCAAACCAGGCCGAGCTTCGCTTTTCCGCTACTTCCGCCAGACGTTCTCCAGCACGAGATGCGGCATCCAAAAATCGTGTTCCGTGTTCAACGTATCGCGGAATATTTTCGCGGAATTCGGCAAACTTCTCGGGATACTCCGACGCCAGAGTCGCAAGGCCGACTCCCGCCAGAATGAAACCCGCGGTCCGATTGCCTTTCAGAAACATGATCGCGCTCGTGCCCGCCGAACCTGCCAACAATGCCCGCTTCCAATTTTCCATTCCCGCCTCCGATGTAGGAATTGTAGCTCAGGGCTGAAGCTCGGTACTTTATACTTCTGCACTTATCTTGGAGGACTTTGATGCCGAAACCTCGCCGCAGGGCTTGGATTTCTGCCGCGATCTTTTCTTTTTTGTTGTCTTTTTTCCTGACTGCGGCTGTGGCCCAAACCAAGCCGCGAGCGCGAGATCTCGGAGTTCCATTCGACGGCACACCAGGTCCGCTAAATGCCATTACTGACGTGAAAGGAGTGGAAGTCGGCCATACGACCTTGATTTCCGGTGCAGGCCCGCTGAAAGTCGGCGTCGGGCCTGTACGCTCCGGAGTGACCGCCATTCTGCCGCGCGGCAAGGATTCCAACGACGCCGTCTTCGGCGCCTGGTTCACCGAAAACGGCGCGGGTGAGATGACCGGAACTACCTGGCTCGAAGATTCCGGCTTCCTCGACGGCCCCGTGATGATCACAAATACCCACAGCGTGGGCGTGGTGCGCGACGCGGTCATCGCCTGGAAAGTAAAGCGGGGAGTTCCCGATCAAGAAGGCTATTGGTGGTCGGCGGCAGTCGTGGCGGAAACCTGGGATGGCTACTTGAACGATATCAACGGATTCCACGTCAAGCCGGAAGATGCCTTCCATGCCCTCGACAGCGCTCATGCCGGCGCAGTTGAGGAAGGCAGTATCGGCGGCGGCACGGGCATGATCTGCAACGACTTCAAAGGCGGGATCGGGACCGCGTCACGCGTGCTTGACCCGAAAGATGGCGGATACACCGTCGGCGTGTTGGTGCAGTGCAACTACGGTGATCGGGATCAACTGCGGGTTGCAGGTGTGCCGGTAGGCCGCGAGATTCCCGAGAACAAGCGTCGCAAGAAAGATGTGGGCTCCATCATCGTAGTCGTCGCGACTGATGCCCCACTGATCCCAACCCAGTTGAAGCGAGTGGCGAAGCACGTGACCCTCGGGTTGGGGAGAGTCGGCAGTTATGGTGGAAACGGCTCGGGCGACATATTTATCGCTTTCTCAACCGCCAACCCGGGAGCCATTTCTTCCAGCGGACCTCATCAATTGACGATGATGCCTAACGATTCGCTTGATCCTGTTTTTCTAGCGACTGTGCAGGCGACCGAGGAGGCGGTGATCAACGGCATGGTTGCAGCCGAAACCATGACCGGCATCGACAATCACACGGTGATTGCATTACCGCATAATCGCCTGCGAGAAGTGCTGAAGAAATACAACAGGCTGGTGAAGTGACGGCTTGTATGTGTGGCGCGGGCGCCCCGCCCGCGGAAATGATAAGGGAAAAGGGTGGGCACTCGGCATCAATAAATCGTGTAGCCCGGCGCTGGCGTCCTCAGATCGGGCTTCGATGCCATCAATAGCAAAGCCCCGATCCGCTTGAATCCGCGCATGTCTTCCAGGCTGTGAAACGACGTAGTTTTGTAGTCGTCGGGCGTCGGTGTGTCGTCCGGAATGCGCCGGGCCTCGACGTTTTCAAAGGCGTGCTTCTTCAACAGTTCGACGTACTCCGCCTCCGACCGAACATGCACCGGCACTTTCAGCTTATCCACCCACTGCAGTGAGTACGGATTGTCTTTGTACAGATTGATCAGGATAAACAGGCGCCCGTGTGGCGCCATGACCCGAAAAAGCTCAGCCAGCGCGCGATCCTGATCAGGATAGTAGTAGAACGATTCGACCGACAGCACTTTGTCGAAGAAGTTTTCCTCCCACGGAATCTGCTGTGCTGATCCACACACGTAGAGCACGTTCTCGAAGTCTTTTGATGCGCCTCGCGCCCGCCGAATCATTTCATCGGAGACGTCTAGTCCAACCACTTGCCCAAAGCCCTCAGGCCCGTCGGCCACTAACCGCGCCAGCAGCCGCGTTGCCCAGCCCGCGCCACATCCCAGGTCGAGCACGCGCTCACCCGGGCGCAGCTCCATCAATCGGATGGTCTTCTCGGTGATGTCGATGTGATGGCGCTCCATCTTCTCGCCCTCACCCTCTTCGGCCCAGCGGTTAAATTCGTTTTGTAGTTTTTCGTCAGGATTGGATGCTCGGTCGGCCAACATTATTCTCCTTCGAGTACCGAGGCTTGCCCGAACGCAAGCCTAACTAACTACTTGGCTAAAGACTTAGAAACTGTCAACCACAAAGGGCACGAAGGTGCACAAAGGATATGCTACATTTGCTTGCCCTTATGACACCAGCTCCACAACCCTCGCCCGAGCCTGAACCTGATCATCTTTACTGTCCCGAGTGTGCGGAAGAAGTGGCTGATCCGCTTACCTGCGGCGACTGTTCTGCCGTGATCTGCCGCCGCTGTGGTACTCCACTCGAGTCTTCCGACGAACTCGGAATGGGATAGTTCATGAGCCTTCCCGCGGCTACGCGGAAGCCATCGACTACGCCGCCTGAGTCCCAACCCACTCTGGTTCGCGGCCTGTCGCTGCTGGATTCTGTTTTGTTGCTGATGGGCGGGATCATCGGCTCTTCGATTTTCCTGACCGCGAAAGATATTGCCGGCCCCCTGCCGAACCCCGTGCTGTTTCTGCTGGTATGGGTTTTGGGCGGAGTAGTTTCCCTGTGCGCCTGCTTCGCCTTTGCCGAGCTAGGCTCGATGTTCCCCGACTCCGGCGGCCAGTACGTGTATTTGCGCGAGGCGTACGGCGATCTCCCCGCTTTTCTTTATGGCTGGATGCTCTTCAGCGTAGCCAATGGTGGCACTATCGCCGCCCTCTCCGTGGCCTCGGCGGCATACCTGGGCGGAATTATTCCGGCAATCTCGCAGGATCATGTCGTCTTCTCTGCGGCGGGCATTGTTATTTCCCGCGCTCATCTCGTGGCTTTAATTTCCATCGTTGTGGTGACTTGGATCAACATGGTCGGACTGCGCCGGGGCGCGCTTCTGCAGAACCTCGCCACCTGGGCAAAGTTTGGAGCCATGGCGGCCTTCGTAATCCTCGGATTCGCCATCGGGAAAGGCGATTGGTCGCACTTCTCCGTGCGCGGAGCCACAGCCGCCGGGCTTGCTCCCGGGCAATTGATTTCGGCGATGGGAGTTGGTCTGATCGCCGTTTTTTGGGCTTACGATGGCTGGGTGTACATCACTTGGGTCGCCGGCGAGGTGAAAGATCCACGGCGTAATGTGCCTCTCGCCATGGTGTTGGGCATTCTCGCGGTCGGAGCCATTTATCTCGCGATGAACATGACCTACGTGTACGCGCTGCCGCTCACGGAAGTGGCTAAGCATGACATCATCGCCCACGCTGCCGCGGTTGTGCTTTTTTCGCCCGCCGCCGCCATCTGGCTCTCCGCCATGATTGCGGTGTCCTGCTTCGGTGCCATGGCCAGTTGCGTGATGTCCGGCGGACGCGTCTATTTCGCCATGGCTCGGGACGGCGCCTTCTTCAAGCGCATGGCCGAAGTTCATCCCAGGTGGCGCACGCCCGCGTTCGCCTTGATTGGGCAGAGTCTGTGGGCGGCGATCCTTACCGTCAGTGGCCGTTATGACCAGCTTTACACCTACGTCATCTACGGCATGGTGCTCTCCTACACGCTCACCGTGGCCGGCTTGTTCATCCTGCGCTGGACGCGGCCAGATATTCCGCGTCCGTATCGTTGCACGGGATATCCCTGGCTGCCAGGAATTTATGTTGCGATCGGCGCCGCATGGACGTTGAATACGATCATTACGCGGCCCACGGAAGCGCTGGCGGGGACGATTATCGTGCTCATCGGCGTTCCGGGATATCTGTATTGGAAGAGGGGCAGCCGCACACTGAGAACTGGGAACTGACGACTGATAACCAGTTTTCTTGGTGGCGGTCATAGTGGCACGGCTGAAGCCATGCCCTTCCCAAAATCGAGAAAACTTATTCTGCAACACCTCGGCCAACCCGAAAGCAAACTTCAGCCGTCAGCCCTCTCCACCGCCGAGGCCGAGGAACCCAATAAACCCAAACGCGTAATGGGATTCCGTGACCTCGTGCTTTTCTACGGGGTCACCGGAATTAGCCTGCGCTGGATCGCAACGGCAGCCTCTGCTGGCCCAAGTTCGATCGTGATCTGGATTGGCGCTTGGCTAGCTTTCTATATGCCGCTCGCGCTCTCCGTCCTCGAACTGTCCTCACGTTATCCCGCCGAGGGCGGCATCTATGTTTGGACCAAGCGTGCCTTCGGCGATTTTTCCGGATTCATGTCGGCTTGGACCTACTGGACCTGCAATCTCCCCTACTTCCCGGCTGTGCTCTACTTCGCGGCAAGTAATGCGCTCTACATCCGCCAGGACACCTGGGGACACCTCTCCGGCAGCACGACCTTCTTCATTGTGTTTTCTCTGTTGGCCCTGGGCTTGGCAACGCTGCTCAATATTTTCGGGTTGAATGTGGGCACCTGGTTGCACAATCTGGGCGCGCTAGCCATGTGGATTCCCGCCTGCATCATCATGGCGATGGGAGCAGTGGCCTGGCATCGCTACGGATCGGCCACATCGTTCACGCTGCACTCCATGACGCCCAGCATCCACATCAACGACGTCATTTTCTGGTCGGTGCTGATCTATGCCTTCGCCGGCTGCGAGACGGCTTCGCTCATGGGAGGCGAGATCAAGAATGCTCGCCGCGCGATTCCCTGGGCTCTGGTGATCGGCGGGATTACCGTGACGCTCTGTTACATCGTCGGCACTGCCAGCGTGCTGGTGGCGCTGCCGTCTTCGGAGGTCAGCAACTTGCAGGGACTGATGCAGGCGATTTCCAGTACAGCGCATCGCGTTGGTTTCGAAGGCGTCATTCCCTTTGCGGCGTTTCTGATTATGCTGAGCAACGTTGGCGCGGCTGGTGCCTATCTGGCCGCGGTGGCACGGCTGCCCTTCGTTGCCGGCATTGATCGTTTCCTGCCACCTGTGTTCGGGGCGCTGCATCCGCGATGGAAGACGCCATGGGTCGGACTGTTGACTCAGTTCGTTTTCGGCGCGCTGTTCATTTTTCTCGGTCAAGCCGGCACCAGCATCAAGGGCGCGTATGACGTGCTGGTAGCGATGGGGGTAATCACTTATTTCATCCCATATCTCTACCTGTTCGCGGCCATGTTCAAACTGCAGGGCGAACCAGCTGGACGAGATGTGATTCGTGTTCCGGGCGGCAGGCCCGTGGCTCAACTGGTAGCAATAGTGGGATTCGTGACTACAACAGCCACGATCGTTTTATCGTTGATTCCACAACCAGACGAGCCGAACAAGCCGCTAGCCGTGTTGAAGATCGTGGGGCTATCAGGATTGCTGGTACTGATTGGCGCAGGGATTTATTGGGCGGGGAGAAGAAGGGCGCGTGGCATAGCTACACAAAAACCGCTGTCATCCTGAGCGTAGTATGGTCGTTCGCGAGCGAACGATCATGCGAAGTCGAAGGATGACAGGCACTGTAAGTCCCTACACCGGCACCATCGTCTTCCTCGCCGGATTGAAGAACGGAATCTTCACAACCTTCGCTGTCACCTTCTGACGGACCGCCTCGATCGTAATTTCCATCTGTAGCTTGGTACCTAACTGCGAGTGCGCCGTCTCAATACTGGCCAGCGCAATCATTTTCTTCAGCACTGGCGACCACGTCGTAGTCGTCGCCTTTCCCACCTGCTTTTCGCCCAAATACACCGGGACGGCCACGCGCGAAGCCTGGCTGGGCGCTGCAGGCGTGAGACCGAACTTGTCAAAGCGTTCCTCCACTTCTGGCCAATTGATCTCCAGGCCGACCAATTGCCGCGCTACGCCGTTTTTTTGATCATGTGCCAAGGCGGCCTTGCCAATGAAATTTTCTTTTTCGAGATGGACCATCTTGCCGAAGCCAAGCTCGTAGGGCGAATACTTTTGCGATGCAATCAGCGCCTTTTTGCTGCTGGTGTAGTCGACCTCGATTAGCAGCAACCCGGCCTCAACCCGTGCCACATCTAGCGCCAGCATACCAGCGGCGTGGATGTCGAACTGCTTGCCTTTGTCCATCAGCGCGTCCCAAACCTTCACGGCGTCGCTCCAGGGAACCCAGATCTCGTAGCCGAGGTCGCCGGTGTATCCGGTGCGCGAAATATCAACCGGAACACCTGCGATCTTGCCGCGAGTCATGCGGAAATACTTGAGATTGGCGATCTCCGCCTCCGCCACGGACTTCAGCAGCTTGCCCGAAGTTGGTCCCTGCAAGGCCAAAGCGGCGACTTTTTCCGAAATGTCTTCGATCTGGACGTCCATGTTCAGGCCATTCTGGCGGAACCAGCGCAGGCTGGGATCGGCCGCTGTCCAGCGATACTTGTTCTCTTCGAGGCGCGTGATGGTGCCGTCATCAATCACTTTTCCCTGCTCATCGCACCAGCAGCAATAAATCACCTGTCCCACTTTCACCTTGTTAATGTCACGGGTGATCACGCGGTTCACCAGTTTCGTCGCCTCTTTGCCAGTCACGAGGTATTTGTAGAGCGGGGTGATATCAATCAGCGCGGCGGCGTTGCGAATAGCATTGTACTCATGCTCGTGATGCACTTCGTAAACGCTGACCGCATAATAGCCCGACCACTCGCGATAGTTCAGGCTTTGGCAGAGCGGAAATGTTCTCTCATGAAATGCGGTTCCAATGGGCACGGGAGTGGCCTCTAGATGGATTTGGCTCGATGCCGGATTATACGCGGAGCCCTCCCACGGGCGTCATCCCGAAGCCTCGCGTTTTTCATCGCGAGGCGAGGGATCTCGCTTAGGTCGGCTACGTGTTCATCCGTCACAGACATGTCAAGGCCGAAAGCAATAAAAAATATCGATGCGATCCCCCAAACAATTCTTCGTCTACATCATGACCAATGGTCCCAAGCCCGCTGTCCTATACACAGGCATCACGGGCAAGTTCGTGCACCGCGTCTGGCAGCACAAGCACAAACTGATACCAGGCTTTACCAGCCGTTACAACCTGACCTGCCTTGTTTATTACGAACGCTTCTTTCATCCCGATGCCGCGATTGATCGCGAAAAGGAAATCAAAGGCTGGCGGCGCAGCAAGAAGATAGGGCTCATCGAACCCATGAATCCGCGCTGGGAGGACTTGGCGAAGGACTGGGGCAATGAATATAAGCCCGAACCGGCAGCAGCAGATCAGGGGGAGATCCCTCGCCCCGCTGGAGAGAACGCGGGGCTTCGGGATGACGCCGCAAGGAACTCCGGGAAGCAGCGACAGCCACATTCGTTGTAGGCTACAATAAGTTACCTCATGCGGCGCCTCATCCAATGGACTGTCCTTCCTAGCGGACTCTGATCTCGCTACCCACACCATTGCTTCGCGCGTATTATTGCGTTTCCGATCTCCAAGCTAACAGTTAAAGGCTAAGAGCTTATGGCTGTTTCATACGACGTAATCGTCATTGGCGGAGGCCACAACGGCCTGGTCAATGCCGCTTATCTGGCTCGCGCCGGCAAGAAGGTTCTGGTCCTGGAGCGCCGTCATGTGCTCGGAGGCGCCGCGGTCACGGAAGAAGTTTTTCCGGGCTTCAAATTCTCCGTGTGTTCCTACGTGGTCTCGCTTCTGCGGCCGGAAATTATCCGCGATCTCGATCTTCCCCGCCACGGACTGGAAATCCTGCCCCTCGATGGCACCTTCACACCGATGCCAAATGGCGATTATCTGTGGCGCGTCAACGATCACGGCAAGACCCATCGCGAGATCGCTCGCCACTCCAAGTTGGATGCCGAGGCCTACGACGAATTCGGCAAGGCTATGCAGGCCATGTGCCGATTCGTCAAACCGATCCTCAGCATGGTGCCGCCCGATCCGGCTACGTTGAATCCGAAGGACCTGATGAAGCTGCTTTTCATCGGCCGTCGCTTTCAGGGCATGACCAGCGAGGATAAATACAACCAGGTGCAGTTGATGACGATGAGCGCCATCGACTTCCTGGATCAGTGGTTCGAGACCGACGTGCTCAAGGCAACCATGTCGGCGTCGGGCATCATCGGCACGTTTCTTGGTGTGCGGTCGCCGGGAACAGCGTACGTGCTCCTACACCACTACATGGGAGAGATTGACGGTGCCTTCCGCTCCTGGGGATTTGCCCGTGGGGGCACGGGTGCTATTTCAAATGCAATCGCGGATGCGGCGCGCGAAGCGGGGGCGGAAATCCGCACTGAAGCTGGGATTGCAAAGATTATTGTGAAAGATGGCAAAGCCAAGGGCGTCGTTCTTGCCAATGGCGACGAAGTTTATGCCAACATCATCTCATCGAGCGTCGATCCTCGGCGCACTTTCATCAGCTTTATTGAGAGCGGCAACCTGCCCAACGAATTTTTGGACGAAGTTCGCCGCTACAAGTTCCGCGGATCATCCGGCAAGGTGAATCTTGCGCTCGATGCGCTGCCGAATTTCAAGTGCATGCCCGGGCGCGGAGCGCACCTGCGGGGCGCAATTTCAATTTCGCCCAGCGTCGAGTATATGGAGAAGGCCTACGACGACGCCAAGTATGGCAACTATTCTCGTCACCCCTACATTGACATGGTGATTCCTACGTTAACCGACCCTTCGGTCGCGCCTCCGGGAAAGCACATCATGTCCTGCTTTGTGCAGTACGCACCCTTTAAGCTCCGCCCCGGCCTCAACTGGGACGACCAGAAGCAAGCTTTCGGCGACAACGTAATCAACACTATCGCGGAATACGCGCCCAATATCAAAGACATCATCCTTCACCGCCAGGTGTTGACGCCGCTCGACCTGGAACGCGAATTCGGCTTGACGGAAGGCAACATCTTTCAAGGCGAGCTTTCGCTCGAACAACTCTTTTTCCTGCGTCCCGTGCCGGGGTGGGCACAGTACCGCACTCCGATCAAGAATCTCTACATGTGTGGTTCCGCAACCCATCCCGGTGGAGGCATCATGGGCGCGAATGGACGCCTGGCTGCTCTGGAAATTCTGAAAGACTACCGGGGAGCGGCCTGATGTCTGAGACAAAGCTGAGGCCCGACCGCGACGTCGTAATCATTGGCGGGGGCCACAACGGGCTGGTTAGCGCTTTCTACCTTGCCAAAGCCGGGTACAAGCCTCTGGTGCTTGAGCGCCGCGCGCAGCCCGGTGGCGCGGCTATTACGGAAGAATTTCATCCCGGCTTCCGCTGTTCCACCCTCGCCCACGCTGCCGGGCCGCTGCGTCCTGACATTGTCCGCGACATGCAACTCGAAAAACATGGGCTCAAGCTGATCAATCCGGAGGTTGCAGTAACCGCGCTCTCCCCCGACGGACGCGCCCTCGTTCTCCACAACGACCTGCAGAAGTCAGCGCAGGAGATTAACAATTTCTCACAGAAAGATTCGGGCAAGTATGCGGGGTTCCAGGCTTCGCTGGAGAAAATGGGCCGCGTGATTGGCGAAGCGCTGGCGCTGACTGCGCCCAACATCGACAATCCGAGTTCCGGGGACTTATGGGGCATGCTCAAGACCGGACGCGCCGTCCGCAATCTCGGGAAAAAAGATATGTACCGCCTGCTGCGCTGGGGGCCCATGGCGGTAGCGGATTTGGTGGCAGAATATTTCGAAACCGAGCTTCTGCGCGCGACCGTCGCCGCCCGCGGAATTTTCGGAACTTTCCTCGGCCCCTGGTCGGCCGGCAGCAGTCTGGTTCTCCTCATTCGCGCCGCCGCCGACGCGCATCCGGCGGGCTCCGCCACTTTCGCGGTGGGCGGAATGGGATCAGTCACGCAAGCCATGGCCGCCGCGGCCACGCAGGCGGGCGCCGAGATTCGCAGCTCCGCCGAAGTGATCGAAGTCCGAGTGAAAGATGGCGCTGCGGTCAGTGTGGTGCTCGCAACCGGCGAGGAAATCAGCGCCTCGGCAATCGTCTCCAATGCCGACCCCAAACGGACTCTTTTAAAGCTGGTGGATCCTGCCCACCTTTCACCGGACTTCGTGATGAAGCTGCAGCACTATCGCATGCCAGGCACGGTGGCGAAGGTGAACCTCGCGCTTTCCGGATTGCCAAAATTCACAGCCGTCAACGGCGCAGCTGAAAATGGCGGGTTGAGCGGACGGATTCACATCGGGCCTGAAATTGATTACCTGGAGCGCGCTTTCGACGAATCAAAATACGGAAACTTTTCCCGTCAACCGTATCTGGAAGTGGCAATCCCTTCCCTCACCGACCCCTCGCTCGCGCCGGCAGGCCAGCACGTGATGTCGATCTATATGCAATACGCGCCTTACAAGCTGAAGACCAGCGATTGGGAGAGCCAGCGTGTGGCGTTGGGAGACACCGTTGTGAAAACCCTGTCACAATACGCTCCCAATCTGCCGGACCTGATCCTGACGCATCAGATCATCACCCCGAGGGATCTTGAAGACACTTATGGTCTGACCGGAGGCCACATTTTTCATGGCGAACTGGCGCTCGACCAGTTCTTCACCATGCGCCCGATGTTGGATTGGGCGCGCTATCGCACTCCGATTGAGAACTTGTATTTGTGTGGCTCCGGAACGCATCCGGGCGCAGGCCTGACAGGGGGATCGGGCGCAAATGCGGCCAGAGAGATTTTGAAAGATTTGAAGACACGGCGACAATGAGTTAGGCACCGCATTCCAGCTCCCGAACTTCACGTGGCTAGTTCCATCAAGAAATCGGCTGTTCTTTTGCTCAGTTGCCCCGACCGCAAAGGTGTGGTCGCCAGCATCGCCGGATTTATTTACAAGCACGGCGGCAATATTCTGCATGCCGATGAGCACGGCGACCTCAATTCGAACACGTTCTTAATGCGGGTGGAATTCGATCCTGCCGAACTCGACCTTCCGCTCAGCGATTTTCTGTGGCACCTCTCTCCGATCGCCAGTGAGTTCGATATGCACTGGAGAGTGGCGCTGTCGGATGTCCGCCTGCGCATGGCGATTCTGGTTTCCAAATATGATCACTGCCTGGTGGACTTGCTCTATCGTCACCAGAGTGGCGAACTGGCCTGCGACATCCCGTGCATTGTTTCCAATCACCCAGACAGTCAATCCATTGCAGATTTCTATCGTGTCCCGTTTTTCCTGGTGCCGGTCGAAAAGGAAAACAAGCAAGCTGCTGAACGCCAAATACTCGCGCTACTCGAACAGCAAGCGGTGGATTTCATCGTGCTCGCCCGCTACATGCAAATTCTTTCCCCGGAGTTCGTGAACGCTTACCGGAATCGCATCATTAATATTCACCATTCGTTCTTGCCGGCCTTCGTCGGGGCCAAGCCCTACCACCAGGCATTCACCCGCGGCGTCAAGCTGATCGGCGCCACCAGCCACTACGTCACCGAGGTGCTCGACGACGGTCCCATCATCGAACAGGATGTCATCCGCATTTCCCACCGTGACTCGCTCGACGATTTGCTTCAGAAAGGCCGGGACCTGGAAAAAGTCGTGCTCTCGCGTGCGGTTCGCTGGCATATCGAAAATCGCATCCTGCTGTACGGAAACAAGACCGTGGTTTTCGACTAAAGCGGCTGTCCCATAAACACAGGGTGCGCCTGGAATAAGTCTTGTAAACCCCTGCATTGACTGTCGTTGGCAGTCCACCGGCCAATCCCGAGTGCGCCTGTTGACGGAAAATGTTCGACGAGAGCACACTTACGACTTCGGAAAAGAGCCCGCTGTGTCGACTCGTCTCCAAAATGCAGTTCCCACCCCGACTAGGCCCTTGGCTACCCAATCGTGGATTGATCGCAATTGTGGGGGCGAGCGGGCGAACATCGATTTCAGTCGAGGAGAAAGATGAATGAACGCAAATTCGAAAGCGCAAGTCGTAACCCTCGAGAGCCCTGGGACAGTCAGCGCCGAACAGCGGCTGAAAGAACTTGGTATCAAGCTCCCGACTCCGCCTGAGCCGTTCGGCACCTATGTGGAAACGGTGCAGACAAGCAATCTGCTTTTTCTAAGTGGAATGCTTCCGACTGAAGGACACGGGGCGAAGTTCGTAGGCCGCGTCGGCGCCGAACTCGATGTGGAAGCCGGGCGCAAGGCGGCTCAGCTTGCGGCGCTCAACGTTCTCGCTGTTGTGCAGCAGCACTTGGGATCACTCGACAGAGTGACGCGGGTCGTCCGGCTCGGCGTGTCAGTTGCCACGTCAGGCGATGTCCGCGAACAGCCGAAAGTCGCTGACGCCGCTTCGGATTTGCTTCAAGACATCTTCGGAAAAAACAAGAGTCCGTGCAGGCTGGTGTACGGAGTGGCAAGCCTTCCGCTCGGCACTCCAGTGGAACTGGAAGTGATTTTTGAGGTGGCGGGGTAAAGGCGAGAGTAATGGTCGGTCGCATAGCGAATAGCAGTAAGTGCCTTTCAACAACAACTGAAAATTCATAGGAGGATTTATGGCAACGCTCAGAGTCGCAGTTAAACCAGAAGTGGCACCAATGAAGGTGGCACAGGTTTCTAAACCAGGAGGAGATTTCGAAATCGTCGAGCGCGAAATTCCTGAGCCGGCTGCAAGACAGGTGCGCATTAGGGTGCAGGCGTGTGGCGTTTGCCACAGTGACATGCTTACGAAAGAAGGCTCCTGGCCCGGGATTCAGTATCCACGCATTCCCGGACACGAAGTTGCCGGCGTCATCGATGAAGTGGGCGGCGGTGTTTCCGCGTGGAAGAAGGGGCAGCGTGTCGGTGTCGGCTGGCATGGCGGCCAGGACAACACGTGCAGGGAATGCCGGCGCGGAGATTTTCGTAATTGCCGGAATCTGAAAATTGCGGGCATCAGCTACGACGGTGGATACCAGCAATACATGGTCGCTCCCGTCGAGGCACTGGTGGCGATGCCGGAAAGTCTAAACGACGCTGAAGCAGCACCGCTGCTTTGCGCCGGAGTCACTACCTACAATGCGCTTCGGCACAGCGGTGCGTTACCCGGCGACCTTGTTGCGGTGCTGGGTATCGGCGGTCTGGGTCACCTCGGAATTCAATTTGCCAATAAGTTTGGTTACAAGGTCGCGGCGATCGGGCGCGGTTCCGAAAACGGGTCACTCGCAAAGAAACTCGGGGCGAGCGTGTACATTGACAGCAAATCAACGAACGCAGCTGAAGCATTGCAGAAGCTGGGCGGGGCACAGGTAATTCTGGCGACAGCCCCAAGCTCGAAAGCGATGTCCGAGTTGATCGACGGTTTGGCGCCGAACGGGAAGCTCATAGTGATCGGTGCGACATTTGACCCCATTGAAGTCACGCCAGTACAGCTTATTAATGGAAGTCGAAGCATTCAAGGCTGGGCCTCGGGAACACCAGCCGATTCCGAGGACACACTGCGCTTCGCCGAATTAACCGGCGTGCGTCCCATGATTGAAACCTATCCGCTCGAAAAGGCGGCCGAGGCCTACGCGCGCATGCTGAGCGGCAAGGCAGAGTTCCGGGTTGTTCTGACGATGTGACGTTTGGCAACAATGTCTTCCACTCATTAACTTGCCAGACATCTCATGGATAGTTTTGAAAGGCGCGGCTTTCACAGGTTGCGGAAATAGGGAGGATTCGGTGAGATCGGGAAGGGCACGAGTTCTACTCCTGCCGTAAGTCGCGCCCAATTCTTAGGCTAATGACGAGATGGCTTCTAGTAGAGAGTCTTGAGTTTGCGCGAGCGGTATGGGTAGTTTCTGTGATGCTCGCATCATTTCAATTTCAATTGCTGGCCCAAGCGCCCGGAAAGGCCTGGGGGCGAATTGGAAGCCGCGGCGGGCGTTTTGGGCCGACCGCGCGGCTAACGAAAGTGCACTGCGCACAAATCTTCTCTCGCTCGCGACCACGCGCACACGCCACGTTGGAAACGATCCCAACGTCGAACGCTACGACCCGGATCTCTGGACAGATGAATTCCATTTTCTCAACCAGCCCGGCCAGGCCGACATTCAAAGCGATCTCTTCTACGACTATCGTACCAACGTCGACGCGTACAAGAAGTGGCAAGCGTGGATGCGCGAGAAGCAGCCGCGCCTGCTCGTGATCTGGGGCAAGTACGATCTATCTTTCGATCCCGGCGAACCGGAGCGCTACCGCAAGGACGTTCCGAACGCTGAAGTTCACGTTCTCGACGCCGGTCACTTCGCGCTGGACACAGCTGCAGATGAGATCGCCGCATTGGTCCGGGGCTTTGTCGGTTCTTCACGTGGAGAGCTGCAGGCGCGGCGCGCTGGCTAAGGCGGCTATTAGAACGCAAAGATCTTTTCTATCCTACGGCTACGTGCCCCAGGTTCGCGTCCGCTCTTTGGACGCTAACCTGGGCAAGGTGGGTCGGAATGAACGAGCGTCGATGTTGCGACTTGGCTCACCCAGGTTAACACCCAACACGGGGGCGTGACCTGGGCACCTGGCCTGTGACCCGACGAGAGCGGCGTCGGCCGATCGTTAAACACTTTAAACACTTTGCAATCCGCGAATTCGCGCCGCTTAGTTTTCCGCTTTACAATAAGTAATTACTTATATAAGTTATTACTTATGTCTAGCACGCGCTTGAATCTCGACGCAGCCTTCTCGGCTTTGGCCGACCCGACCCGTCGCGCGATTCTTGCGCGTCTCGCCAAAGGAGAAACGACGGTATTGGAACTGGCCAAGCCGTTCGACATGACACAGCCGGCAATCTCCCAGCATTTGAAAGTGCTCGAAGACGCAGGACTTATTGTTCGTCGAGTCGAGGGTACGAAGCGCCCCCGCCGCCTCGCAAAGGCGGGTATTGAAGCGCTGGACCAATGGCTTGCCATGCTGCGAAGAACCCTCGAGAAAAACTACGACCGGCTCGACGAAGTTCTGGCCACGATAGACCGACACAAGAAAGGAGAAACGCGATGACCAAAATGACGCTCAAGACAGAAGGCGATACGCACATTATCGTAACAAGGCGCTTCGCTGCGCCTCCAGAGGCTGTGTATCGCGCGCACACGGATCCGAAGTTAATCCAAAAATGGTTGCTCGGTCCTGAAGGTTGGACGATGCCCGTCTGCATCAATGAAGCGAGACCCGGCGGCAAGATTCGCTATGAGTGGACGAATGGCAAAGGTGGTGCATTCCACCTTACCGGCGAATATCTGGAGCTTGAGCCTTATCGCAGGATTGTTCACGTGGAGCGGATGTACCTACCAGATCCCACGCCCGACAACCATATTGAAACCAGATTTGACGCGGACGGCACGGGCACGTTGATGACCATGAGAATGACGCTTCCCGATGCTCAGACGCGGGCGGCCATGCTTGCGACAGGCATGGAACGCGGAATGGAAGCCAGCTACGTTCGCCTAGAAGGAATGATTTAGCTTACTCGCGAAAGTCTGTGCTTCGTGAGTTGGAAACGCGGGCCCTGTGCGAAATGGCCTTCTCGTGAGTGCAGGGACAAGCGCGTTTCAAAAACCATTTGACACGGCCGACACTGTCAGAGACGCCTGCTCTGGAAAAGTTGCGGTTGTTGCCAGTCCCCACGGCCCTGAGTACAATCCGTAGGCCAAAAAAGGAGGAGTTATGAAGAACAAGATTGCTACTGGACTACTCTGCTTGCTCGCGCTGTCGCTGGCCGGCGGTCCCAAGGTATCCGCGATGGCTGGAGTAGAAGATCAGATCAAGAAACTTGAGCAAGACTGGGCGCAGGCGACCGTTAAGGATGGCGCAGCTGCGGTGGATCAATACGAAGCCGATGACATCATCTCGACCGATCCCAGCGGCCGTGTAACTGACAAAGCCCAGGATAAAAAGGATTTGAGCTCGGGCGACCTGAAGTTCCAATCGCTCGAGGTGAGCGACCTGAGAGTCCGCGTCTACGGCGACACCGCTGTGGCCGCTGGAACCACCGCCTTAAAGAGTACCTTTAAGCAACAGGATATCAGCGGCACGTATCGCTACACCGACACGTGGGTCAAGCGTAATGGGAAGTGGCAGGTGGTGGCATCGCAGGCGACCAGGGTACAGCAGTAAACATTGGAACAATTGCCGCGCACTTGAGGGATGGGGCGGTTGGTGTAAAACCCATTACACTCACAACCGTGGTCGGAGCGCAAACGCCTATTTTAAACAGTTGCTCTGGCGACGCGGTCCGCCTGGCTCTCCTACTAGAACGGCAGTCAGTGCTGCCTGAATTGAGTCGAATGATTCGTAAATGAAAAAGTCCCCGCCAATGCGGGGGCCAAACCGAACGAAGTCCGTATCACTTGCTGCCCGACATGCCGCCGCCCTCGCCTTCGTGGGTATCGATTGAAATCAGAAAAGCGTTGCGGTCGGAGTAGGAGAACTTATGTCCTCCAACATTGGCGCTGTGCTCCAGCGAGCGATACATTTCGAAGCCGTCATTGTTCTGCGCTCCGAAATACTTGACGTTCCGCAGTACGACGCCCTTGCCATCGGCGCCCGCCTCCCGCTGCAGCTTCATCGTAGCCATTTGCCCTTCACCTAGCGTGGCGCTGACCATGTCTCCAGCACGGTCGACCTGAACGGGGGCCTCCTGCACGTCCAGCTTGCCCCATTCCAGACCGTAGGTCTTGAGAATCATGGGCGCCAGCGCGTCCCGTTGTTCTTTGCTGGTAGATGGATCAAACGACACCACCACCCACTCTCCCTTTTTGTTTGTACCCCACTCATCACCTAGATCCCCGGTCAGCCAATATTTGGCCCCTGCCAGGTCGGTTTTTCCCGAGTGCCCTTCGCGCACCTTGACCGCCATGTTGAACTCGCAATGCGGGTGCTCGGCATGTTTGTTGAAATAGCAGGGACAGAAAAGATGGCAACTGCAAGCTTCCACGTAATCCGCTTTCATCTGCCATGCTGGTTTTCCCGGAGTGGAAGCCATCAGGACAACCACACACATGATGAGAAGGCTTATCTGCTTCCAGCTCCTCATATCCACCTCTTATTGACGGACCTGCATCCGAAGGGGCCTGACTTTGGTGAGCGCGAGAATTTTACAGCGGTTTGCCAGGTTTCGCCAGGGTGTGCGGTGGTAGCTGGTGTAAACGCCGGGTTTTGACACTTATCGCGGTAGCATTCCCGTCGAACGGCAATCAGCCAGTTTGCTAAGCGGCCGCGGCCTTTAGACTCTTGGCTGCCTGTACGATCAGAGCGGCGACAGGCTTGGGCTGAGACACATAAACAGCATGGCTCCCTTTTACCTCAACGACTGTAGAACCCGCCCGCTTCGACATGGAGCGCTGCGCGTCGGGCGGAATCATTTTGTCGTCGGTTGTAACCAAGTACCAGTTCGGCTTTGACTTCCACGCTGGTTCGC
>JABCYV010000086.1 GCA_013290025.1 Acidobacteriota bacterium
GCGTTTCATATTGAGCACGTGGTTCACTACGATGCGGTATAGCCAGGTGCGGAAGCTGCTGCGGCCCTCAAACGACGAGAGCCGGGTGAGTACTTTGATGAAAATCTCTTGCGTCACGTCCTCGGCATCCTGCGGATGGTGCAGCATGCGAACGGCGATGTTGTAGATCCACGCTTGATGCCGCTGGACCAGGTCTTCGAGCGCCTGGCGATCTCCCGAGCGGGCGCGCAGCACAAGGTTTTGGTCCTCGTGATCGGGGGAATTATCTGCTAGCGGATTATTGATAGTCATGGTGCACCTCCAAGCGCCCATATGCCCTGGCTCGATTCTCAGAGAGCCTTGGGTATTGCAGAGAAGTGGGCGCTCACAATCTTCCACCGCCCGCTTTGTTTGATGAAGACCAAGGTCGTTCGGCCATGGATCGAGATAATCTTGCCGTCTTTGGTGACTCCCGTAAACATGTCATGAGCATTTACGATACCCACCTCATCGCAGTACACGCGACACGATGGTTGCCGGAAGCCGAAGCTGGCTGAGGCAAGGCTCGCGATGACCTCGTTGAGATACTTGGCAAAGAGCGCCTTGCCATCGAACCGATAGGGAACGTGGTCAAATACTTCCACATCCTCGGAAAGCATGTCCAGGATGGGCTGGAGGTCTCGCTGATCGAAGGCATCGGCGAACTTCTGGGTTAAGGCTTGGAGTTCCTTCACGCTCATGTTGTGTCTCCTCTCATCTAGTGAGACACACGCCGCGGCACACTGTGACAGAACTATTTCGCCGAATCTGCCCCACTGAGGGCCTACCGCTCCAGGCTCGGCTTCTGGCCGCTCGGCGAAACTGGAATTTACTTGCTCAGTATGGCCCAGAGGGGATCTGGTGGACCGCCTAAGAAATGCGAGACCTTTGCCGACCCAACCTCTTCAATCATCCGAACTTTGCCTTCCCAAACACAAACGTGGACAGCAACCAGTTCGGACGAATCACGCAGACCGTCAGTCAGTCGACGACCATCTATGGCTCCGGTCTGGGTGCGGATGCATCTCCACGGGTGATCGAATTGCAAGCGAAGTTCGTTTTCTAATCGCACACTTGGCGATGGAGGCGGCCTCACTTTAGCCACCTCATTTTTTTATTTATACCGTCCAAAGCTTCGGACGAGGCACGCTGGATCACGGGTGCCAGTATTCCCGTCGATGGCGGCTCGAAGCTGTAACTAATAACGTGAGGAGTGCAATGGAGGTCAATTCTTAACAGTAACCAGTTCCAGATCGTTCGCCGTAACGATCTCCCCTTTCGCATTTCGCACTTCCAGTCTAGGGGGTTTTCGGGTGCGTTTATCCAGAACCTGAAGACGTTTCTCCCCGCGGGCGAAGAGATAACTTTCTCCCCACTGACGCAAAGCAACGATGACCGGAAACAACTCTCGGCCTTTTGGCGTTAGGGCATATTCCTGGTAGGCACTGCCGTCCGAAGCCGGCACCTGTTCCATGATTCCGCACGCAACCAACTTCTTAAGGCGCGCGCTCAGGATGTTCTTTGCCAATCCCAGGCTCGTCTGAAAATCGGAAAACCGTCGTATTCCTGAGAGGGCGTCACGAACGATCAGCAGAGACCACCATTCGCCGATGGTATCGAGCGAGCGTGCCACGGGGCAAAGGTTGGCTTTGAAGGACTTGTGTCGCATAGCTCCTCGTATTTAGTCACCCCTAACTCTAGTTGCATCATTATACCAGATTCAGGCATCCTATTGATGGTTGCATCATGCAACCAGAATGGAAGAAGGCAGGTCGATCGAGTGATCCGCCTGCACAGAGCCGAATGAAATACGAGAGCCAACTTGAAACTCAGAGGAGAGAGACACACCAATGAAAAGCGTAACCCAAGCAGTGGAAATCTCCGCACCGCCCATGAGAAGCGTGCTCAAAAGAAATTCGCTGCCGTTCGCCGCCGTGCTTCTGGTAGCGCTGGCCAGCTTTATCACCGCTCCAAATGCAGGTCTGGCTGCCGCAGCCCAGCATCATGATCAGGTACCGGGCTTCTACAGAATAAAAGTCGGGGACCTTGAAGTGACGGCCCTATTCGATGGTCACGGCGTATTCGATCCTCACTGGCTGAACGGAACGAAGAAGACTATGGATGGTGTTGCAGGGGCACTGCACGAAGATCCGCACATGCTGGATGTTTCTGACGAGGGCTTCCTAGTCAACACCGGCACGCAACTAATCCTCGTCGATGCGGGTGCCGGCACCTGGTGGGGCGGGGGAGCACTCGGGCGCCTGGTCGGCAGCCTCCGCAGTGCAGGCTACACGCCCGAAGAAATCGATATCGTCTTGCTCACGCACCTCCATTCCGATCACGTCGGCGGCCTGACCACTCAGGACGGAAAGCGCGTCTTTCCAAATGCCGAGGTTTACGTGGCGAAGGCCGAAAGCAGCTTCTGGTTGTCGCGGGAAATGGCGGCAAAGGCGCCGAAGGATGTGCAACCATTCTTCGAGAGTGCGCGAGCCATCGCATCGCCGTACATCGAGGCCGGTAAGTGGCACACGTTCAGTGGCTCCGAGCCAATCGTCGACGGCATGCAAATCGTCCCGTTGCCTGGTCACACCCCGGGACATACCGGCTTTGAATTCTCGTCAAAGAGACAAAAAGTCCTGTTTTGGGGCGACGTCGTCCATGCACAGCGCGTCCAGTTGCCGCATCCCGAGGTTACAGCGGTCTTCGACATCGACCAGACTGCGGCTGCGGCGACGCGAAATCAATTGCTGGCTGAACTCGCGCGAGAGAATGTTTTGATCGCGGGTCCACATATGCCATTTCCTGCCTTAGGTCGCTTGCGCAAGGAAGGAAGTGGGTATAGCTGGGTGCCGGTGATATTTAACGATCGATGGGACGAGCGCCCACCTTCGCCTCAAAAGTAGTAACGCTGCGGGCAGGGCGACAGGTCAACTTGAGACCATCGGAATTGGTGGATTTGGCCGGTGGCAGTTACTTTGCCGCCGGATTTGGCTGCGAAGTGACTGCTTTGATGACCGGGTGAGAACAACGCGGCCCGGCGAAGAATCAAGATAGGAGGATTTTATGGAGCGTCTTGCTGTTTGTACAGCGGTGATCAGTCTTCTAATTTCGTGTCCATCTGCATTTGGGGGTGGTCAGCACGGATTTTATATCAAGGTGTTCACGTCCCCCGACGATCAGTTTTGGACTAACTCCGTCATTATCGAGGGAACACATGAAGTGATGTTGGTCGATGCGCAGTTAACAAAAACCAGTGCTGAAAGAGTATTACAGGAAATCAGAGAGACGAAAAAGCCACTATCCATTATCTACATCACCCATGAGCACGCCGACCATTTTCTTGGTCTAGAGGTTTTTCGGGAGGCCTATCCCAGAGTGAGGATTATTACGAATTCTGCGGTGGTGGAACGAATCAACAAGGTCTATCAAGAGAAGATCGATAAATGGAAAACGATCTTGGGATCAGGCGCAACCTCTCACGTTGTTGCTATTGAACAATTCGACGGCGACTTTATTACATTTGGTAGCTCACAAATAGAGGTCCTCAAACACATCCAAGGCGACACCGACGAAAACACGATGCTTTGGATTCCTGGACAGAGAATTCTCATTGCCGGTGATGTTTTGTTCAATGGCATGCACGTTTACACCGCAGAAACAGACAGCAAGGCTAGAGGGGAATGGTTGAACTCATTGCAGAGAATCAGAGAATTAAAACCATTGGTTGTCATCCCTGGACATAGCAAGGTTGGAGCTCCCATTGACGCGAGTACCGCCGTAGGTTTTACGGAAAACTATTTATTGGCTTTTGAAGAAGAACTCAAAAAAGCCAAGGATCCCGATTGCCTTATCAAGGCCATGAAGGAACGATTCCCATCCGCCGACCTCATCTTGGCGGTCGAACGGGGCGCGAAGGCGAATGTCAAACCCTGAGCAACAAGCTGACGATTGTTAGACCGAGCCTTCGTTTCTGGCCGAATCAATCACCGCGGGATGGATGCCAATGAAGAAATACCAGATCGCTGTTCTGGACGACTACCAAGATGTGGCGCTTGAGTGCGCCGATTGGTCGGTGCTCCGTGACCGAGCCGACATCACCGTGTTTCAGGACCACCTCGCCGATCCGGACGCCGTGATTGAGAGGTTGCTGCCCTTTGATGTCGTTTGTGTCATGCGCGAGCGGACTCCTCTGCCCCGCAACGTCATTGAGCGCCTTCCCAATCTCAAGCTCATTGCTTCGACTGGAGCTGTAAACGCTTCGATTGATGTCGTCGCCGCGGGCGATCGTGGGATCGCAGTGGTTCACACGGGGTATCGATCGGACCCGACAATTGAATTTACCTGGGCGCTGATCTTGGCCTGTGCACGACATATCGTGACGGAGAGCAACTCCGTCCGCTCCGGCGGCTGGCAGCAAACAGTGGGTGCAGATCTCCGTGGAAAGACCCTCGGTGTTCTGGGACTTGGGAACGTTGGATCACAGGTCGCGCGGATCGGGAGCGCTTTTGGAATGAAACTGATTGCCTGGAGCCAGAACATGACACCCGAGACCTCCAAAGTCGCGGGCGCAATTCTGGTTTCCAAGGACCAGTTGTTCGAGCAGGCCGACATCCTGACGATCCATTTGGTGTTGAGCAGCCGTACGCGCGGTCTGGTAGGGGCCACGGAGTTGAAGAGAATGAAGCCAACAGCCTGGTTGATCAATGCGTCGCGCGGGCCGATCGTCGACGAGCAAGCTTTGATCAGCGTGTTGAAGAACAAACAAATCGCCGGCGCGGCGATCGACGTATTCGACATTGAGCCGCTGCCTCCATCTCACCCCTTCCGGACGCTGGACAACGTACTGGCAACGCCGCATATCGGCTACGTTTCGCATAGTCTTTACAAAACGTTCTACGAAGACACCGTCTCGAATATTCGGAAGTGGGTCGACACCCATTAGGACGTGTCATGAAGCTCCAAGTCCTCAGCTATAGAGTCGTAACAAGAATGGAAACGCATGCGACCGAGCAGTCTCATTAGCATCCAATCACCCAGAGCCGTTCGGTCAGTACAGTGCGCGGCTCGACGGAGAAAGAGATGTCCAAAAAGCTTAAAGACAAGATCGCTCTCATCACGGGCGGTACCGAAGGGATTGGATTGGCTACGGCAAAGGTATTTGTCAAGGAGGGTGCGTATGTCTTCATTACGGGCCGTCGCCAGAAAGAACTCGACGAGGCCGTAAAGGCAATCGGCAGCAACGTTTCTGGCGTTCAGGGAGACGTTGCCAAATTGGCCGACCTTGACCGTCTTTACGAGACCGTCGCTAAGGCGAAGGGGCAACTCGATATTGTTTTCGCCAACGCCGGTGTTGGTGAATTTATTCCCATTGATGCCGTCACCGAAGAGCATTTCGACAAACTATTCAACGTCAATGTGCGGGGAACATTGTTCACGGTGCAAAAGGCCCTACCGCTACTCAAGGATGGTGGCTCTATCATTCTCAACGGCTCGGTCGCGAGTGTTAAAGGTACTGCCGCCTTCGGCGTCTACGCTGCGAGTAAGGCTGCACTCCGCTCTTTCGTGCGAACCTGGACTACAGACCTGAAGGACCGTCGTATCCGCTCAAACGTTGTTAGTCCGGGTCCCATCAATACGCCCCTCGCGAATCGGCAATCTCCAGACGTGATTGCGAGGATTGTGTCCACCATCCCGATGGGACGCATGGGAAAGCCCGATGAAGTCGCGAAGGCGGCGTTGTTTCTAGCTTCGGATGATTCCAGTTTCGTCACGGGCATTGAACTGTTCGTTGACGGCGGCAGAGCACAGATCTAACCGCCAAATCCAAAGAGAGGCTTGTGCCAATGACAACCCACAAATTATCAGTACAGGTGGCAATCAATTCTTGGGGACTCGCCGTGGAGAGAGCCAACAGAATATTTTCAAGTCTCACGGAAGACGAGCTCTTCAGAGAGGTCGCACCTGGGAAGAACCGTCTCATCTATCTATGGGGACACCTCACCGCCATACATGACGCCATGTTCCCGATTCTCGGTCTAGGAGAGCGACTGCATCCTGAACTCGATGCGATCTTCGTCTCCAGTCCTGACAAAACAGGGGCACAGTTGCCCCTTGTGGGAGAGCTGAGACAATATTGGGACGAAGTGAACGGTAAACTACTCTCGCAGTTTGCAACTCTTTCCGCGGACGAATGGTTGCACCGGCACTACGCAATGTCCGAGGAAGACTATGCCAAAGATCCGACCCGGAACCGATTGGCCGTTCTGCTGAGTCGAACCAACCACATGTCCTACCACTTGGGACAGATAACTCTGGCTATCAAATAACGGTTCGTTTTTTCATATGAATGACGGCTCCGCCTTCGTCGGAGCGAGATGGCGGCGCAAAGTATAATTTATGCGACCGACCGGTCCCTTCGGTCATCAACAGTGTGAGTTAGTGAACTTCCCCATGTTTTCTGGAAGCTACTGCCATTTGCAGTTGTAATCGGCGGCGCTCCCATATGGGAGGAAGCAAGAGCGAGGCTTAGACTCCGCGAACTTTCAATGAGCGATCAACGTGGTTTCATCTCAGCCGATCAGTTTCATCCCGATCCGTACACACAATCTCGGAACGCGGAGCGTACGCTAAACGCTGCCATCGTCCATGCTGACATCAGCCGAAGCTACGAGGAATATCTGGAGATCTTCGACGAGTTTTATGCCGACGATGTCGAGGGAAGCAGCGAAACCACGGAAGAGCCTATTCGCGGAAAGCCGGGCCTCCGCTCACTTATTTTCGCTTTCATGGTTCCACTTCATGCCATGTCCGAGGTCGGTGGTGTTTCAATATCCGTACGACAAACGCCGATTCCAGGAGATGTCGTCGACGAGACCCATTCTGCGTGGACACTGGAGCTGGTCGGGGTGACAGGCAAGGTCTGCACTGTGACCTGGCGCACCTTCAGGAAATGGAACGACTCGCGTGTAGTGCTGGAGCATCATTACGACCACCAGCAAAGCGGTGAGCCACTGAGCGACGGTGACCTTAGGTTCAATGTGCTTGAGCCTCCTACAGGTTTTCACAAGTCGTCGTGAATATACCAAGGAATGTTAGCGGAACCGGGCGGGGGCGGTCCAAAATGGCGACTTCCGCATATCAAATGCGACCTGGGACCAGTCGGTCTCATCGAACCACTTGTATCGTACCGTCAGCGACCGTATTATCGCGGAGTTGACATTGCTAGGAGCAGCAAACGTGCGCAAAGGCGAGCAGACACGGCAAGACATCATTCGTAAGGCAGCGCCAATCTTCAATCAAAAGGGATACGACGGCGCTGCACTTACCGATCTCATGCGAGCCACTGGTCTGGAAAAAGGCGGGATTTACAGGCACTTTGAGAGCAAAGAAGAGCTTGCGGGAGACGCCTTCGACCACGCCTGGAAAGTTGCAATGGATGCGCGCTTCGAAGGAGCAGAGAAGATCCCGAATACCGTCGATCGTCTCAAACAAATCGTGCGGAACTTTCGCGACCGGCGCACAGGACTGGTGCCGGGAGGCTGCCCGCTGCTGAACACAGCCATCGATTCCGACGATGGCAATCCTCAGTTGCGAGCCAAAGCCCGCCAGGCTCTCAATTCCTTGCTTGATCGTCTGCAATCAATTGCCAAGGAAGGGCAACGACGAGGCGAGGTGCGTGGCGATGTCGATTCGGCGAAACTGGCCACCTTGATTGCAAGTACGCTTGAAGGCAGCATAATGGTGAGCCGTTTGCAGAAGAAGGAAGAGCCTCGTGACCTTGCCGTCCGTCATCTGGAGGAATATCTCGAAACCAAAGTTCGTGCGCGGAAATCGAAGACCGGAGCCGCCAAGTCATGAGTACTCAAGAAATTCCCTCGCAAGCGGACTTCAGGGAACGCGCAAAGACGAACGACGTTCCCATTGCGCGGCTGATTGGGTTTGAGGCGCAAGACATTGCTGACGGGCGGGCGACGGTCGTCTTAGCAGCCGGACCACAGCATGCAAATCCCATGGGAACGCTGCATGGCGGAATTCTTTGCGATATTGCTGATGCCGCGATGGGCATCGCGTTTGCAAGTACTCTCGCTCCAGATGAATCTTTTACGACCGTGGAATTGAAAATCAATTTCTTTCGCCCGGTCTGGCAGGCACAACTCAAAGCGGAAGGAACGGTTGTGCGGCGGGGCCACACGATCGGCTACGTGGAGTGCACCATTACCGACGAGGAAAGCCGATTGGTCGCGAAAGCGGCTTCGACTTGCATCGTGCTTCGCGGCCAGAAAGCATCGGGACGGTAATCCACTCAGCTTTACCTGCGATGCTGCGGTCGTTAACTGATAGGCGGCTAGTTCATGGCAAACGTCAAAACGTTACCCAACCTGCAAGCCCTCTCAATATCCCCCTCCCCCGCGCACACCCTGCCCAGCGAGGCGGTGCTGGATGCGTTGAAGATGATGCTGATCGGCGCATCTCTGAACGAAGTTCTGACCAGTATCAGCCGTCTAATAGAAGCCCACAGTGTGGGAATGTCGTGCTCGATTTTTCTATTAGACGTAGACGGGTTGCACCTGCGATATGGCGTCGCCCCAAACCTGCCGCAACCGTACTTAGCAGCGATCGATGGAACGTGCATCGGTCCTAACGTCGGATCGTGCGGCGCAGCCGCTTACCTTCGGCAGCCAGTCTTTATCTCCGACATCCTTACTCATCCGAATTGGGCCAACTTCAGAAGCGTTGTTCTGCAGAGTGGACTGCGGACCGCTTGGTCGACGCCCATCATGTCGCAGGATGGCAAAGTGCTGGGTACCTTTTGTATGTACTACCGCCAAGTTAGGCATCCGGGGACGCACGACATTCAGCTGATCGATTACGCCAGCCGGATTGCCGGAATCGCCATCGAGCGCGAACGATCACGGTCGGCCCTGACGAAGTCCGAAGCTGAACTTCGAACAATCATCGATGCAATACCTCAGCTCATCATCGCTGTTGGGGCCGACGGAACATTTCTGTACGCGAATCAGGCAGTACGGGACTACACCGGCCTGACGAAAGAAGAAGTGAGGTCGAGAGGGTTTCGTAAGGTTTTTCACCCGGAGGGCTCCGAAAGATTGCGCAGCGAACGCGATGCGGCGCTCTCGCGAGGGGTTCCATTCGACTACGAACGACGAGTGCGCCGCAGGGATGGTCAGTATCGTTGGCTGCTGGTTCATTACAACCCGCTGCGAGACGAAGTGGGAGACGTCATTCGTTGGTACGCGACCGCGACCGATATCGAGGATCGCAAGCAGGCCGAAGAGAGAATGCGCAATGAAAACATCGCTCTGCGCGAAGAGATCGACCGTTTTGCGATGTACGAAGCCATCGTTGGTTCGTCGGAGGCGCTCCGCAGGGTGCTCTCGCAAATTAGCAAAGTGGCCCCTACCGATTCCACGGTTCTCATTTCGGGTGAGACCGGGACGGGAAAGGAGTTGATCGCCAGTGCCATCCACAAGCGGTCTAAGCGCTCAGCGAGGGCGTTCATCCGAGTTAATTGTGCGGCGATTCCACCTTCGTTGATTACTGCTGAACTGTTCGGTCACGAGAGAGGCGCCTTTACCGGGGCGGTTCGGCGACAGGCGGGTCGGTTCGAATCCGCCGATGGTGGAACGATTTTCCTGGACGAGATCGGCGAACTCTTGCCCGAAACGCAGATTGCTCTACTGCGAGTGCTCCAGGAACGAGAATTCGAGCGGGTCGGGAGCAGCCAACCGATCTCTATCGACGTGCGCGTGCTTGCCGCAACGAACCGCGATTTGGAAGCCGCTGTAGGCGTGGGTACATTCCGCCAGGATCTTTTTTATCGGCTTAACGTTTTCCCCATACGTGTTCCATCCCTGCGCGAGAGGAAGGATGATATTCCTCTGCTGGTAGAGTACTTGGTCGAACGATATGCCAAGAGGGCCGGAAAGAGGATCAGCCATATAACGAAGAAGACTCTGGGCCTGTTTCAAGCCTACGATTGGCCAGGGAACATCCGCGAACTACAGAATGTAATAGAGCGTGCCGTAATCCTGTGCGATGGAGAAACGTTCTCAGTCGACGGGACATGGCTGCCGCGAAAATCGAACCAACTGTCCGGGCGACAGTTTTCCAGTGCCGGCGTCCTCGCCGACGACAAGAAAGAGTTCGCCGAGCGCGAACGAAAAGCAATCGCGGCAGCATTGGCGGAATGCCACGGTCGAGTTTCAGGCCCGCACGGAGCCGCCGCCAAGCTCGGAATTCCCCACCAAACCCTTGCCTCAAAGATCGAGAGCCTTGGCATAGACAAGCGTCAGTTCAAAGTGCAGCCTTCGAAGCAAGCTTCCGCCTAGGGCCTCGTATCGGCGTACCCCGCATTCAACGCAAGGCCTCCAACCTTCTTCCCTATCGAGTCGCTTCAGCGGAAGAACTGACTCGTGTCCTGGCATTTTTCTGAACCGTCAGGATTTCTGAAAGCTCGGCAATTTCCTGAAAGGTAAAGCTGCGCCGATTCAATGAATTGCGTTGGCACACCAGTTGCAATAACCCACGATGACGGACGCTTCGATCGAGACGGGTGGACGCAATGCGCGAGACGCTGAAGATTAATCTGATTCTTTGTCCCATTGACTTCTCAGAGTTCTCGGTAAGCGCATATCAACATGCGCTATCGGTGGCCGAGCACTATCAAGCCAAGTTGGTGGCGCAGCATATCGTAGAGCTATGGCGGCATCCTGACGCCGGCTTTGTTGCCTCGGCGGAACTCTATGAGGAGTACATCCAGGCGCTTCGCGAGAGCGGCAAGAAGCAACTGCAGGAATTCGTTGAGAACCACACCCACGATGAAATTCAGCCGGAGCTCCTGGTGCAGGTAGGGGTAGCCGCAGACTCTATTTTGTCGTTTGCGCAATTGCAGAAAGCGGACGTGATCGTCATGGGAACGCATGGCCGGCGAGGGTTTGACCGCCTGATGCTCGGGTCGGTGACCGACCGGGTGATGCGCAGAGCTCCTTGCCCGGTGCTAGCAGCAAGCAAGCCGCCGCACGACTCTGTGGCCGCAGGTAAAGAGCGGGGCCACGTACACCACTTGAGTCGGATTCTTTTCTGTGCGGATTTCTCCGAGAATTCAGAGCGAGCTTTGAAATATGCGATCTCTGCGACGGCAGAGTACGACGCCGAGCTCACCCTGCTGCACGTGTTGGAAGGAGCCCCAAGTCTGGCGAAGACAGAAGAGGCCATGGCGGTAGCGGCAGAGCGACTGGATAAGCTGATTCCACCAGACGGACGCAAGACCCTCAAGATTAAGACGGCGGTGCGCATCGGAAAAACATACGCGCAAATCATTCAGCTCGCCGAGGAAGCGCAAATCGACCTGGTGACTATGGGAGTGCGTGGCCGTGGCGCCTTGGATGTAGCGGTGTTTGGTTCGACAACCTATCGGGTGATGCAGTTGGGATCCTGCCCCGTTCTCGCCGTTCGTTCGTAAGGAGAACACTGGTGACGAAATCGGGAAACGTAGTTACAAACGCAGACAGGACGAAGGACGGTAAGCCTCTTAGGCTGCCGCCTGCTTCTTCGACGCCTGCTCATAGAACAGCTCTCTGAGGCTAGCCCTTTCGTTCGAACGCGCCGAATAAATTTATCTTGCCTTCAATGCGACCGATCGGTCTCATCCGTCATCTTATCGGGCTAAGAGGCAGGTTAAGGTCGAGAGAATTGCAAATGGCTCTGGCGTGGAACAAATCGCGACGGGTGAATGCGCCTTCCATTCCCTTGGCATGCGAGGTTTGCCGCGAAGAACCAGTCACGACCCTAGTTGCCGATTTCATCTTCGCCTGTGATCCCTGCGCGAAGAGGATTGCGACCGCGCTGTGGCATGGTCGCCAGGAGCGCGTAGTCGCCGGAGAGAGTTTCTCCTCTCGTCGCCAAACGAACCGGTGGGTCCATTGATTTCAAGTTATGTGCGAAACGGTCAATGAAAGGCTGGTTATACGCGACCACTTGATGGAGAAGGGTATATGAGCGATCACAGTGAACGAAAATCCGTGAATTCACGAGGTTGGGGCGTCCGTAAAGCTTAAAAAGCGTAGACCGTTCAAAAGGAGAACCGAAATGGCAACCACCGGAGTAAGTACTTCGCTGAATTGGGATGTCCTTGTGACAAAACGCCAAGGCCTCAACCGCGCTTTGCCGCCGGGCAAGGAACAATGGATGTGGGTCCCGACATCGGCCACACTGATCTCTGGCGAACGGGACGCAGTGCTTGTCGACGCCTTTCTTACCGTCGAGCAGGTGCACGCCGCAGTGGAATGGATCGCGGCGAGTAGCAAGAACCTGACCACAATCTATATCACCCACGGCCACGGCGATCATTTCTTTGGCATCGGTGCTCTCTTAGATCGATTTCCGAGTGCAAGAGCTGTTGCAACGCCTAACGTTCTGAAGATCATGCGCCAGCAAATGTCGCCAGAATTCGTCGCGAGTTTCTGGAATGCACGATATCCCGGCCAGATTCCCGAGCACTTGGTCCTCCCCGAGGAACTCAAGGGTAATGTGATCGACCTCGAAGGCCGTGAGCTTGTCGTGGTCGAAGTCGGGCGTACCGACACCGACCACAGGACCTGTTTGCACGTGCCATCGGTCGGTTTGGTAGTCGCAGGCGACGCCGCCTACAACGATGTTCACCTCTATCTCGCCGAGTCAAACGCGCAAACTCGCCGCGAGTGGATCGCTGCGCTCGACACTATTGAGAGGCTGAAACCGCGCGCCGTGATCGCGGGGCACAAAAAAGCTGACAGGGACGATAGTCCGAAAATCATTGAAGAGACCCGTCAATACATCCGCGATTTCGAACGCGTCGCCGAGATGACGACGACGGCGCGAGAGCTTTACGACAAGATGCTGGAGCTCTATCCGGATCGAGCCAATCCAGGCTCGCTGTGGGGTTCGGCGCACGTGGCGAAACCGTAATTTCATCGCAATGAAAGACAACGCATCGCTCGAGATGCAGAAAGTGGCGATTCAGATGGCAAAAACCTGGAACGACTTTAGAAGTTCGCAATCGATGAAAAGGAGGATATCCGATGAAGAATAAGGCAATGGCAATAGGAGTCAGAACACGATCCATCTATGGTGCGCTGGCGATCATGACAATCCTGTTAAGCATTGGAGAAAACACAATGGCACAAACAAAATCAACGGCAGTAGTGAAGAACATCGTTCTCGTCCACGGCGGCTTAGTGGATGGGTCCGGGTGGGAAGCCGTCTACAACGTCTTGAAGAAGGACGGCTACACGGTCACCATCGTCCAGAATCCGACCATCTCTCTGGCAGACGACGTGGCGGTTACCAAGCGTGCGATCGCCGCTCAGAACGGCCCCGTGATACTCGTCGGTCACTCGTATGGCGGCGCTGTCATCACCGAAGCCGGCAACGACCCGAAGGTGGCGGGGCTGGTTTATATCGCTGCCTTTGCGCTCGACAAAGGCGAATCCGTATCCTCGCTGATCAAGGATCCGCCGCCTGGCGCGCCTGTACCGCCGCTCCTTCCGCCCGTGGGTGGCTTTCTGCTGCTCGACAAGGGGAAATTCCCCGCGTCGTTCGCCGGCGATGTGTGCCGGGAAAAGGCCGAATTCATGGCCGACTCGCAAGTGCCGTGGGGTGTGGACGCGCTGGGAGGCACCATCAGCGAAGCGGCATGGAAGGCGAAACCAACCTGGTACCTGCTAACGACCGAGGATAGGATGCTTCCGCCCGATGCGCAGCGGCTGATGTCGAAGCGCGCCGGTGCAACGGTCGTGGAGGTTAAAAGCAGCCACGCCGTGTATGTGTCGCATCCACAAGCGGTCGCTCGCATCATCGAAGAAGCAGCAAGAGGTGCATTGGTAGCAGCGAAAGAAGGCGCAACGAGTGCTGCCGCAGATTAGGCTTTAAGTACCACAACTGGATTCGATGGCGGAGGTTTCGTAGCGCGTGATTCATGCCCGTGGAATTCTTTACCTCGTCGATTCCAGCCTGACACTCCAGAGAAACAATTGGACGCCGTGCCGGAGTTGAGCTGCGGTGAGCTCACCTGTGCGAGGCAGATGGCCTGATTCAACTTGAAGAACGAGCTGGCCTGGCACCAGCGCTTTCGTACTACGCGCAGGCGTAGCGCGAACACAAGTTGTCAAATCAACCCATCTATGCTCGGACGGGCTTACTCAGAGAGAGGAATCAATGACAACAATAATGGCGACTCGGCTGGCTTTGCTGGTCACGGCAATCAATGTCCTGGTCGCGAGCGGATTTTCGATCGCGACGATCATCCGTCCGCAATAGCTGGTCCCTGCCGAATCCGTTCGAACGCAGGCGTCGTTGCTATTGGCGATATACGCGGCGGCGCCCAGAATTCCTCTGGCTTTGCTCGTATTGGGGGCGATCTACAAGCACGCGACGCCTGCGTTGCTGATCCTAGGTGCGCTCGCCGGCGCCATGCAATTACTGGATGCGGGAATCGGTCTGTTTCAGCATGATCTTCGGAAATGCGCTGGGCCGCTCTTTATCGCCGTCCTCCAATTCTTCGTTCTGTATCTGCTTCACATATCCGTGCGGATCACGCCGTAAACCAAGCGCGGATAAACGCAACATTGTCGTCGTTCGGCCTGCCGGATTGCGAAGTCGGCTTCTCGCCAGTGATCCGGTCACTGCAAGAGCGTCAGGACTGATCTGACGGAAGAAGTGATGACTGTCCGGTTAGCCCGTCATCCGAGACTACGCGACTTCGTTTCCCACAACCCGATAGATATCCTTCGATCAAAGACTGCGGATGGCTGTCATAAAGGTTTCGATCTTGCGGGTCGACGAGGCTTTGCTGGATTTGAGATTGCGCTCAATGCATAGTCCCGAGAAGAAGGACAGCACCATCTCCGCAATTGCAGAAGGAGCCATAAAGGGCTTTTCCGACTCGATATTCAACGCAAGCAGGCGTTGCAATAGCGCCCGATTCTCCGTCACGACCCCATAAGCCTCATCCGGAAGGATAGCGAACTCTCGCATCGAGTTGATGGAAAAACACCCCTGTTGTTCCCCCTTGTTGAGAGGGCCATTCTTCAGAAAAGTTTCGACATTCTTCCAGCCGAGTGGCTCCTTGGTGAGAAGTCCCCTCTTTCCCTGGCTCTCAAGATAGTGCCGAAGGCACGCCACAAAAAGATCTTCCTTGTCACGGAACTCGGTGTACAGCCCGGACTTGTTCACACCCGTGGCTCGTTCCAGTTCCTGAAGGCTCGTGTCCGCGAACCCGTGCTTCCAGAAGACCGGCATTGCCTTTTCCAGCACTTCCTCCCGACTGAAGCCTTTCGGGCGTCCCATACGCCTATTCTCCGATAAAAAACTAAATAGTTCAATATCTCTGCATCCGCGCTGCGCATCGGTCCATCATATAGAACTGAGCGGTTCAACACAGCCTCCGGACCCAGACAGTGTTCTGGCCAACTGATCAGGGGTGATTTGTTCCAGGAAACCAAGGAGATTTATGTCCAAGCTGGCAAACAAAGTGGCACTCGTGGCTGGCGGTTCCCGATGTAATCGAGGTGATCTCTTAAGCAGGTGCAGTCGATCGATGCAGGAGTTCATGTGATGTCGAATCAGCCGCTTTTTACACCATATCGAATGGGAGACCTCGATCTTCCTAACCGCATCGTTATGGCGCCACTCACCCGGATGCGTGCGCGACCGCATGATCACGTGCCCACGACCTTGCAGGCAGAGTACTACGCGCAGCGTGCTTCGGCTGGACTGATCATCACCGAGGCCACCGCGATTAGCCCGGAAGGATTTGGCTGGGCTGATACACCCGGCCTCTGGACGGAGGAGCAGGTCCGCGGATGGCGACGTGTCACGGATGCCGTGCATGCAGCCGGCGGCCGTATCATCTCCCAGCTCTGGCACACCGGGGCGATCTCGCATCCTGAATTGCGGGACGGCGCACAGCCCGTGTCCGCCTCGAACGTCGATCCAGGCCAGCTGTCGTTCACGCGGACGGGACGGAAGCCGACGGTAATACCGCGGTCTCTGACCAGGCAGGAGATTAAAGTCACGGTTGCGGACTTCGCACGAGCCGCGCGAAACGCGATGGAAGCCGGCTTCGATGGTGTCCAGATACTCGCCAACTATCTCTATCTGATCTCGCAGTTTCTGAACGCCACCACCAACCTGCGTAAGGACGAATACGGCGGGAGCCTGGAGAATCGCTCGCGTTTTCTTTTCGAAATAGTAGAGGCGATCCTGGGAGAGGTCGATGCACAACGGGTTGGAGTCAAGATCAGCCCGATGCACGAAGGCGGCGCATTTCAAGCCAACGACGAAACTTTGCCCATCACCGAATACGCAATTCAGAAATTGAGCTCCTACAATCTTTCGCACTTGCTGCTCATGGGGAATACTACCGACTTCACCGGTACGCCACTTGAGAAATTGGCCAACGATGGCATGTTCCAGCATTTCCGTCCTCTCTTCAATGGCACTCTGATCGCAAACGTGAAGATGGACCGTGATCGCGGAAATCGCCTTATCTCCGAGGGGCAGACGGATCTGGTGGCATTCGGCCGGCCTTATATCGCAAATCCTGACCTCGTTCAGAGATTCGCCGAGAACGCTCCTCTTGCTGAGGTTGATTGGGAAACTGTGTATGCCTCCGGCTCGCACGGTTATTCCGACTACCCCACATACCAACCATCCGAACATAACCCAGGAGCTGAATATGCCTAAGACAACGCCCGAACAGAACAAGGCGATCGTTCTCGAAGCTTTCGACACGCTCTTTAATAAACGCGACTATGTGGCGGCGGAGCGCTTCTGGTCGCCGCAGTACATTCAGCACAGCGCACACATCGCACCAGGTCGCGAAGGACTATTCGCTCTTGTCCGCTCGACGCCAGATACGCTGCGCTACGAAAACCAACTCATCGTAGCGGAAGGCGATTATGTCATCGCCCATGGCCGCTTCACAGGAATGGGAAGGCCCGCGGCTTGGATTGCCGCCGACGTGGTTCGGTTCGAAGACGGTCTTCTGGCCGAGCACTGGGATGTATTGCAAGACGAGGCGACCAAGGCGAAATCTGTCAGCGGCCTTCCTACGTTTGGCGACAGTTTTCCGTCGTAAAGTGTTCGCCCGCTTCGCAGCATTCACTCATACAGATTGGAGCACTATGACTCTCACTGGAAACACTATTTTCATTACCGGCGGCGGATCGGGCATTGGGCGTGCGCTGGCCGAAGCGCTGCACAAACGCGGCAACAAAGTGATCATCTCGGGCCGGCGCAAGGGCCATCTGGAGGCTGTCGTGAAGGCCAATCCGGGCATCAAGGCGATCGAACTTGACATCGCAGATCCGGACAATATCAAAGCCGTAGCGCAAAAGCTGATTCGAGAACATCCAGATCTTAATGTTCTCATCAATAACGCTGGCATCATGGAACCGGATCAGGCGGCAGGTATCATCGACGAAAAACTACTCACCTCAACTGTTACGACTAATCTTCTAGGCCCCATCCGGCTGACATCGGCATTGGTGAATCAACTGAAAAGCCGTCGTGGAGTAATTCTCTACAACACTTCGGTACTTGGGTTCGTGCCCTTGGCTGTGACGGCTGTCTATTCTGCTACTAAAGCTGCACTCCACTCCTATGCGTTGTCGCAACGCTTCCTGCTTCGAGACAGCGGTGTCCGAGTTCTTGAGATGGTGCCGCCATGGGTACGCACGGAGCTGATGAATAGCCAGGAGGCCGAGCAGGCAATGCCTCTCGATCAGTTCATTTCCGAAATTTTGGAGGCGCTTGGAACAGATGCTGAAGAAATTCTTGTTGAGGCAGCAAAACCGTTGCGTGCCAATCCTGGCCCTGAGGAGCATGCCTTGGTCAACGAGTTCAACGAGCAAATGCTGAAACTATTCACCTCAAGCCAAGCGTAAGGAGGCTGGGTCACGTTTGATTGAGGTCGGCTGAGGGCAAGGGAGAATGAGGAAAACGACAGACGTCGGAAACTAAGAAGCTTCAAGGAAAATTGGCAGTCATTACCGGTGGCACGACTGGGATAGGGTTGGCTGCTGCAAAGCTCTTCGTGAAAGAGGGTGCCTACCTCTTCATCACGGGCCGTCGTCAAAAGGAACTCGACGAGGCCGTGCAAGCAATTGGCAGCAACGTCACTGGCGTTCAGGGAGACATTGCCAAATTAACCGACCTTGATCGTCTCTACAAGATCGTTGCGACCAAGGGGAGAATCGATGTCGTTTTCGCCAATGCCGGCGTTGCTGAATTTGCTCCCCTTGGGAAAATTGCGGAGGAGCATTTCGACAAACTCTTCGGCATCAACGTCAAGGGAACTCTGTTCACGGTGCAGAAAGCCTTACCGCTGCTAAACGATGGTGGTTCGATTATCCTCAACGGCTCGGTTGCGAGTGTGAAAGGTACGCCCGCCTTCGGCGTCTATGGCGCGACTAAGGCCGCTCTCCGTTCCTTTGTCCGAACCTGGACCTCGGATCTCAAGGACCGTCATATTCGTTCCAACGTCATTAGCCCGGGGCCGACCGATACGCCGGTCATCGATGGACAACCCGCGGACGCCATTGCACGAATCGTTTCCACCATCCCCATGGGACGAATGGGAAATCCCGACGAAATTGCTAAAGTGGCGTTGTTTCTGGCGTCGGATGATTCCAGTTTCATCACAGGTATCGAACTGTTCGTTGATGGTGGCAGAGGACAGGTCTGATCGAAATCACCGAAACGCGATCGGATTGCTGCCGTGAAACGCATTTGTCGATACTAATCCGACCGACGAACGATGACTTGCGGGTTGCCCGTGATCCGCCAGGAATCGGCATCCGCCAACCGCTCTTCGCCTTCTCACGACACAGCTTCGGAGAAGTAATTCAAATTGACATGGCGAGTTAGCGTCTCAGTCGTGGCGAGCCCTGGGCAGGTTGACATCATTGCTTGCGGGGATTGCTTCTATCATTTACGCGTGGCCTCTCGGCGCATGCGTATTTGCATTCCGATGAAAATAAGCTGCCGTGGCCATCCAGCGATGAGCAGCGGGCTTAGACGAGTTCGGTAGCAATGTCGAGCGTCATCGCCGCGAACTGCTTGTCCACTGTTACCGCATGCTCGTCTCCTTGCCGACGCCGAGGACGCGGTGCAGGAGACGTTGCTTCGTGCCTGGCGGTATCGCGACAGCGTCAAGGAAGGCGCGCCGTTGCGCCCATGGCTCTACCAAGTGGCTACGAACGCCTGCCTCGAAAGTATCTTTGTGGTGTGGCTCCAAGCATCGTCCGAAACATTTCAATGAAGGCACTTACACTGTCATAACCGACTGCGATAGCGACCTCCGTGACAGATTTGCTTTGTGCCAGCATCTCAAGGGCAGCAAACAACCGCGCCTGCTGTCGCCAACGGCCAAATGACATGCCTGCCTGAGCCGAAAACGCACGCATGA
>JABCYV010000087.1 GCA_013290025.1 Acidobacteriota bacterium
TTGCTGCTTCGTAATCTGAGCGACGTATTTGGCGAAAATGACCCCGTGCGTCGGCGCGCGGCCATCGACGACATCTGGCATGAGGATGGTGTGTTCTACGATCCTAATGGAGGCGTCTACCGAGGCCGCGACGAGATTGATCGTATTGCTGGTGTAATAAAAGCAACACATCCAGATTTCAAATATCAGCCCCTCTCCCCTCCCGAGGAATTAGGTGATGCCGGACGGGTTCGATGGGTATCTGGCACTCCCGGCAAACCACCAGCTTACGCGGGAACCGATTTTATGGTCGCCCGGAACGGTCGCATTGCTTCGCTTTATCTCTTTTTCGACAGCCTACCCTGAGCTGGACTCTGCTGCCCACGGTACACGAATCACGAACGTTTTTCGGCGACGCGGACTGTGCGTCAGTTGGCGAAAAGTCGCGATAGCACTCATTGAGCTGCGGCAGGGTTTTGAATGCTAACGCCTTGATTACAACAAGTCACATCAAGCTTTAGCGCGCGGCCCTCAGAGCGGCGGCCACCTGAGTGACGCGTGTACCCTGATGCTTCGCCACCACAAGCTCGTCCGCAGTCGGCTTGGCGCTGTGCTGTCCGGAAGTCGACGACGAACCGTATGGCGTCCCATGTCCCTGAACAATCCTTTCGTGAGTGTAGCCGTTCGGCACGATGATGAATCCTAGGTGCGCCATCGGGATGAACAGCGACACTACCGTTGTCTCGTTTCCACCGTGCGGTCCCGCCGTGGAAGTGAAGGCGGCAGCCGCTTTTCCGTTCAGCTTCCCTTGAAACCACAGAGCACCAAGGCTGTCAATGAATGCCTTCAACTCCGCCGACGTGTTCCCAAAACGCGTCGGGGTGCCAAATACGATCCCATCGGCCCACTCTACGTCGGCATGCGTTGGAGCTCCGTACTCGGCGAGCATCCGCTTGCTCCGTTCTTCCCAGCCGGGAACTTTGGCCATTACATCCGTCGAAACCAGATCGGGTACGCGGCGAAGTCGGACTTCGGCTCCGGCTTCACGGGCGCCTTCACTGATGGCTTTGGCAAGCGCTTCTACGGAGCCGTCACGAGAGTAAAACGCAACGAGAATGTTCGCTTTAGGGGATGGCATCGACAACTCCTGATTGAACATTTCCTCTGTCAGAATCGGATCAAAACAGAACGAGATCGAGCCATTCTAGTCGATTGCTGGCGTTAAATCGCCTTTACACTCATCGACCCCGATTGTTACTAAACGCCGGTTTACGCGAACTATGGTGTCGAAGATAGAGACTAAGTGCAGCGAGCGCTGGGCATCGATGATAGCGGGGAACCGGACGCTTTCATGTGTACCGTGAAGACCACTCGAGCGGTCACCATCACACACATCCTGCGGAACTCCGGCGCTGGCTGCCGCGAAGCGCTTCTGCCTTACATGATCGTAAACAGCACGCTGGATGAGGTCTCGCTCATTGTGCTACCGCCGCCACCATATGGACCGCCGGGCGTGCTGCTGCCCGGATTGGTGACCGTGACCATCACGGTGCCGGCAGTGGCGACGGCCGAAGCGGGGATCGCGACGGTAAGCTGATTCGTCGCCGGGTGGTTTGTGGTTTGTGCCGTGCCGTTCCAATTCACCACCGCGTTAGCGTTAAAGGAGCTGCCATTGACCGTCAAGGTGAAACCCTGGCCGCCTGCACTCGCAGTGTTAGGCATGATTTGCGAAATAGCGGGAACGATTCCGGACTGCGGCGGGGTGGTCTTAGGGGAACTGTACCCGCACCCAAAGCTCAACATCGCAAGCAACAGAGCACATATCGCCTTCATGTCCACCTCCATGCGCAGATTGCGGATGGACTTTAGCAAAGGCGAAACCACGGAGTGTCAGGCCGGTGTCATTTTCGTGTAAAGGAAATGTCAGGTAGTGGTGAGGCGACGTGGCGAGGCACCGCCGCTCGAATAGAAGGACTTATGCGGCCCTGTCCTGATCTCGATCTTCCCGGGCTCGGATTAACCGGGAAGAAATCGCCCGCCGCGCAAGCGAAGGAGGAACGACGCGCATCCGCGCTTACTTCTTCTTCTTTTTTTCTTTTTCTTTGTCTTTCTTGTCAGTATTCATCTTTTTTGCGATCTCTTCCATCAGCTTAGGCTTCAGCTCCGCCAGGACACTTTCTACAATGCTGGCGATCGCGGTAGATTCGGCCGCTGCATTCGAGGACTCGTCACTTTCGGATTCGGCCGCCGCTTCCGCTTTGTCGGTCTGGACAGGAGAAGGCTCTTCTGCCCGACCTTCTTTCAGTTCGGTCGCCGCCGCGTCCGCGATCTGCGCCGTCAGTTGCGATCCCACGATCGACTCCCGAATCTGCTTCCAGTTCTGCCAGGCTGCCGCAAGTTCGGCTTCGCGTTGCTTGTCGCCCTCCTCAGCGGCCCGCGTCACAGCTTCCGGCGGAGGAACGGCGGTGGCAGGCGATGATGCCTCCGGAGCCGAAGCAGGTTCACTCCCCGCGCTGGCCGATGCCCCCGCCGCGTAGGCAACTTCTTTAATACCTGAAATCATGCTGCTGGCTTCGGCCTGGACCATCGGGATGATTTCCGCAGCCGGGGTGGACTCGCTTAGACTCGCCACTGCGACCGAAGATTCCGCTGGTTCGCCCCCGACGTCCCCACCCGCACTTGCGGACGCACTAACTGCTACTGATGCCGCGTAACTGGCTCTACCCGCATCGGCCGCCGCGAAAGCGGCATAAGCCTTTTCCATCTCTTCTTGCAGAATGAAGGTACTTTCGTCTTCCGGCACCGGAATGGCTTCGGCGATCCATCGGGGGCCGCTCGCTAATTCCGCCGCCGTTGCTGCGCTCGCCACTGCTGCTGCCACTACGATGGGAATTCCTTCCTCGGGGCCCGCTGCAGTCGTTACAAATCCGTCGGGCTGAGCCATACCATCGGCATGCCCATTGGTCGGAACCAGAGAAGCAATTGCTGCCATGACTTCGGCATCCGAAGTCCAAGGCTTTGCAGCCTGCTCCGCAGTCGCGGCCGCGATGTTGTCTCCTGAATCTGCCTTGCTTGGCATCACCGGAGAATCGGTTGCAATAGGATTTTCCGCCGCCCCTGATTCGCTTCCCTTGGCTGCTTCCGTCGCCCCTGCTGTTTCCCCAGTAGGAACAACTTCCGTTGATGTAGGCTCAACTTCGGGGACCGGCGCCTGGCTTTGCGGAGCAGATGCAAAAGTGGCCGCCGTTGCCTCGGCTGGGCTCTCATCGATGGCGGCCGAACCAACCGCAGACTTGGGTTCTTCCGCTTCGCTTTTCGCAGCCTCAGAGCGTGCTGGAGGTTCCTGCGGCTGGCTTCCAAACGAAGCCGCTGCTGCTGTAATGGCTGCAATCTCCTCCGGCGTGATATCGGGCGGAAGCCCAGCCGGTACGGGACGCTCAAATTCCTGCTTCGGATCAACCGGCTTGGACCCCAGGTCGCGCCACAACTCGCGGACCACCGAGCTTGCCACTTGCGGTATCTCCCCTTCCGATTCAGTTGCCCTAGCCGGAGGTGGCGGTATGGTCAGGCGATTTTTCCATCCAGTCTCGGTATCGCCGAATGAGTCTGCCGAACCCGATTGCTCCATCGCGGCCAGGGCTTTAGCAAAACGTCCCGGCTTCTGCGGTCCTTGAGGGACTATTTTGTCTTCGAGCTTAGTAAGGGCAGTGAGGAGTTCGCTGGCTTCGAATGGTTTGATGATGAACGCATCGGCCCGCACCCGGCGCGCCTCTTCTGGTTTGAAGGGCTCCAGTTTGCCGACCGTGAGCAAGACGGGAATGCGCGCGGTCTCCCGATTTTCCTTCACCCGCTGACAAACTTCCAGACCGCCGTAGCCCGGCATATACACGTCGAGCACAATCAAGTCCGGCTTCTGTTCTGCAATTTTCTTGAGTGCGGCCGACCCATTGTTGACCGTGACCACCTCGTAGCCGGCATCGCTGAGGATTCTCCGGCCCATGTTCTGGGCAGTTACACTGTCATCGGCGAGCAGGATTCTTCGCGCCAAGGGCTGTCCTCTGGTCAGGGGGAGATAGCGTGAAGTTAACCGCTGCCAAAAGGTAAGTCAATGAGAATAAGAGGGTAATACGTTACCACCGGACAGTCACGAGTGGGTTGAAGCTGCTTCATGCTGCCGCATCAGCGGCGCCTTCGTTTAGAAAGGAACAACCTTTCGCAGACCCTTCTTTTTCTTATGCTTGCTGGAAGAAGACGAGCTGTCGTCCTGGGTCTGGCTGGAAGATGAATCCGCATCTTTCCCATCGCCCGCTGCGGCTTGCCCGCTCCCGCCGGCCTGAATCTCATTCACCTGCTGTGGAGCCGGCATAGCCTGGCCACCATCGCTGGCAACATTGGGCTTCAGCTCGTTCGGGTCGGCAGCAACGTTCGGTTTGGGCTGATTGGCGTCGGACGACGCAGCCGGGGTCGCGGCCGAAGTACTGGGCGGGCCAGCAGCGCTGATGCTCGGAGTCACATCGGAGCGCGGCGCGGGCTGATCCAGAGGTGGCGCTCCCCTGCCCACGGCTTCCACTGATACGGAATTGTTGCCCATCGAACCGGAAGCGTTTCCCACCATGGCGCGATTCGCCTGCTGTGCCACCTCGGTGGCGCTGCTCATCGGCGGATCCACCAGCGTAGGCTCGCCTGTCTTCGCGGACGGGGCCACGTCCGGATGCTTGTTGAACGTGCCCATCACTTGCTTATACATCGGGGTTGTGCGCCGGCCTTCTTCTTCCGCTTTATTTTGTGCAACTGCAGCTTTCGTGGGCCGCGGCACCGGCAGATGCAAGGCTTGCAACCTTGCCTTGGCGTCGTCTGCTCGATCCATCATTGGGTATCGTGTAAGGATGCGTGAGTAGGCATCGGCCGCACGTTTGGTGAAATCTTCAATCATGCGCGACTTGGCCGCTTCGTCCATTTTGCCGCGCGCCCGCAACATCGTAACCTCGCTCTCGTACGACTGCCCCAGCAGATACAAGGCCTCATCCGCTCTGCTGTAAAGCGGATACTTGTCCACCAGGGAACGAAGCCGTGCGATGGCCGCGGGATAAGACTGACGTAGGTAATAGAAGCGTCCCACACGAAATTCACGTTCTGCAATGACTTCCTGAACTTCTCGTAAGCGCTGCTTGGCTTCTGGGACCAGTTTGCTATCCGGAAACTGCTGGATCAGGCTCCGGTATTCCTCCTCCGCGCGCACCGCGTGGGTGTAGTCGCGATCTGGCTTCTCCATCTCCTGATAGTGGATATTGGCAATTTTCAGTTGGGCCTCAGCCGCCTCCGGCATGTTCGGAAAGAAGGTAATGAAGTCTTTGTACTCGACCTCCGCTTGTGCCAACGAAGTCGAACCACCCTCTGCATACCAGGAATCGGCCACCGCCAGCTTGGCCCGAGCAATAAATTCAGAGTCAGGATAGGTGTTGATCAGCGTCTGCAGCGTGATCCTCGCCACGTCGAACCGGTTGTGTTTCATCGCGTCCATGGCGCGATCAAACAGCACCTTGTCCGGCTGCTTCGAGTCAATATTGGCGATTGGGTTGTTGACTTTCTTGTTGGTGCAGGCAACCGTGACAATCAATAGGCCCGCGAGAAAAATTATTGGAATACGACCTGACATAAGACCTCGAAATTCCCTCATTTGTCGCGCCAGAGTCCCTGCCGATCGGCGGCTTCCCGCCATGACCTACACCTTCTGCAGGCTGGCCTCCGTGGCCATCTTCAACAATTTCTGAGCGTTAGTCTTTGGATCATCTTGACCGAACACCGCGTTGCCCGCCACCAAAATTTCAGCCCCGGCTCGCACGACCTCGGCCACCGTCGTGACGTCGATTCCACCATCAACTTCGATGCGAAAGCCTAGATCGCGCTGGTTCCGCAAGTCCGCCAGCCGCCGGATTTTATGCACCGCTCCGGGAATAAACTTCTGCCCCCCGAATCCCGGGTTTACCGACATAACCAGAACGTAATCCACAATGTCGAGCACCTCGCTGAGAGTTTCCACCGGAGTAGCAGGATTAATGACCACTCCAGCCAGGGCGCCATGCGTGCGGATCAAGTGCAGCGTGCGGTTGAGGTGCATGCAGGCTTCCTGATGCACCGAAATCCAGTCCGCTCCAGCTTCCGCGAAGTCAGGAATGTACTGGTCGGGATTCTCAATCATCAAATGGCAATCGAGCGGCAAATCGGTCGTCCGGCGCAAGGACTTCACCACCGGCGGCCCCAGAGTGATATTGGGGACGAAGTGCCCATCCATCACGTCTACATGGATGACGGTCGCGCCACCCTCAGTCGCACTGCGGATTTGGTCCGCCAGATGGGCGAAGTCAGCCGACAAAATCGAGGGTGCGAGTTCGATCAAACCTGGGCTCTCGCGCAAGAAATTCTTGGCAAATTCTATCACGTGGAGAAGGAGTGCCGGACGCCTTGTCTTCAGCTGCCCGTCGTCATTTCTTTTGCGTAAAATCATCGCCCCGTAACCTTTCTCAGGCCCCGCAGTTTATACACTTAGAGGCACGATGGTCGTCCGCAGACCGGCATCGAAGTTGGCCCCAAGGGAGGCGCCCGGCTTGAGCCTGGCCGACGACCGCCTCCTGGTCGAAGCCGCGCAGAAAGATCCGTCCCGGTTTGCGGAACTCTATGAGATTCACTTTGAACGGGTCTACGCCTTCATCGCGCGCCGGGTTAGGGACCGCGATGTAGCCGAGGACCTTACCTCCGATGTATTTCACAAAGCGTTGGCCAATATCCGGCGGTTCGAATGGCGAGGCGTTCCCTTCGTCGCGTGGCTGCTGCGGATCGCTGTCAACGCGATCGCGGATCGCTCACGACACGCGGCCAAAGAGGTCTCCAGTGGCGATGATCCGCCCGACGCTGTCAGCGACGTGAATCTGGAGGAAATAGAGCACCGCGCGCGGTTGTTTCGTCTGGTCGACCAGCTTCCTTCAGACCAGCGCCGCGTCATCTTTCAACGCTTTGTTGAGCAGAGGAGCATTCGTGAAGTCGCCCAGGGTTTGGGACGCAGTGAGGGCGCTGTGAAACAGCTTCAATTCCGCGCGCTCGAGAAATTGCGCGCCCAGATGGAGGGTGCCAATGCCTAAGCGCTCTCTAATCGATCAAGTGAACGCTATGGTGGAGTCGATGTTCGTACCGCCTGCTGAGGGACTTGCGCAGGCTGATCCGGAGCTTGTCCCCTATTTCTTCATTGCCGGCGAACTACTCGCTCTTCCACGTGAAAATTTCAAAGCAAGTCTAAAAGCTGATCTTAAAAGGAGTATTTCAATGGCAACTACAGCAGAACCCATTGCTGCAACTCGCACCTTCGCAGCCCCGAGGCTGGCTTTCAAGGATGCGGCGAAAGCAATCGAATTTTATAAGAAGGCCTTCGGGGCGAGAGAAACCATGCGCTTCGACACCGGAGCGGGAATTCCGCATGCTGAGATCATGATTGGAGATTCGGTCGTCATGCTCTGCGACGAGTGGCCGGAAGGGGGACGGTACAGCGCAGAGACGATGGGCAGTTCGCCAGTCAGCATGCGGATCCACGTTCCGGACGCGGATGCTTTCGCGGAGCACGCTGTGGCTGCGGGTGCCAAGCTGGCAGGCCCCATCACGGACCAGTTCTATGGATACCGCGAGGGAACTTTACTTGATCCCTTTGGATACACGTGGTCTGTGTCCACGGTGAAAGAGGAGATGTCGGTCGGGGAAATGCACCGACGCTTCCGAGCGATGATGAAAGAGGGGGAGCCGAAGGAGCCGGCTGTGAGTCCGGTTCCCAAGGGCTATCGCACGGTCACGCCGTATATGATCGCGCAGGATGGGCCAGCCCTGCTCGAGTTTGCCAAACAGGCCTTCGGAGCTGAGGAGAAGTTCCGCGCCGTCGGATCAGCAGGCGGCCTGCATGGCGAAGTGCGGATTGGTGATTCCATGATCATGATGGGTGGCGGCATTCCTGGACGCGATTTCCGCGCCACCCCGAATACGCACGCGATCCACCTCTACGTCCCGGATTGCGACGCGGTTTACGAACGTGCCCTGCAAGCGGGCGCGACCTCGATTGACGAGCCCAAAGACCAGGAGTATGGCGAGCGTTCCGCCAGCGTAAGAGATCCGGCGGGCAACTACTGGTACATCGCTACTCACCAAGGCGAGACTTACACTCCTAAAGGGCTGAACAGCGTCAATGTCTACATGCATCCTCTTCGGGCTGAGCCAGTTATCAACTTTTTGAAGCGGGCCTTCGGAGCGAAGGAGATTGCCAAGTATGCATCGCCCGACGGCGTGGTTCATCATGCCGAGATACGCGTCGGCGACTCGGTAGTGGAGATGGGCGAAGCCCACGGCAAGTATGAGCCCATGCCGGCCATGTTCTATCTCTACGTTCCGGATTGTGACGCCCTTTACCGTCGTGCGCTTGCGGCAGGGGCCACGTCAATCGCCGAACTTACCGACCACCCCTATGGGGACCGCAGCGGAGGAGTGAAAGACGCATTCGGCAACCAGTGGTACATCGCCACCCATATCAAAGACGTGAGCATGTAGGAATGATGTGGCGCGGGCGCCCTCGCCCGCGAGATTTTCGGATCGCTATGGGTTACGTGAAGACAGCCGCCCTCGGCTGTCGGGTCGAGCGCAGCTCGACAGTTTTTGCCGGAGCCAGAAGAGCGGAGCGTTGCTCCGCCGGACAGCCGAGGGCGGCTGTCCCCACGTGCGAACGTTACTGCGGCAGCTTCGCGTACTCCGCCTTAGCTTCTTTCAGAATAGGGATATCGGGGTCGGCGTCTTTCCACAATGCGAAGAAATCCTGATAAGCCCCGCGAGCACCGGGATTGTCCCCGGCCAAAGCCCGCGCCCTCCCCAACTGTAAATGAGACAAGGCACACTCCGGCGAGGTCTGACAGACTCCACGGTGATCCAGGATTTTCTGAAACTCGACTGCCGCTTCCTTCCCCTGTCGCGCCTTGAGGTAGGCTTGCCCGCGAACGTAATTCGGCGCAGCACCAGTCCCCAAACCAAACTCGTAAGGCAATGTAGCCTGCAGGAGTTCAATGGCTTTGCTGGGGTTGCCCCGGCTAGTCTCTATCTGCGCTCGGATTATTGGCACCCACATGTCGTTGACGAAGGTGTCAGTCGGAAAGCGTTTGCTCAACTCATCCGCCGTGGCTGTTGCCTGGCTGACGTCACCCACTGCAGATTGCGCCAGGCCCGCCGACTGCAGCGTTCGCCGGCTTCGGTCCATAGTCAGCGCTGAGTGGGCCCCGTCGCGCGCTTGCGCCAAATTCCCAAACTCTGCTTCCACGATGGCATGCCTTGCAACAATGTCGGCCGCCGCTTCTTCAAATTTTCCTCTTTGCGCTATCTCGACAGCTCGGCCGTACGCTTCACGAGCGTTTTGTAGCTTGCCCCAGGAGGCCGCTGCTTGCGCGGCATGCTCTAACATGAAAAATTCATCTGGCTTGCCTTTTGCCCACTCCACCTCACGCTGCATCCCGGGCACATCGCCTTCGAGAAAGGCCAGAACGTACAAGTCTCTATGGTCACCCATCCCATCGAGCTTGAGTGCTACTTGCTTCTGGCGAATCGCCTTTGCCTCGGCCAAGCGGTTGAGCCCCAAGTATGCGCCTCCCAGAACCCCGTGACTGAAAGCGCTATTAGGATCCAGGCGCATGGTTTCCTGGGCCTCCACCAGTCCTTGGTCAAACTTGCCGATCTCGTTATAGTCAACCCCGAGATTATTGGTGGGAATGGAGTCTCGCGGATAAGTCCGGTTCCATAGCTGATAGGCCTCTATCGACTTGTCGAGTTCTCCAGTAACGTTGTCGTAATAATGAGTGGTGATATAGAGCTTCTCCCGTTCACTGGCCCGTTCTCTTCGCTCGAATGCCAACTTGGTACTCTCGCTAGCCCGCTCAGTCTGACCGGTATTGCGATAGGACTGGCCCACCCGCGCGTAAGCTACGGCAAAATTGGGGTCCAGTTCCAGCGCGTGCTTATAAAATGGAACAGCCGTCAATTCTGATCCTTTGTCGCGCTCCGCCTCACCCAGACTGAAGGCCTTGAGCGCTTCCAACGATGACGTCGTGGCTTCTTCTACGGGCGCATCAAATTTCTGCACCGAAGCCAGCGACTCGCCCAGCTTGCCTCGCAGGCTCGAAGCCGCTTTGCCCACCGCTCCCAGCACCTGCTCTTTTTGGTCAACCTGGACTTGCTCCCGGGCTAGGCTGTCGCCCGTCTTGCAATTCGTGGCATCCACACCCACTACGTATTGGCTTCCGATATTGGCAATGGCGCCGTTCAGCACCGCCTTGATGCCTTCCCGCTGACAGATGTCTCGTGCCAGGTCTGGCGTAACCCGTTCATCGGGCGACCGTCCCATGTAGCGCAGTGTGTCCCGCACTTTTTCTTGGGGAAAAACATTCAGGTACGGAGACTGCTCCAGTTGCACCGCTAGCGCCTGTTTTAGAGTTCCATCAAAGACGCCGTCTCCAGTGGTGTTAACAAAGTCAGTTAGAAGAATAGAATCTTTCTCCGTCAATCCGTGCGCCCGCCGAGTGTATAAGACTCCGCCGATTGCCGCGGCTGCGACCAGCGCCGCCGTGGCCGCAATGTACCAGCGACGCTTTGAACTCTTTCGTGCCGCCACCACAGGCAACGAAGCTGGACCAGATATCGCCGAGGCGGGCTGTACCGACGGAGCTGAAGGTGCTGCCACTGCTGATGTGCCGGATGGCGGCGGCGTGATCACAGGCTCGGCAGCCGCGCTTGCTGACGAGCTCTTGCCCGAATCAATCTCCCGCTTCAGCCGTTTAAGATCCGCGCGCATCTCCGACGCCACCTGGTAGCGGAGGTCCCGGTCCTTCTCCAGCGCTTTGTTGATGATCCGTTCTAGTTCCGTGGGCAGATTGGGATTCAGCCGCACCGGCGCGGTGGGCGCCCGGTTCAGAATCGCGTCGAAAATGACCGCCGAGGTGTTCCCGGTAAAGGGCTGGCGGCCCGTGGCCATCTCGTAAAGCACCGCGCCAAAGGAAAAGAGATCCGTGCGGACGTCGAGGTCTTCGCCTCGCGCCTGCTCTGGAGACATGTAGGCAACCGTGCCCACTGTACTTCCCGGGCTGGTCAGGTGTGCGTGCTCCACGGCAATCGTGGGCGAAGACGCCGCTACTTGCGCCAATTGCGGCGCCGGCCCGGAAACCACCTTGGCCAGTCCGAAATCCAAGATCTTCGCTTGTCCTCGTTTGGTCAGGAAAAGATTGGCCGGCTTCAGGTCACGATGAACAATCCCCGCCGTGTGCGCCACGTCGAGCGCGTCCGCCACCTGCGCCCCAAAGTCCACCAGTTGATCGATGGAAATGGGCCTGCCCTCGATGCGGTACTTCAGCGTCGTACCCTCGAGGTACTCCATCACAATGTAGTGACGGCCCTCGTCCTCACCAATGTCATAAATCGTGCAAATGTTGGGATGGTTCAATGCCGAGGCGGCACGCGCCTCTCGCTGAAAGCGGTCGCGAGCTTGCGGATCCTGCGCTAGTTCCTCGGGGAGGAATTTGAGCGCAACTCTCCGGCCGAGGCGGAGGTCTTCGGCCTCGTACACCACTCCCATGCCGCCGCCGCCCAACTTCTGCGTAATGCGGTAATGAGAGATAGTTTGGCCAATCATGGATGCAGAGTTCGCCATGAGCTGCTGGGCTGCCATGTTAGGGGCGCGGTTGAGGGAAGTCAACGCACAGGGGGATAGATACCGGGCCGGGAAAATTCCCCCACCTGCCCGAATGTCTACCGGTTAGCTATGGATTAGAGGGGCGCATACGCGGCGGGCGGCGGCTCAGCGGCTCGTCAGCGCCGATCACTCCGGCTTATAGCTATAGTAGGTTCCCAGCCGAACTGCGTTTGGATCGTGAAGCGTTTCCTCAATCAACTGGTTTTCTTCGTCACCGTAATCTCGCGATGGATCGACCACCTCCGTTTTCTCCATCGAAAGGAGTTTCCATTGGTATTTGGCAAGATACGCTTCCAGTCTCCGGCAAAGCTCCTCATGCGACGGAGCCCACATAGTGACTCTCATGAATCCCAAGGTATCTCCGGAAGGCATATCTCCCGGTTCTACCTGAACCTCAACTGTTGTAATCCAAAGCTTTTCCATCATGGCTAGTCGCGATAGTTATAGTGCACGCCGTCCCGCTTCTTGGCCCCGGTGCCGCGCCTAGTATGAAAGTGGCCGCGATCCGAGATCACACCGGAACCTTTGTTCGCTGCATTCTTGGCTGCCTCCCGCGTAGTCTTATTTACGTTGTTAACTTGGGGTTTTCCACAGGGGGCTATTTTCTGCCCATGCTCGTTTGTCGCTTGGTTGCCAGCGGTCACTCCAGGGCGGGTGGCCCGGGTTAACTCGCATTCATCTTACTCTGGAGGGTGCCCCGTCCAAGCTGTGCTTGGGCGGGATGTCCTTAGGTGGACGTGTTTGCACGATGAGGAAGACTCCCAAGCGCTCACGACGCCGCGCCGTCCACTGCGATTCAATTTCCACTGTTCCCGGTTAACCGCACACATAGTGGCAAAAGCTGCTTCACTTCCAGTCCTTCAGCCGTGCGACCAGCTCCGCTGCACTCGATTCTGATCAATATAGCAACATCCCCGCCCAAGCGCAGCTTGGACGGGGCACCCTCCAGAGTAGAATTCAATCCGGCAGTTCGTAATCGTCTGCCTTGGAATTGCATCCAAGGATCGTCATGCTGGCGCGGATCAAGCATGCGTTGGTGCAGACCTACGGAGACCTGCTTCGGAACCATACCTTGCAGATGGCCGCCGCACTCGCCTACTACTTTGTCCTGTCACTGTTCCCAGCTCTTATTTTCTTGTCTGCCGTAGTTGCCTTCCTACCGTTACCCGACCTTTTCAACCAGGCGCTGGGCATGATGGCACGATTCTTGCCACCGGATAGCATGGGGCTGGTCCGCAGAGTTTTGTCTGATGTGATCACGCCCCACCGCGGAACGTTTCTTTCTTTCGGTATTTTCGGCACGCTCTGGGCGGCCTCGGGCGGATTCTCGGCGGCGATCGAGGCTTTAAATATTGCGTACGACGTGCAAGACGATAGACCATTCTGGAAAACGCGGCCATTGGCGATGGGCTTAGCTTTGGTGACTGGAGCCCTGATGCTGGTAGCACTGTCCGTGATGATTGTCGGACCTAGATTCGGAGAATGGCTCGCCGCTCGAGTTCATCTCTCCTATTTGTTCGTTTTGCTGTGGCCGTACGTTCACTGGGCCATCGCGATCGGATTCACTATCCTCGCTGTGGAAGCTCTGTACTTCCTTGCGCCGAATGTTAAGCAGCGCTTTCTGGCTACTCTACCGGGCGCGATCCTCGCGGTAGGCTGCTGGATTGCGCTCTCATATCTGCTCGGTCTCTACTTCCGGCATTTCGCAAACTTCAACAAAACTTACGGAACGCTTGGCGCAGCCATTGCACTGATGATTTGGCTCTATTGGATCGGCATTGCCATGCTGGTGGGAGCGGAACTTAACTGCGAGCTGGCGAAGATTAGCCGCCAGGGCAAAATCGAACAGAAGCATGAGCCTCCTCGGATCACAAAAATTGACCTTGCGGCCTGAGGGAGCGTCACCATAGTGCCGCCCGTTGTAATTCGCTCGCCGTTCTACTGTTCGTTCTATTGTTTTTTCTTTCCCAATAGTCCCAGAATCTGCTGCACCGGGTTTTGTTGTTGCGGCGCTTGTTGTTGGGGCTGCTCAGCAGGGTTCTTAGGCCCGCCTAACAGATTTTGCACCGTGCTGGCCACCGAGGCCGGATTATTGATATTCGGGATCAGCCCTTTCAGCTTCATTTGAGCCAGTTGCTGGACATCCGGTTCGAACTTCGGATTTGAAAATGTCCCAGTAACCAGAGCCGGAATTACCAACTCTCCTTGATTGTTTGCCAGTGCGGTTTTCATGAATCCACCAATATTTTGCCCGCCTACTTTCTGGCTGACACCTTGCGACATTACTGCCGTCGCGTGCATGTTAAGGGCTTCCGTGACCAAGCTCGCCGTGCCCGCAAGCCCAATGTTTCCGATGTCGAGCTGGGCTTGCAAATCGTTGGTCTGCGCGATTCCGTTCTTCACGGTAATGTTACCTGTCATCTTCTCAATGTTGGTAACGCCCGATGCGGACTGAGCAGTTGAGCTGGCATTTAAGAACCCAGCAATCGAGGCGAGCTCGTGCCCAATGTTCGCCCCGGAGTATTTGACGTTCGAGAAATTCAGATTCACGGTGCCGTTCAGGGCTTTCGTGATCTCCGGTCCGCTGATTGACTTGACCGGGCCGGCTGCGTGCATGTCCAGGTTCAGCGTGCCCTCGCCACTCACCTTGTCGAGAGAGGTCACGCCATAAGCCTTCGCCAACGCCAAAATTGCAGGTAGTTGAGCATTGGGCGCCCGCACCGTCGCATCCACGACCGGTGACGGAGATGAGTAATTTCGCATTGTGAATTGCGTGCTCACCGTGGTTCCACCCGAGACCATGTTGAAAGGATTCGAGCGAACCTCAGAAGGCGATAAGTTTAAGTTTATGGCCTGGATCTGCACGGGCTGTGGAATTTCTCTTCCACTCATCTGAATGTCGCTGGCAGTCAATGTTCCGGTCAGCGCCGGCTTATCTGCAGCGCCATTTGCTTGAACATTCGCATTCACGTTGCCTGTGACCGTGGTCCCCTGGGAAAAGGCCATGCCCGATGCGGCTGCGAATTTTGTCGCTTCCGCGATCGAAATATTGTTTGCCCTCAGATTGAGATCGATTTGCGGCGGCGTCGATTTGGCATTGACGGTGCCGCTCATCTCAATAGGTGAAGGTCCAAGTTTTACACTGAATCTGCGAATGGTAATCAGCTCGACGGGTAGGTCATCGGTCAGGTCATATTGAGCTGACACAGGATATCCGAGCTCCATTCCGTGCACTTTGAGTTTGTCTATATTTGTTTCGCCTTCCGCAGTCAGCTTGCCGGAATCGCTATTGATTTTCGTCTGTCCCGTCATCACGCCGTCGGTTCCGCTCAGCGCAGGAGAATTGAGAAACTTTGATAAGTCAACAATTCCAACCTGTTTTAAATTCAAGGTGCCATGGAACGGAGTTTTGCTAAGGTCCGGTTGGGCGAGCGGACCGCCTTTCCCCTGCAGCCTTAGATCCTCCGAGCCTGTACCGGCCATGTGCGCAGCAGCATCGACGGTGAACACGCTATTGGGCGAAAAGTCTGTCAACGTGACATCAATGTGATCGTACAAGGACGGCGTCTTGCTTTGCGTCTGGTCCAGAAGAGAAATCTGGCCATCCTGGACCGTCAGCTTGCCAAGCGACAATTGCTGTTCCGCCCCTCCTGGTGACGAGGTCTGTGGAGCAGTCTGTGACTCGGGAGAGGCCTCGGCGGGCCGCTTGTTCTTGGACGCGGTGGAAGGTGGCTGCCCAACCCCAGAATTGCCGGTCTCCGGAGGGTGCCCTAGAGAAGCAAAATTCCACTCCCCCTGGCGGTTTTTGATCAGGTTCACGCTGGGCCGTTGTAAATCCAGAGAACTGATTTCGATCTGTTTGTGCAACAACGGCAGAAGTCGGACGGAGACATCCAGTTCTTTGGCCTTTACGAAGGGCGCGTCCGGGCTAAAGCGTGGATCGTCGGCAATCGCCAGATCCTGTATCCCAAAGCTTGGTGGAAAGATCTTCAGATGCAAATCGCCAAGATTCACAGGGCGCCCAACGTGTTTTTGAAGTTCGGACTGAATCGTGCCGCGGTACTGATTTACATCGAATGTTGCGGCAAAAATCAGAGCACCGACTACTATAATGAGCACGATAACCCCTAGCGCAATTCCTATTTTCCGCACAAGAAACTCCTTCCCAGTGGCGGCAACAATGTCATTTGATGAAGTCTTGTCGATGGGGTTTGCCGATAAACATTGCGAGGGTACTATCTCTAGGCCGGACCAGAGAATTCCATTTCCGTTTGCCAAGACTGCTCCCTCCTTACTTAAATCGGACGGTTGCGGGGTCGATTGCTCCCGCGCATAACCAGATTTCTCGCGGACTACTGGCTTTCCCTCAAGGGACTACAGTCAAGGGTGTATCGGGGTTTTTGCAAAGATCGGGAGGGGGAGTAGTTTCGCAGAATGCTACTATCCGCATGTGGCTCTTCTCGAAGTCCGCAACCTGACTAAGGTTTTCCCACTTGGCGAATCTATTTTTGGTGGTGCGGCGAAAAGCTACGTCAGGGCAGTAGACGATGTTTCTCTCGATATTGAATCTGGCGAGACTCTGGGATTGGTCGGCGAGTCCGGATCAGGCAAGAGTACGCTCGGGCGCCTGGTGCTGCGCTTGATCGAACCAACTTCCGGCAGCATCCGTTTCGACGGCCACGACCTGCTTGCCGCCAGCCGCGGAGAGATGCGCCGCCTCCGCCGGGACATGCAGATCATCTTTCAGGATCCCTTTGGATCGCTCGATCCTCGCATGCGAGTGGAGGAAATCGTCAGTGAGCCGCTAATCATTCATGAACGCATGAGCGCGTCCGCGGGTGCCCCATCCTTTTCGCGTTCTTTGCGAAAGGGTGGGATTCGCACCAGAGTTGCCGAGCTCCTCCGCGCGGTCGCACTTGACGAATCCGCCCTTGGCCGTTTCCCTCACGAGTTCAGCGGCGGTCAACGGCAGCGCATCGGAATCGCGCGCGCCCTCGCTTTGCATCCCCGCTTCATCGTCGCCGACGAGCCGGTCTCCGCCCTCGACGTCAGCGTCGGAGCGCAAATCGTAAACCTTCTTGCCCAGTTGCAACGGGAATTTGGTCTGACCTATCTGTTCATCTCTCATTCCATGCCGGTCGTGCGGTATCTGGCCACTCGCATCGCCGTGATGTATCGCGGAAAAATCGTCGAGGTCGGACCCACGGCCCAGATCACCACTCAACCCAGCCACCCCTACACCCGAACCCTGTTGCAAGCCACTCCCGAAGTCGCCGTGTAGAACTGCTGTCCATCGGCTGAGTGGCGCAATTATCCGCGTAGGTTTATCCTTGCTGTCACTTTTCGGAGGTCGTGTCGATGAAACGATTTTTCGCTGTGTTATTGCTCCTCGTCTCCTCTACCGTTGTCTTCGCTCAACAGACCAAGAACCCCGTTTCTACGGTGCTTCGCGATGCCCTGCCCGGTCGCCAGAAAAACACCGTTGCCGCCATCGAAGAAATGCCCGCGGATAAGTTCGTGTATAAGCCAACTCCAGAGCAGTTGTCGTTTGGCGCTTTCGCGGCTCATATCGTCGAGGGAAATAATTTCTTTTGCTCCAACGTTGGCGATGTGCCCCAGCCGAAAGTCGAAGAATTGAAGGGCACCGAAGGCAAGGAAAAACTGGTTGCGGCGGTGAAAGCTTCATTTGATTTCTGCGGTGACGCCCTCGCCAAAGCCGATGACTCCAAGCTGGGGGATTCCATCAAGGGCTTCGATGGTAAGCCTCGGCCCCGCGCTTGGGCCTTCCTGGCGCTGGCCAGCAGTTGGGCCGATCACTACGCTATCGTCGCCATGTACCTCCGCCTGAACGGCCTGGTTCCACCGTCAGCACAGCCGAAAAAGTAGGTTGTTATAATGTATCTCTATGATGCTATTGGATTAAGTGGTACTGACATAATTATATAATGTGGTATTCCATGCTATAACGAGCTGCGAATGCCACTTAGCATCAAAAACGAGCGCACGGAGACCCTTGCCCGTCGAGTTGCGAGCGAGACTGGCGAGTCTCTGACTGAAGCCATTCACAATTCTCTGGCAGAGCGATGGGAGCGGCTGAGTAGCAGGCGTCGCGGCCGCGTTCTAACGAGTCAGCTTGAAGATATGTTGCATCGGGTGGATGCCCTTCCCACACTCGACTCGCGACCTGAAGACGAAATCCTCGGCTATGACGAGCACGGGACGCCGCGCTGATGGTGATCGATACCTCGGCCCTGGTCGCCATTTTCCTGGGCCGAGCCCGAGCGCAAGCATTTTCTCGATCTGATCGTCGAGGACGGTACACGGTTCATCTCCGCCGCCAACGCACTCGAAACAGGAATTGTTCTGGAAGCCAGACGCGGTGAGGCTGCGGGCCGCGAATTCGACCTCTTCATTGTCCGCGCCAATCTCCAGCTGGTCCCCGTGGACGGCGAACAAGTCGAAATTGCGCGATCGGCCTGGCGCAAATACGGCAAAGGCCGCCATTTGGCTGCCCTCAACTTCGGAGACTGTTTCGCTTATGCTCTGGCCAAGTCCTCAGGCGAACCGCTGCTGGCGAAGGGCACCGATTTCGCACTCACTGACATTGAAGTCTGCCAAGTCGGCTAAGGCTGTTTGGCCTATCGATGTAGGCGCGGGCGTCGCGCGCTGGTGCAAGGTATCTTGACAATGTGCCACATAATGTGTCACATTATGACATGCCCTCGGTTAACATCCGCCAACTTCGAGACACCCGCCGCCTCAAAGCCTGGCTTCGCGCGGGAAACACGGTAGAACTTCGAGAACGAGATCGCGTCATCGCACACATCGTTCCCGAAAGGACGGAAGAAAAACCGGCGAAATGGCCAGACTTCGAGGCTCGTGCCAAAGGGCTCTTCGGCGACCGCATTCTCCCCAATGTCGTCCTTGAGGATCGGGGACGTTATTGAGCGTTTACGTCGATTCCAGCTTCGTAGTCTCCTTATACTTTACCGACGTCCATTCCCCGGAAGCGCGGCGTCGCCTACAGGGCGCGCCGCCACTGACACTAACTCCTCTCCATCGTGCCGAGTGGGCCCACGCTCTCGGGCAGCATCAATTTCGCGGAACTGTTACGGCGGAGAAAGCCGATCGAGCAAATGCCCAATTTGTTTCGGATGAGGCCGCCAATCTTTGGCGCGAGGCACCGCTACCGGAGAACGCTTTCGAGCTTTGCGCCGATCTCGCCCGCCGCTACGGACCGAAGTTTGGCATGCGAACGCTCGATACACTTCACGTCGCCTGCGCGCTGGAACTCAAAGCTGAACGATTCTGGACGTTTGACGAGCGGCAGGCGAAACTGGCGAAGGCGCAGGGCTTAACGATCCTTAAGGCATCGTGATCTAAGAACCTGCTAAGGATCCGTCCAATGCCGTACGAACACGCCGCCAATCCATTTTTTGCTTCTCAATTGAACGCGAAAGAGTACCTAGTTTCCCAGGATGATATAGTGGCACCAATAAATTGCCCTCGGGTAATGGAATGACTTCCTGCACTGCATCTTCCATTCGGGATTTGGCGAGGATTCCATACGCGTTCAAAACAGAACGATATGCCTTAAATGTTCTAGCTGGAACTTGATCTGACAAAGACCCATGTTAGGCGGCAGTTCCTTGCGCTCCGCCTCCGCTTCGCTGCGCAGGGCTCCGCTCCGGCTCCGCGCGCTGTCCCTCGACGTCGGACGACACT
>JABCYV010000088.1 GCA_013290025.1 Acidobacteriota bacterium
ATCACGATGACCTCGCGGCCGCGGTCAACTTCGCCTAGCTTGGCGGAAGCTTTATCCGGAGAAATGTAGAGCGTGCCTACACGCATCATTGCCGCGCGCTGGATGTCAGCGGCGGTTGCAGCGGTGGTCATCAGCAGCATGGTAGCTGCAACAAGAACGAAAGCTGTTTTCAGGGTTGTTCTCCGACGCAGACGCATGCTGCCTCTCTACACAGTGAGACGAGACTCTGCAGAGCTTTTGTTGCCTGCCACATCTTGGGTGCCGCGAATCTCCGCCAGCATTCCGGGCTCAATATTTCCTCCGCTGATTATGGCGGCGTTGATCCTGGTTCTTGGCAGTTGGTCTTGCCGGAAGAGAAATGCGGCTACCGCGACGGCGCCGCTGGGCTCCGCCACGGTTTTGGGGTCCGCCGCCAGCCGTCGCATGGCTTCTAGGATCTCATTCTCGGAGACGGTGACAATATCGTCCACATATCGCCGGATATGGTCGAAGGTGATTGGACCCAGGCTTTGCGTGCGCAACCCATCCGCAAGAGTGCGGGTAACTTGCTCAGCGGCAAACTCCACGATTTTGCCCGCGCGCAGGCTGGCTTGGGCATCCGCCGCCAGCTCGGGCTCTGCTCCAATCACTTTCACCGCCGGCTTAGTCAGTTTTATCGCGGTAGCTACGCCGCTGATCATGCCACCTCCTCCGACCGGAACAATCACGGTTTCCACTTCGGGTAAGTCTTCCAGGATTTCCAGGCCGATGGTCCCTTGTCCTGCAATGATCTCCTCATCGTTGTAGGGAGGCACGACGACATAACCATGCCGTACTGCCAGTTCTTCGGCTTTGAGCTGCCGCTCTGAACTGGCCGGACCAACTAGTATGACCTCCGCCCCTAATGACGCAGTTGCCTCGCGCTTGATCGCTGGCGCGTTTTCAGGCATCACGATTACGGCTCTCACCCCCAAGGCTCGTGCCGCGAAGGCTACTCCCTGAGCATGATTGCCGCTGGAATACGAGATCACGCCACGCCCGCGTTCTTCTTGTGTAAGAGACGCAATCTTGTTGTATGCCCCTCGGAGTTTGAACGCCCCGATAGGCTGTTGGTTCTCGGGCTTGAGGAAGAGCCGGCGGTTGTCGGCGGCGGCGCCGTCCGTCTGATGAATGTGCGACTCGACTGGTTTTGTGCGCACGGCAATGCCCCGGAGGCGAGCTTGAGCTTTACGAATGTCGTCTAACGTGACGATGGCATCATCTCCCTTACATTGTCACCCTGAGCACCTGACGGGTTTCGCTGCAACGTTCGCAGGAATAGCCAACCCAACCTTTGAGGGTGCCCCGTCCTTGCGTTTTTTGCAAGGGCGGGGGGCATTGCCAAGGTAGCCAAAGCCGCTGGTATTGAGCGGGAAAGCCTATACCGCGCCTTATCGGCTCGCGGAAACCCTCGGCTTTCCACCCTTGTTGCCGTGACCAAGGCGGTAGGGTTGAAACTTACAGTCGAGGCCGCGCAATAGTTCGAGGTTGCTTTGTGCCTGAGACGGACGAACATCCCCGCCGCCCAAGCAGAGCTTGGACGGGGCACCCTCGAGAGCGGATGAACAGGAGTAGCCAGGGCCGCCCGTCCTAGATCTCCAATATCACGGGCATGATCAGCGGTCTCTTTTGCGTCTGCTTTGAGATGTAGCGCTTCAAATCCGAGCGGATCTTCTCCTTGATCACACCATAGTCAGCTTTCTCTTCGTCGTTCGAGGTCTCAAGCGTCTGCATCACGATCTGCCGAGCCCCATCCACGAAGCCGTCTTCACCGGGCGCAAATCCGCGGGTGACAATTTCCGGCGAAGTCTCCAACCGTCCTGTAAGTTTATGGATCGCGATGATCGGCAGCACGATGCCGTCTTCGCTCAAGTGCCGCCGGTCCTTGATGATCAAGTCTTCCACCACATCGGTGCGTGAGCCGGAATCAATGCAAACCCGGCCGACGTTCACCTTGCCCGCTTTGCGCGCGCCAAGTTCATCGAACTCGAGAACATCGCCACTTTCAATCAGGATGACGTTGCCAACCGATCCGTGCATCGCGCCGGCCATCTCCGCGTGCAGCTTTAACTGCCGGTACTCACCGTGAACCGGAATGAAATACTTCGGCTTTACCAGATTGATAATCAGCTTCAGTTCTTCCTGGCTGCCGTGCCCGCTGACGTGTACCGGCGGGGACGAGCCATCGTCATAAATCACGTGCGCCTCGCGGCGGAACAGGTGGTCAATCATTCGATAAATCGATTTCTCGTTCCCCGGAATGATGCGTGACGACAGCACCACCGTGTCGCCCTTCTCGATCTTGGCGTGCTTATGGTTGTCGACAGCTGCCCGCGACAGCGCGGACATTGGCTCGCCCTGGGTCCCGCTGATCAGCACGCAAATCTTCTCCGGCGCATAGTTCTTCATCTCGCCGGGATGGACCAGCAGCCCTTCCGGGATCTCGATGTATCCCAGATCCTCGGCGATTTCAGCCGAGCTGTTCATGGAACGTCCGAGGAATGCCACCTTGCGCCCGTGCTGCGCCGCCAGCTCCACTGCCAGCTTGATGCGATGAATGGAAGACGAGAAACAGGAGATGAACAGGCGGCGCTCAGTACGCGCGAAAATCTCATCGAACTTCCGCCGCACGGCACGTTCGCTGGGCGTATAGCCCTTACGCTCGACGTTGGTCGAATCCTGGAACAGCGCCAGCACTCCCTGCTTGCCATACTCCGCGAAGGAGTGCAGATCGAACAGCTTATTGTCCGTGGGTGTGGGATCGACTTTGAAGTCGCCAGTGTGAATGATGACTCCAAGAGGGGTGTGGATAGCCAAAGACACGCAATCCACCAGACTGTGGGTAACGTGGACGGGATGGACGGTGAAGGGTCCCACCTTGAAACCTTCACCCGCCCGAATCTCGCGCAGGTCTGCGTCATCCAGCAGACCGTGCTCTTCCAACTTGTCCTCGACGTAGGCGAGCGTGAACTCCGTGCCATAGACCGGAACGTTCAGTTCGGAGAGAATCCACGGCAGCGCCCCAATGTGATCCTCATGCCCGTGGGTCAAAATAATGGCTTTGACCTTCTGCCGGTTCTCAGTGAGATAGGAGATGTCCGGCACAACAATATCGACGCCCAACAGCTCGACTTCGGGAAACATCAGGCCGGCGTCAATGACGATGATGTCATCACCCCAGCGCACAGCCATGCAGTTCATTCCGAACTCGCCCAAACCGCCCAGGGGCACGATGTGCAATTTTCCAGTAGGCATTGAGAGTGACTTGATGCTAGCACAGGAAGATAGAATCTGATTGGTGAGGCCGATACCTTGCCAACCTGCATCTGAGAACCGGGAACTGGTCTTTTGCAACCCGCTTGCGTTAACTTCTAATGAGATGGCGGAACAGATTCGCAAATCCTGGATACGGCAACGCCTTGAGGACGGCCTGCGGCGCGGTTTCCACCACGCCTATGAAACCGTCAAAGTAGATCCCTCCAACTTCCTTTTGCAATTGCGAACCGCGTATGAACTTCCCATTAGTAGTTTCCAAGGGGTTTACGCCATCGACATTCGCGTCCTGGATGATACGGCCAGCCGCATCGTTCGCGGCGCCATGAAGGTTGCCGCCGCCCAGGGCGCGGGATTTGGCCTGGGCGGGATCATCACCATTGTTCCCGACCTGAGCATCCTGGCGGGGATCACGCTGCGAACTATCCAGAAACTAAGCCTGGTCTATGGATTCGAATTCAACACCGATGAAGAAACCGCTGAGCTCTGGATCGCCGCTGCTAGCGCCGCCGGAGTTGATATCAGTCGCGAGCTGCTGGAAAAAGAAGTGGTCAACCGCTTTGTGCCGCGGGTGATTCAGCGCATCGCAGCGCAGGCCAGCGGGGAAGTGGTGGAGAAGTGGTCAGGACGTCTGATTCCGCTGGCCAGCTCCCTGATCGGCGCCGGCCTGAATTATTACTTTGTTCGCGCCTGGGGCGAACGAGCCCGATCACATTTCCGGAAGAGGCATCTGGATATCCGGAACCGGATGGTCGCGGGGAAGGCGATGCTGGTGACCGATCCTCCCAACGTCCTCTCGTCGTGAATGGGCTCCGCGCTGGTAAGAGCCTTTAACCGCAAAGAACGCCAAGACAATGCGAAGGACGCAAAGAAATGCCTTGCCTTCGCGATCTTTGCGGTTAAAAGGTTTTCCTACGCAAAGAAGAGCGACTTGAATTTCTGTGAACTCCTTGATGCCAACATTTGACTGCTCGGCCATCTTATTCGACCTCGACGGCGTTCTCGTGGATTCTACCCCCTCGGTTACTCGGCAGTGGCGCTGGTGGGGTGCGGAGCACAACATCGATCCCGACAAGGTCCTGGAAATCGCGCACGGCGTCCGCACGATTGAGGTGGTCCGTCTGCTTGCTCCCCATCTCGATGCCGAAGCCGAAGTCAAAAAAATCGAACAGCGGGAGGCTAACGACACCGACGGCGTCGTAGTGATGCCGGGCGCGGCCGAGCTATTGAAGTCCTTGCCCGAAGGCAGCTGGTGCGTCGTCACCTCCGGCACTCGATATCTGGCTACCTCTCGGTTGAGACTCGCGGATCTGCCCATCCCGAGAGTGCTGATTTCGGCCGAAGATGTGAGGAAAGGGAAGCCTGATCCCGAGCCTTACCTCATGGGAGCGAGGCTTCTGGGTGTGAATCCCGCAGACTGCATGGTGATCGAGGACGCACCCGCGGGCATCCGCTCCGGCCGTGCGGGCGGAATGAAAGTGATTGCGTTGGCGAGAACCTACGCGGCTTCCGAATTGAAAGAGGCCGATCTAGTTGTGGACACTCTTCATCAGATTCGCGTGAGAGCTCAGGATGGCAAGCTGCGAGTCGATGCCTAGTGGACCGGCGTCCATGGGAGAGTGCCCAGTCTTGGCGCGCGGTTTTCGCGCAAAGGTGGGAGCCTAGGATCTGTGCTAATTACCGCAGCCACTCCTCTAACTCAATCCTCTGATCTGTCTTTTCGTCCCGATACTTCACAATAACCGGCGTATAGAGCGACAGATCCCATTCCGCCGCCTTCCCCTGCTTCAACGCCCGCGATCCGGGCACCACCACCGCATTAGCGGGAACCTCGAGCGTTTTCTCCTCGGTAGCCCGATAAACTTCTCCACGAACGATGTCGTACAGCGGCGTCGAAGCAGTGAGTATCGTCCCAGCTCCGAGCACAGCTCTGGCTCGCACCAGCGTGCCTTCGTAGACTCCGCAGTTACCGCCAATGAGCACGTCGTCTTCAATAACTACGGGCACGGAGTTAATCGGTTCCAGCACGCCGCCGATCTGCGCCGCCGCGCTTAGGTGCACGCGCTTGCCGATCTGTGCACAGGAACCGACCAGAGCGTGCGAATCGATCATGGTGCCTTCGTCCACATATGCTCCCACGTTAATGAACATCGGGGGCATGCAGATCACCGTAGGCGCCACATAAGCCCCAAGCCGCACCGACGATCCGCCAGGCACGATGCGCACTCGATCGCGGACGGAAAACTTGCGGGCAGGGAAGGTGTCCTTGTCGACAAAAGAAAGGCTGGCATCCTGCGCCGACTCGCTGAGTTCCCCCAGACGAAACCCCAGCAGGATGCCTTGCTTCACCCAGACGTTGACCGTCCATTGCCCGTCAATGTTCTCGGCTGCGCGGATCTTGCCTTGCGTGAGCTCTTCGCGGAAGTTCAGGAAGGTTTGCCGCGCCTCTGGATCGCGCTCCACCTCGCCGAGCGAGGCCAGCCGCTCGATCGCAGATTTGAGGGATTGCATGCAGGGAAGAGTATAGAAGAAGAGAATTCGGATTGCAGATCTTAGATTTCAGATGGCAAAAGCTGGTTCCACTTCGGAAATCGTCGATTCATAATTGAAATCTGCCATCTCAGATGCACCTGCACTCGCTCCGGATCAGCACGCCGCTCATGTGTTGGGCCGTATCGCGGGCTTGCGAGAGGGTAGCATAGGGGCCATGCCAGCGCGCGTGGTTGACGTCGTGCCCGGCGGGGCGTCCTTTGCCATGATTGCATTGGCCACAGGTTGACCGGTGCAGCACGATCTTGTGCGGACCGGCTTGCCAATTTTCATAGATGTAGAAATCGGCGATTTGAGCTGCTGAAGCTTCCGTAGCAGCGATGACGCCGGCTTCCGTCGCAATCTTCTGCAATTTGGAGCGAGTGTCGCGTCGCATTGGCAGAAGCGGCAGGCGGTACACTTCTTCGATCTTCCCCATCATCGCCAGAACGGCCTTTACTGGCAGGGGGTTGGATTCGATGAAGTTGGCTTGCATCAACGCCAGATATTTGCGATGGATGCGGCGCGCCGTCGTCCAATCATTGTTCAGCGCGGCGCGCGTCATCTCCGCCATCTCTCGTGGAATCTCATTCGATGCCACCGAAATAATTCCAATTCCGCCCAGCGCAATCACCGGCAGTGTGATCGCATCATCGCCCGAGAAGACCAGGAAGTGTTCCGGCACAGCATTGCACACTTCCGCGATCTGGCTGATGTTGCCGCTGGCTTCCTTGACTCCGGCAATATTCGGCACCTCCGCCAGCCGCGCCAGGGTTGCCGGTTCGATGTTGGCCCCGGTTCGTCCAGGGACATTGTAGAGAATAAGTGGCCTGTCGACGGCCTCGGCTATGGTACGGAAATGGCGATACTGTCCTTCTTGCGTTGGTTTGTTGTAATAAGGCGAAGCTGTGAGGATTGCGTTTACCCCGGGCCGTGCCGCCACTTCTTTGGCCTTTTCGACGGCGTCGTGAGTTGAGTTGGAAGTCGCCCCCGCGACAATAGGCACGCGTCCAGCCACGACCTCAATCGTGGTATCAATCACGAACAGCCACTCGTCGTGCGAGAGCGTAGGCGTCTCGCCAGTAGTCCCGCAAGGAACCAGGAAATCGACACCGGACTCGACTTGCCATGCGACCAGGTTGCGCAAGGCGGCTTCGTCGATGGAGCCGTCCTGACGGAACGGAGTTACTAAAGCCGTGCCACAGCCACGGAGTTGCATAGCACTAAGATAACGCTAACCGGCGGGCGCGCAAAACGAGAGGTCGGGATAGCCATATTTGGCGACAGCCCGATACCGGCGAGAATGGAGGGGATGGCATTCGGGCGAGGCGATCGAGCGAGACTGCCTTACAGCTCCCGCCACACATCTTTGAAGTCAAAGAAGCCTTGTTTGCCTGCCAGCCACTCCGCCGCGCGCACTGCGCCCTCGGCAAAGCCCCGGCGCGACTTTGAGTCGTGGCATAGGTAGATGGTGTCGTTCGCGGAATTGAGAACCAGCTCGTGCATCCCAACCACGTCTCCCTCGCGGAATGAGGTTATTTCCAGCTCGGCGTCGGATGCATCCTGAATAATTCTCCGCAGAGTCATTGCGGTTCCCGATGGCGCATCTTTTTTATGGGCATGATGGCGCTCGAAGATTTGCCCCAGATATTGGTGTTGGATCGCCGCTGCAGCGGTGCGCGCAACCTCGTAAAAAAGATTAATGCCGAACGAGAAATTCGCGCCGTACAGGAATCCAATCCCGCTCTGTTCGACCAGTTGCCGGACTCTGGTCACCTCGTTGTACCACCCGGTCGTGCCCACCACTATGTTCTTCCCGGCACGGACACAGGCCTCAATGTTCCCTAGCACTGCCTGCGGAGTAGTGAAATCAATCGCGACGCCAACTTTGCTCAGCCGTTCTGCGGTTAGGGCCGAAGCGTACTGATTGTCGGTGGCACATAAGACACTTACGCGATGGCTTCGTTCCCGGGCGACGTCTGCCACCAGTGCCCCGGTCTTGCCCCGGCCTAGGATCAAAATGTCCATGCACGGTACCACAATCCTCTAGCCGCGAAGCACCCCTAAGAAAGCTGAACAAGTACGCAGAGAAGAATCTGGTTTCTTTGGCCAGCTTCGCGGTCCGAGACCTTAATCTCGATCTTACGCAAACACCTCAGCGTCCAGGTCGGAAAAGAAGGCTTTGTGCAGCCGCCGCACTACCTCGGGCACCACATCCTCCTCGATCACGAACGTCAAATTGATCTCCGAGGCGCCTTGCGAAATCATACGGATCTTCACATCCGCCAATTCTCCGAAAACACGAGCTGCAATCCCCGGCGTCTCTCGCAGGTTCTCTCCAACTAAACACACGATCGCCTTGCGGCCCTCGTATTTCACATCTGCTAGCTTGGCTAGATCGGCCGCCAAGGCCGGAATCGATTCGGTGGAATCCACCGTCAGCGACACACTTACCTCAGAAGTTGAAACTACATCCACCGCCACGGCGTGGCGATCAAAGGTTTCGAAAATTCCCCGCAGGAAGCCGTGCGCCAACTGCATCCGCGGAGCAGCGACATCGACGATAGTGATGCGCTTCTTCACCGCGATCGCCTTGAAAGAGTTTCGGCAGCGCGGGGCGCGCGCGCTGATGCGGGTTCCTTCACAACCGGGGTTCCGTGAATTCAGCACGTAGACCGGGATGTTCTTCTGAACCGCGGGCAGCACCGTCGCCGGGTGCAATACTTTGGCGCCGAAATATGCCAACTCCGCCGCCTCATCGAAGCTGATGACCTTGATCCGCCTCGCGTCGGCACACAGGTTCGGATCTGTAGTCATCATCCCATCCACGTCAGTCCAGATTTCGATTCGCCCGGCGTCCAACCCGGCACCTATGATGGCAGCAGAATAGTCCGATCCGCCGCGTCCAATGGTAGTGGTGATTCCCGCCTTTGAAGACCCGATGAACCCGCCCATTACCGGCACTTTACCTGCGGCCAGAAGCGGCGCCACTCTCGCCTGGAGGCAGCCATTGGTCTCCTCAAACAACGGAGCAGCACGCATGTGCGTACTGTCAGTGATAATACAATCGCGAGAATCGACCAGCGCGGAAGCTAGTCCCAGCGCCGCAAAAGCTGCGGTCACGATCTTGCTGGAGAGCATCTCACCAAACGCCGCCACGTAGTCGGTGGTTCGCGGGGTCAATTCCCCCACAGCGGAGATACCTCGTAAGAGTTCTTCCAGATTCTCGAAGTCGGCTGCCAGGTCACTGTGAAATTCGGTGAACAGCGCCGTGCCCAGCAGTTCGCCTGCAGTATTGTAATGACGTTCCTGCAAGGCGCGGCAGAGTTTGAGTGCAGTTTTGCGATCGCCGGACCCGGCCGCGCGAGCCATAGCCAGCAATTGGTCGGTCACCTTGGCCATGGCACTGACTACCACCACTGGCTGCTGCTCCAGTCGTCCCTTCACAATCGCGGCAGCACGCTCGATTGCCTTGGCATTCTCCACCGAGGTGCCGCCGAATTTCATGACGATCATCGGAGGCGACCCCTCCGTCGCAGGTTAGCGCGGATAAACGCAGAGGAGGGTCGGGGCACTTGGCCAGCGGCCTCAATCTTTCTGCTGGAGATCAATCCAGATATCCCCGGACCTTTAGCAACTCCGCATTCAGCACAGCGGCGCCAGCAGCGCCACGAATGGTGTTGTGAGAGAGCACGGTAAACTTCCAGTCGAGAACGGCGCACGGACGCAAGCGGCCAACTGTAGCCGTCATTCCTTTTCCAGAATCGACATCGAAACGCGGCTGGGGCCGGTCGGCGGCGATAGAATAATTGACGGGCTGCTCCGGGGCGCTGGGCAGATGCAATTCCTGCGGCGCGCTCCGAAATTCGTTCCACGCCGCAATAATCTCTTCCGGCTTGGCTTTCTTCTTGAGCTTTACGGAAACTGATTCCGTGTGACCATCTTCGACCGCCACCCGGTTGCACTGCGCGCTCATCCTGAATCCGCCCGGTTCGATGCCCCCGCCATTGAGTCGACCGAGGAGCTTGAGCGTCTCCTCCTCCATCTTCTCTTCTTCTTTTGGAATGTAGGGAATCACATTGCCCAGGATGTCGAGGGAAGCCACCCCTGGGTAGCCGGCGCCGCTGACAGCTTGCATCGTGACTGCCATCACGGTATCAAGACCGAATTGGCGCTCCAAAGGAGCCAGCGCCATAACCAGACCAATAGCCGAGCAGTTTGGATTGGTAACAATGAAGCCGCCGGATTTCTTACGCCATGCCTGACATTCAAGCAACTTGATGTGGTCGGGGTTGACCTCTGGGATGACCAGCGGAACATCTTTGTGCATGCGCAGCGCGCTGGAATTCGAAACCACCGCGCATCCTGCGGCTGCGAAGCTGGGCTCGAGTTCGGCAGCAATTGCTGCATCGAGGGCCGCAAAAATTATCTTGGGAGCGCCTTCCGGCCGCGCCGGAGCAACTTTCATTTCCGCCACACGCGTGGGAATGGTCATTTTCAGCCGCCACCGAGCCGCGTCCCCGTAAAGCCGTCCCTCAGAACGGTCCGAAGCCGCGAGCCATGCCACCTCGAACCAGGGGTGGTGTTCCAACATTTGTACAAAGCGCTGCCCCACAATGCCGGTGGCGCCCAGGATTCCTACAGGTAGTTTGGTAAACATAATAGTTGCTTCGGATTTTACAACACGAGCGCTCAGACATTTGAGCTGGGTGGGTTGTCAGACACAGCTTAGATTACAAGGCTGTCATGGCCTTGGCGCAATTTCGGTACCAAATGAGTATTCATTGAGTGGTCCGAATCGTCTCTTTTCCGCATATAAACTCCAGCGGCGCCAGACGATTCGCAGGCTGGCCATGATTGGGATGGAAAGATAAATCCCCAACATGCCCGCGATCTCACCGCCTGCCAGCACGCCAAAGATTGCCCCCAAAGGATGCAACTCCATGCTTTTTCCCATGATGCGGGGTGAAATGACGTAGTCCTGGAGCAGCCGCCACACAGCCAGAAAGATCAGCAGCACGACCCAGTGTGGATAGCTGGTCAAAAGACCGACTCCAAGAATGAGGACAGCAGCCACCAGCGGTCCCACGACGGGTATGAACTCCATGATTCCGCCCGCGGTCCCGAGCACTAAAGCATAGGGCACGCGCATCAGTCCCATGAACGAGGTGTATACAACAAGCGACAACGCCGCCAGAGTCAACTGCGCCCGAATAAATTGCGCCAGCATCTGGTTGAGATCGCTCAGAACACCTTCCACCAATTCGCGCTGGGGCCGCGAATTCACAAAGGATAGGATCACCCCACTGAACGATCGTCCGTCGCGAAGAAAAAATGCGGCCAAAATCGGGACTACGATCAACAGCCAGGACTGCTTCGCCACTTCGGCCAGACGCAGCCCCACGCGCTGAGCCAGGGCTAGAAGGTCTTGTCGATGACTAGCCAAAAATGCTTTCATCTGTTGAGTGGTATGTGCGCTCCAGCCACGTTGGGCCCCGATCTGCTCGGCGATGCGGCCAGAACTAAAGTTATCCACCAGTGGGGGCAGCGACTCGCTCAAACGCTGCGCTTCGTGACCGATCCTGGGTCCCACAAAAAAGAAAAATGTAGCTAGCAGAATGACCAGCAGGAAATAGATCACCGCAATGGCGCGGCCTCGACCGCGCACCCACTTCTCGACGCGCGACACCGCGGGATCAATCAGATAAGCGAAGAAAATTGCGAACAGAAATGCAATCAGCGAACGACGCGCTGCGTATACAAAACCAAGCGCCAGCGCAAATAGCAGGACAGTGAACAAAACTCGCGTGGTACGTATGTCAATGAAGGACATTCAACCTATTCATTTCCGCATCATCCTGCGCTAGTCTCGCACTACCTCAGTGTTATCACTGGCGACCAGAATCCGCACCACCTTGAACTGATCATCAAGCCACAGTACCCAGTCGCCGCCCTCACTTTTTAGAGTGAAACGGTTCAGTTCACGCTCCACTCCGTGGACTGGAACCTTTTCTCGTCCGGAAAACTCCATGCTGACCGGCATCGATGACCGCTGATGCGGATTCAAAGCACCGAACTGCGTACGTTGACTTACCGGGCACTGAACCTGCCCCTTGTCTTGGCGGCAGCCGGTAGCCAGAAATTTCCAAGCCAGAATCTCCCGGTGGATAAAGAAATAGTCGTCCAGGATGCTAGTCGAAACGGGGAGCAGGAATGGATGCTCGTCCTGCTTGTCTTGGGGATTATTGTGGGAGCGCTCGATCAAGAAGTTTTCATTGGGCAGCACTACCGCTTGGCCCTGACCTGGGCTTACTTCTTTCCACTCGTACTTGACAATATCGCCACTAGCATTCAGTCGCAGCTCGGAGGACTGTACCGCTTTGTCGGCGCCGGCTTCGGTTTTGAACTCCGAAGTAGCGACGCTCCCGCTGTTGGTCTGTTGTACGGAAAAGGTTTCAGTTGCCACTCTGTGTCCGTTCATGAAGACACCAAATGATCCGGAGTCGACGATGTGGTCTGCCGATTCCTTATCTTTCTCCTTGCCGGTCCCCGCCAGGGCTAATGAAATCATCAGTAGCCACAACACCCCCAGCGCCCGTAGTGTTCTGACGCTCACTTGGTAGCTCCTTGAGATCCCGGTTTCGACAGTCCCAAAGTGGTTGTTATTTCCTCAGCAATAGCCTCGATGTCCTTGCCGGCGGTTTCGATGCGCAACTTGGCAATGGCGTAGTGAGGTTTGCGCGCCTCATACAATTGGCGAAATTGCTCTAAATCGCCGCGCAACGGCCGTTCCACCTGTTCCTGCTGGCAGCGGCGAAACAGCTCTTCGACGGGTGCATCGAGAAAAATTACTGACATTCCAGGTTCCTCTAGCAGTACGGCGTTGTGCCTTTGCACGAAGGTTCCACCCCCTAAGGCCACAACCCGCGACGGAATACCTAATTCTGAGAGCAATGCTCGCAGAGCCGTATGCTCCGCCCGCCGGAACTTAATTTCTCCAGACTGTTGAAAAATCTGCTCGATGCTGAGTCCTTCACGTGCTTGAATGCGCTCGTCCAGATCCTCGAAAGGCCAGCCCAACTGGCGGCTCAACGCCCGGCCCACACTGCTCTTCCCGGCGCCCATAAAACCGATCAAGAAGACCACCCGCCTCCTGCAAGCAGGTGCGGAGGACTTGGCCTCGGGCTGCCTGCCGGGTCTGGTTCTCATGCATGCCGCGCGCCGTAGCGTCTGTTTAAGACACCCAGCTTGATTTTTTTAGCGTTTCTTGAGGTGAATTTTACCACTGAAGGAAAGCAACTTAACCGAAGATGCTGCTTTGTTGAGCGTACCTGCGAAGGCACTCCCCGCCTTAATTACGAAAGGAGTGTGTTTGGGTTCCAGAAGAAAATCATTCTCCACTTTGCCTTTTACCGAGCGAGCAGTGACATCGATCGAGGCATCGGGAGGAGCACTGGCTTCAATGTCGCCGGTATGGCTAGTCAGCAAATATTCACCGCCATTGCCGAAGTCGCCGTCGTAACTGATCCTGCCGCTGGACGAGTTGACTTGCACCCATGGGCCGCTTACCGAGACCAGCATTACATCACCTGTGACCGAAGTGATTTCTACGTGTCCATCGCGAATGTTGGTCAATGTTACCGGCCCGTTGAGAGTCTTTACATGCACATGGGCGTCGCTGATGTCGCGCACATCCATGTTCGCAGTGGCGCCTTCGAGAGTCACATCACCATGCAATTTTTCGGCACGCAGCGGGCCAGTCATGGAGTGGAGGGTCACACTGGCATCGGAAGGAACCGCAACTTCGTAGTCAACTCGTCCGGTCTCGGCAGTTGCTCCGGGAAGAAGATGGGAAAGAACGTTAACTCGACTGCCACTTTGACCCTGATCGATCTCGACCTTGTCAGAGTAAAGAGTCGCTGTCACTACAACCTGGCTGCCCGCTCCCGGCTTGACGGAAACGGGACCGTACTGGTTGATGATTGAGACCGTGGCCCGCGGACCAACGGTAAAGCGGAACTCTTTGCGGGTTTCGCCAGCGGCAAGAATCGCCGTTATCAAGACTACGCCCGCGGCCAGACATGCCGCTCGTCGCGCTCTCTTCATTCGTAACTCTCCCCAAGATCCTGCGGTGAACCGCCGTGCCGCCTGACTCTCATCCAGCCCTGAGCCCAATCGGCTTTGGGGTGGAGACCCTGTGTGCCAACATTATGGCAGAGAACGGTTCAAAGCCATCTCATAAACCATCGCCTTCTCCTGATAGGCATTCATCAACGACTGCCGCGCCTCCTCATCGTTGGGATCGGCGTTCGCCTGGTCCTCGGCGTCATGGATATAAGCGTTCACGTTCCGTAGGTTGGTTTCATAGGCCACGCGCATAGTCGGGGAGTGTGTTCCCAAGGCCTCCAGCAGCACCTGATCGTCCACGCTGGGGTGAGCCAGGCTACTTTCCGAAATCGGCGTAACTGGCGATTGTTGGGCAGTTTGCCGACTCATACCACGCTGATGCGCAATGACCCCGAACGCCACCAGCAATGCTGCCGCCACCGGAAGCAGCCAGGCGAGGTTCCAACGACGAGAAGGAGGTGGGACCTCCGAGTCACGAAGGGGCTGACGAATCAACCCCTCTCGTCTAAGCGCAATTTCTATGGAATTCCATACCCTCGGGCTTGGCTCCTCGGATGCTTGCAGTAACTGGGCCTCCCGAGAAATAGCAGTCAGATCAGATATCAAGTTGGAACAGATGTAACAGGAACGCAAATGGGCTTCCTGCTCGGGTGTGTGACCCTCATCGATAATGTCCGGTAGAATTCGCTGAAACTCTGCGCAGTTCATACATCCTCTCCCCGATACTTTAGGTTCCTCACGGCTTGGCGGCCTTTTCGGCTCTGCTCGTTTTAAGGAACTCGCGCAACTTCATGCGCGCCTTGTGCAACTGCGACTTGCTATTGCCGATGGAACACCCCACCATCCCGGCAATCTCGTTGTGTTCGTACCCTTCCACGTCGTGCAAGACGAATATAGTTCGATACCCGGGAGGCAAATCATCGATCGCCCGCTGCAGTTGCAATCGGTTGATTGAGCCCGCCAGGACCGGATCTTGTGCTCCCAGTTCTTTCCGCGGAGTCTCTTCCTCGGTCTCGATGGTCTCTTCCAGTGAAACCACGGGAAGACCCTTTTTCCGCAAGTGCATCAGGACGACATTCACCGACATGCGATGAAGCCAGGTAGAAAACGCCGATTCGCCGCGAAAAGTGGCGATCTTGCGGAACAACTGCAGGAAAGCTTCCTGAGTCAGGTCCTCGGCCTGGGCCGTGTTGGCCGTCATGCGAAGGCATAGAGAGTAGACACGCCGCTTATGCAGGTTGTACAGGACTTCGAAGGCTTCAGCGTCCCCGCCCTTGGCCCGCTCAATCGCCTCGGCTTCGGAAAGCCGGTCATCCTGTGGCTTTTTTGCGTCCGTCAAGTCGCCTTTTCCGGCCGCACTCAGTCAGATGCGGCATAACTATCTTTTCGTTGTACTGGTTGCAGTCCTTGAGTGCTTATCTCGGGCCTGCCCTAGAACGGAACCTACTGTCCCTCTTGAGCTTTCGTAGACTTTCAATTCCGGGAGTTACGTTGGTACTCTTCAAAGGCTAATTGGCTGGGCTTAAGACCGTCAACTGGGGGTGCGCCGATAGCGTCACTTCCACCTTCTTTTCTCTGCCAGCTTCGCCCCCTCTCACACCGGGACCGTGCGCGCACGAGGTATTCTCCGCCTTTAGGCCGCCGCCGAAGCCGTTGTAATCGTCTCTAAGCCGTGGCCATGAGGTCCAGTTTCCCGCAGCCGCAGCAGAATCGCGAAAGTCATGCCAACGAAACCGAGTATGGAGAAGATCCACATGCCAAGGGCATATCCGCCTGGGTTTGCGAGGCCCGCGCTGGCGAAGTCGTTGGCCTTGCCAATCAGCAGATTCATGATGAAAAATCCAATCTGCTGGATCAGGGTCATCAAAGCATAGGCTGTTCCTAGGCGGTTCTGTTGAACGATGTAGGCGACCGCCGTCCACATTACCGCCGGAATCAATGAGAAAGCGATCCCCATCATACAAACGGGCACGAACAGAGAAATATTGCTGTACGCCATCATTAGGTAGACGGGCATCAGCAGGACCGAACCCAACATCATGAACAACGCCCGTTTACCGACCTTATCTACCAGGAGGCCGAATAGCGGCGTCGCAATCATGGCGGAGAAGGGAAGCAGGCTGTTAAAGAACCCAGCCCTCTCGTGCGCCAACACTCTCACCGCTTCCGCTGCGGCGAGGCCACCATGGGCGGCCAGGATCTTGTTGGTGAAAAAATCGATAGCGAATGTGCGGAAGGGAAAGATCGCCGAATAGAATGTGAAACACAGCACCACCACGTACCAGTAGGAAGTGTCGAAACTGAAGGTTTGTTTGAGGTCGAGCTTGTCCACCTCGCCGGCTTTCCCCAGCTCGTAGTGGGCCTCGGCGTGCCCCTCCAGCATCCAGTAGACAAGGGCTGCGACCATGCAGATGCCGCCAGCTCCAACCGCGAGCAGCAACGGCCCGCGCCAGCTCGGCGATCCAGCCGGACCCTGCGGATAAAAGACCGAGTGCGCCCAGGTGGGCGAGTTGTCAGCGGCCACCGACGCCAGGCGGGAAATTGTCAGATTGATCCCGAACGCGAAACTAAGCTCCTTGCCCTTAAACCACTTGGCCAAAGCGGTGGTCACGGCCACGATCATGGATTCCGCGCCCAGTCCCAAAACCGTCCGCCCAGCCACCATGGTGGCGAATTCTCCCTTGATCGCGGTCAGGATGGACCCCAGCAAACACAGAGTGGCAAAGATCATCATCGACTTTTTCGTGCCAATCCGGTCGATGACGATTCCACCGATCAACAGCGTCAACACCGCAGCTACGCTATAGCTGGAGTTCAGCCAGCCAAACCGCGTGCCGGAGTAGCCGAGCTGCTCGATGAAGATCCTCTCCAGAGGGTTAATGCTGTCATAAATGTAGTAGTTCCCGAACATCGTCAAAGCGACGAAGACGAGAACCATCCAGCGATACAGAACCGAGGGTTGGGTACGGGTTGTCTCAGGCACCGGCAGTTCCTGCGGACAGATTCGAACTGATAAGCGTCACAAAGCCAAGAAGATTAGCAGATGACACAGCACTTGGCACTGCCATTTGGCTCCTGCCCGTCAATCCGTGCTGCGGATGTTCACTAAGTTCCCGGATTCGCCAGCGCCCTTCTCTGGCTCAATTAAACTTGCCTAGTTGCCGCGGATGAATTTCGGGCAGACGTTTTGCTTCCCCCTATACGCTGATTGAAAATGAATTTAACTATCCGCCAAGCTGTCCACACGGATATTCCGGTGCTTCGGAAGCTAATTGAGGTATCCGTCCGCGGATTACAAACCCGGGACTACTCTCCAAGTCAGATCGAAAGCGCGCTAGCAACGGTTTATGGCGTCGACAGCCAACTGATCACGGACGGAACATACTTCGTTGTAGAAGCCACCAGTCCAGAGGGAAACCTTCCCAAAGCAAAGCTCGCGAAAGCAGAGTTAGTGATTGTGGGCTGCGGCGGATGGAGCCGGCGCAAGACACTGTTCGGCGCCGACCACTGGACGGACCGCGAAGATTCACTGCTCAGCCCACAGCGGGACGCCGCCAAGATTCGGGCATTCTTTGTGCACCCCGATTGGGCACGGCGGGGGATCGGCAGCATGATTCTCGTGGCTTGCGAAAGTGCTGCGGCCGATGCAGGTTTTATGCACCTAGAAATGGGGGCCACGCTCAGTGGACTGCCATTCTATCGGGCTCGAGGATACATCGCTTTGGAGGAGCTCGTTGTTCGCTTAGCAAACGGCGAATCGCTCCCCATCGTTCGCATGGAGAAGCGTCTAAGCTATTGTTCTGAAAAGTCTTAAACGTTCGCCCTGCCAACCCAACCCCTCCCAGCCCACCGGCATCATAAACGTGGGAAAAAGCGCCGCCAGGGAAACACTTCTCCGCCAAGTCGGGGGACACCAGGGGCGCCGCATCGCCAATCAACGTAATTTTTGGGAGGAAAGAATACAGCCATGAAACGAATTGCATTAATCGCTGTCTTGAGCTTATTCGTCGCTGCGCCTGGGTTAGTCGTCGCCCAGATGGAGAACCATGTCGAGGTTGGAGCTTTCGCCGACTACTACCGCTTCGATCGAGGTAACGCGGTCAACTTTGTAGGAGTCGGTGGTCGCGTGGGCTTTTACGTAAATCCTTTTACCAGCATCGAAGCGGAAATGGGCTACGATTTCGCGAGGAATAACACCACAACCTGTTCAAATTGCCTCAACACATCGTTTGTCACCACTAAGGTGCGCCCGATACACGGTCTCTTCGGGCCAAAGTTTAACCTTGGCCCCTCGAAGGCTCATTTCTTCGTGACCGGAAAAGTTGGCTTTGTGAACTTCGACAACACCACTCCCAGTTTCGCCGGCGCGATCAGTAACGTGACCACTAGTGGCACTCGCTTCGCCGCTTATCCTGGCGTCGGCGTGGAGGGTTTCTGGGGGCCGATTGGCCTGCGCGCTGAAGTTGGCGACGAACTCTATTTTCTGGGCGGTCCGCAGAACAACTTGCGGGTCACCTTTGGACCGCATTTCCGGTTCTAAAAACGCCTGAACCGCCAGCTTGAAAACGGCAACCGAAACCGGCTGCCGTTTTTCTTTTTTTGTGATACCATCCCGCCCACGTTTTGGGGATACCTCCCCGCGTCCGCCGGGTCATGAATTGTGGCCGCTTTTCTCCGTGCTCTTTTGTTTGCCTGGTCGTCCTCCTGTTTGCGGTTCCGTCACGGGCGCACCCGCAATCCACGAATGATGTCCACGTAGCACCCCGCGCCGCCACAGCTGAAGCGATTCCAAGGGAAGGCCTCCCGCCCCTGGAACGTGATCCTGCCCTCCGCCACATGAAACCTCTCCGGGTGGATGTCGACCTTGTGCTCGTACCGGTCACGGTCACGGACTCGAGGAATCGAATGGTGCTGGGTCTTGAACAGCCGAGTTTCCGGATTTACGAAAACGACCAGGAGCAGCAAATCCGTTACTTCGGGGTGGAGGATGCTCCCATCTCCGTAGGCTTAGTTCTCGATCTAAGCAAGAGCATAGGCAACAAGTTCGTGACCGAGCGGGCCGCCGTCGACACATTCTTTAGCAACGCTAATTCCCAGGACGAGTATTTTGTCGTCACCTTCGCCGATCGCCCTAGGGTGCGCGCTACCGCCACGCAGTCAATCGACGAAATCCAGCAAGGACTGGCTGCGGAGGTCCCCGACGGCCACACTGCCCTGTTCGACGCGGTTTATCTGGGCATGGCGAAACTGCGTTCTGCCCGCTACCCGCGACGGGTTCTCCTGATCATCTCTGATGGCGGGGACAATCACAGCC
>JABCYV010000089.1 GCA_013290025.1 Acidobacteriota bacterium
AGGGCCGTACCGCGCTGTTGGACGCCATCTATTTGGGCGTCAGCAAGATGAGGCAAGCCAAGTATCCCAAAAAGTCGCTGCTCATCATCTCCGACGGTGGCGACAATCACAGCCGCTACACCGAGGGCGAAATCAAGTCTCTGGTGAAAGAGGCCGACGTACTGATCTACGCCATTGGAATTTATGATCGTTACATGCCCACCCCAGAAGAGCAAATGGGGCCGGCCCTGCTGACTGACGTTACGGAACTGACTGGCGGCCGTGCCTTTACCATCGATAATCCCAACGACCTGGGTGACGTGGCCACAAAAATAGGCATTGAGCTACGCAACCAATACCTGCTCGGATACCGTCCAAAGAACCCGACGCATGATGGGAAGTGGCGTAAGATAAAAGTGAAGCTAATCCCCCCCAAGGGACTGCCGCCACTCCGTGTGTATGCCAAAACGGGATACTATGCACCTACGCAGTAGTTGGGTTCCGGCCCTGCTAGTGGTTTTGCTTTTTTCAAGCCTGGCAACTCCAGCCCAGGACGCTACTCCGCAGAATCCTCCACCTGCTGCTCTGGCGCAATCCGCACCTAGTACAAAGCCTCCCAACAATCCGCCGGGACAGCCGCCCGCGCCTGCGCAGGGGCAAGCGCCTGCTCCAGAGCAACAACCACCCGCGCCTGAAGCTGGCGGCTTTGTTTTCCACGCCCAAGTGCAGGAAGTCTTGTTGCACGCCACCGTGGTCGACGATAAGCAGCACCTTGTGACAAGCCTCGATAAAAGCGCATTCACCGTATTCGAGGACGGTAAGCCGCAGATCATCACCTCATTCCGGCACGAGGATATTCCGGTCGCTCTGGGCATCGTGATCGACAACTCCGGCTCCATGCGGGAAAAACGCGAGCGGGTTAACAAGGCGGCTCTAAACTTGGTCCGCGCCAGCAATCCCCAGGACCAGGTCTTTATCGTCAATTTCAACGACGAGTACTACCTCGACCAGGACTTTACCTCCGATATAAAGAAGTTGCAGGAAGCCCTGGAGAAGGTCGAAGCCCGGGGAGGAACTGCCCTCTACGACGCGCTTGTGGCTTCTTGGGACGACTACCTGAAAAAGAACTCCAAATTGCAGAAGAAGGTCATGCTCGTAGTTACAGATGGAGAAGACAACGAAAGCCGTGAAACTCTTGAAGACACGGTACGGCGTCTATCGCAAGAGAATGGCCCTACCATCTATGCCATCGGACTGTTGGGAGAAGAGAGAGAAAGGCGGGCCCGTCGCGCTTTGAAAATGCTCGCCGAGCGCACTGGAGGAATCGCCTTCCTGCCCCGCACGCTGAGTGAAGTGGATGAAATCAGCCGCACCGTCGCTCACGACATTCGCAGCCAATACACCATCGGTTACAAACCCACTACCCCGAGAAGCGCCGGTGGCTATCGCACCATTCGTGTGGACGCGCACGCCAAGGGCTACGGCAAACTGACCGTGAGGACCCGCAGCGGTTACTACGCCGGCCAGGAACAATCCATCGGCGGCGGGAACTAAACCTTCTCACTCGACCAGCCGTGAGGGTCGTTTCTCACGTAAGAGCTCGTCTCGCGCGTCCATTACTGCCAATCGGCCAGTTTGGCTCATGGTTGTGCAGTCGTACTCGTAGGCAACTCCACAGATGAGGCAAATCTGATAGTCCTGGCCGTAGGCGCCGGCGTGCGGCCAGGAAAATCGATGCGGGCAACATTTCTGCAAGAGACGCTTTATGAATGGTGCGGTCATGCCAGTTTTGTGCTCCATAGCTCCGAACCTAAGGTAGGTCTCAAGCTATACCAAAAAATCCCCAATCGGGCTTACTCCTTAGTCCATTCGGGACGGGCTGATGGCCAGTACGTAGTCTCATTACCCGGTCATCGCTGCAATCAAGCAAAGATGGTAAGCCGCAATAATAGTGTCGAATTTCGCTCGCCCGCTCAGTAAAAGAGACCGTTACGCCGCGCACCACAATTGAGCCACGCAGCAAATTACCAACGGGCAGTGCCCAATCGAACACACCGAAAGACACTCTTGGGTGAGCCCCAACCGGCGGAATTGGCGTTACCTTTATTGCAGCTATAACCCGTCCCAAATCGGGAATAGCGCGCACTCTTCGGAACAGAGGATAACCATGCATAGTGCAAATGTACCGGACACACCACGGCGCAGCTCGAGGGTACCGATCACCCTCCCGATCCGCGTTACTAGCTTGGAGCCGAGCGCCCGTTTCTCTGGAGTCTGTGAGACCTTGGTCGTCAACGCCCATGGTTGTGCCTTGCGTTCGCCGGTGAAACTCGAAGCCGGCGTTCCAGTGCGCTTTCAAAGCGAAGAAGGCCGCGAAACCATGGCCCACGTTGTCGCCTGCCAGCCGCTGGGATCTCATCAACCGGGCTGGAAGCTGGGGGTGAAGCTGGACCGTCCGGAAAACTTCTGGGGAATAAAACCGTGTCCGGAACAATGGTTAGGACTGTTGGAGATGCCCGCGTCAACCACAGCGCGTCCGTCTCGAAAACTCTCGATGGTGAATCCCGAGGCCCTACATCAGCCGCTAAGTCCGGACGCGCCCACGCTGAAAGTTGTATTCGACAAAATTGAGAAGCAACTCTCCGACGACCATTTGAAAACCATCCTCGCCGAACTCGTGAAACCATTGAACACGGAAGTAGCCGACATCAGAGAAAGACTGACCCGGGGAGAATCAAAGCGCAGCAAATTTGAAGTGTCGCTGTCACAGATTCCTCCGGAGCTCGAAGAGCAGTTGTGGGTCCGCCTGAAGCGCGACCTGGAAACACAAGCATTGCAACAAACCCGCGAGCAATCCGCCCAGGTGCTAGGCGCAGCCAAAGCAACCATTGATGAAAAAATAAATACCGCCCAGGAGGAGTTTCGGCAGCGCGCCCTGCAAGACCTGCAAGCTGTCGAACAACGAGCGCAAGCTATCTCGCTGGATATGAGCGATACAGTGCGGCAGCAGCTCCGCGTTGGGCTGGAGAAATTTCAGCAGCAGGCTTTGGATGCGGGAAGCCGTCTCGACCGGCGCAGCGAGGAAAACTTGCAAGCCCTGCAGCTACGTTTGCGAGAGGAGCACGAGGCGTACCGCAAGGAAATGGACCAAGTCCAGGCGGCAGTAGAGTCGAAGTCGGCGCGCCTGGACGCGCAACTCGCGGATCTGGACAGCCGCACCGGGAATCTGGACCAATCCGTGCGCCGGCTCGAGTCGAACCTTGACGATCACCTGGAACAGGTCGCGCGCGAAATCATCTCCGCGGCACACACCGACCTCCAGAGCGCAGCCGGCGTGGTCCTCAAAGAACTCAAAGCAAATGGAGCTAATGAGCTTGCCAATCAAGTCGGTGAAGCGCGTGGCCGCTTAAACAACATCCAAAGAGAAATTGAAGTCTCCATTTCCGAATCACTAAAGGTCAAAGTAGCAGAGGCTATGCAAGCCTTCGAACAAACCATGGAAGAACTGGCGCAGCATTCCGTTGGACGTTGGCGGCTGGCCCTCGCCAAGGATCTCAATTCTGTCGCAACTCTGCTCGGCGAGAAAATCCGATCAGAAGCCCGGTGCGACACCGATGATTAAACAGTGCTCGTGAAGTAGCAGCTTAGGATCCCGGTGCGTAGTACGGCGGCTGCGATTTCCTGAAAGCTCGATTGACGCCTCCGCCTCGCTTCCGTACCCTGTAATGTGCGAACCAAGACAATCGAGGGCACGCGCCTGCGCGTCGCCGACGACATTACTCAACTGGTCGGCGAAACTCCGCTCCTTCAATTGAAAAAGCTGGTGCCTCCGGATTCTGCGGAGATCTACGCCAAGCTGGAGTACTTGAATCCCGGTGGAAGTGTGAAAGACCGAGCAGCGGTCGGCATTATTCGGCGTGCCGAAGAGCAAGGCCTGCTCAAACCCGGTGGCACTATCGTCGAAGCAACTGCGGGAAATACCGGCATCGGGCTCGCGCTAATTGGGGTGAATAGCGGATATAAAGTGGCGCTGTTCGTTCCCGAACGTTTTTCTGAGGAAAAAGTCATGCTCATGCGGGCCCTCGGCGCCGAGGTCACACGTACTCCGGACGCCGAGGGCATCCAGGGAGCAATAACCCGCGCCAAGGAACTCGCCGCTCGCGATCCCAAAGCCTTCATGGCCGCCCAGTTTGAAAATCCTTCCAACCCTGAGTTTCACTACCACACCACAGCCCTGGAGATTTTCGAGCAAATGGAAGGACGGATCGACGCTCTGGTAATCGGCGTCGGAACCTCCGGCACCTTCACTGGCGTGGGGTGCTTTCTGAAGGAGCGTCTCCCCCATGTCTTGACCATTGCCGTAGAGACCCAGGGTTCGGTGTTGGGCGGTGGCAGGCCCGGTCCTCACAAAGTGGAAGGCATCGGTTCGAGTTTCGTGCCCAAAAACTTTGACAGTTCAGTCTGCGATGAGATTGTGATGGTGACTGATATTGACGCCTTTGCCATGGTGAAAGAACTGGCGGCTCGCGAAGGCGTGCTGTCGGGCTCGAGCGGCGGAGCCAACGTTTTTGCAGCTTTGAAAGTCGCGCGAGGGTTGGGTCCCGGCAAGCGGGTCGCGACCATGATTCCGGATTCCGCCGAACGCTATCTCTCGAAGAAAATCTTTGAAGGTGGAATTTGATAGCGTGCGCCGAGACCTGAGACCCGAGACCTGAGAGCTGAGAACCGAGAACCGAGAACTGGGAGTTGAAATCCAAGAATCTGAGACCCGAGACCTAACACCTGACACCTTTTCCTCAACCATGCCCAAGAACCGACAATCCGGTTTCGCCACTCGCGCCATCCACATTGGCCAGGAACCTGACGCCGAAACCGGCGCGGTCTCCGCCCCCATCCATCCGACGTCCACTTACGTCCAGCAGGAACTGGGGAAGAATAAAGGATACGAGTACGCCCGCGTTTCCAATCCCACCCGCACTCGGTTGGAGGAGAACCTCGCAGCGCTCGAAGGCGGAATCGCCGCCCGCACCTTCGCCAGCGGCATGGCAGCCATCAACGCTATTTGCACCATGTTCAAGTCCGGCGACCACGTCGTGTGCGGCAACGACCTTTATGGCGGAGTTCCGCGCCTCTTCAATCAGGTGCTCGCCGGTTACGGCATCGAATTCACCTACGTCGATACTTCCGATGTAAAAAATGTGGAACGCGCCATCCGCAAAAACACCCGCATGGTTTATGTCGAGACTCCGACCAATCCCCTCATGGCCCTCAGCGACTTGGAGGCTATCAGCAAGGTTTGCCGCCACAAGAAAGTAGAACTGGTGGTGGACAACACTTTCATGTCGCCTTATTTTCAGCAGCCGATCGCGCTGGGCGCCGACATGGTTGTGCACTCCACCACAAAATTTCTCAACGGCCACAGCGACGGCTTGGGCGGAGTCGTTGTATGCACCATTCCAGAGCAAGCCGAGAAACTAGCCTTCGTGCAAAAAGCTGCTGGGGCGATTCTTTCACCGTTCGAGTGTTGGCTGATCTTGCGCGGCGTCAAGACTCTTGCCGTGCGCATGGAGCGGCATGATCGCAATGGAAGATTTGTCGCGGAATTCCTGGCGCGCCATAAGAAAGTGAGAAAAGTTTTTTATCCCGGTCTGCCGGAGCATCCCCAATACGAACTGGCGCAGAAGCAGATGAGTGGCTTCGGCTCCATGATCACCTTCGAAACCGGATCGCTTTCGAATGCCAAGAAGCTGCTAAAGAAAGTGCGAGTGTGCTCCTTGGCCGAATCGCTGGGCGGAGTGGAGACTCTCATTTCCCATCCCGCTACCATGACCCACGCCGCTTTAGGGGAGAAGGGCAGAAGACAGATCGGAATTACCGACGGCATGGTCCGCATCTCCGTAGGAATCGAGAATGTCGAGGACATCATCGATGATCTCGACCAGGCGCTAGCGACAATCTAGCTGGTACGATGTAGGCGCGGGCGTCCCGCCCGTGCAGAATCATTTGCACTCCCAAGCCAGGAATCAGGAATTCCATCAGGAAAGCCCACGGTTTTTCGCGGCGGCCAAAGAACTCTGGTTTTGGGTAGCGCAGCGCTTCAGCGCTGCGATAACCGCCTCGGCACAATGAAGGCTTTAGCCCCTGAGGTACTCAAAACGAGCAAGCACGTGCTGACAATTGATCCGGCAGTTGCGAGTGCGGTTGCTGCGCTGGAGAACGACCCCTTCTACATCTCCATCTGTGGCGGATATGTGCACGAGCCCGTCCGCCGCCGCACAGTCCTGACACGGTATTTTGCCTACTCGATCCAGGAAGGGCAAGACATCGGGCGCTGCGTTCATCTCGCCGACCCTACACTCGGCGTAGCCGTATGGTTGCTGCCTCAGGCTCCCGATGTGCAATCACGCGCCGCACATAACAAGCGTGTGCTGTTGGAGTCGACTCTCGATACGGAAGGCTGCGCAAATTACTATCGAATCGTCAGTTTCATGCGCGCGAAGGCTGCGAACGTGGTCGACGATGATGCGTGGTATCTCTCGATTGTCGCTGTCGATCCCGCAGCTCGGGGTCAGGGGCTCGGCCGCAAATTACTGGAACCGACTGTTCCCGAAGCCGATCGCGTCAACGCAACCTGTTACCTGGAGACGTTTAGTCCCCGAAACCCCTCGTTTTACGAGCGCCTCGGCTTTTCTACTAAGGCGCGATTCACGGAGCCAACAACTGGCGCGGACTACGCTTTGATGGTCCGCCATCCCCGCCCGCTAACGGAGAACAGCATGCCTTAACGTACCGTCACCCTAGAATCTTTGGTTTCAAATAAATCGAAAAGAGTAGTTCTCCTGTCCAGTAAACGGGTATTGTAGTAGGATTACCGAGACAAGTAGGAGATATGAACAAAATGCGTTTGTCGAAAGCCGAGACCCGAATCCTGGAGCAGTACTGGAAACTGGGAACTTGCTCAGTCCGCGAGATTCTCGAAAGCTTGCCGGAAGATGAGCGCGTGGCTTACACAACTGTTCAGACGCTTGTCTATAGGCTCGAGCAGAAGGGCGCTCTGCGCAAGGTAAAAAAGATCGGTAACGCGCAACTCTTCGAGCCGTCAATTAACCAGAGCGAGTATCGAATCGGACTGATGCGAGATCTCCTGGATCTATTCGGCGGGTCGCCTCGCCTGCTGGTCTCCAATCTGCTCGAAACAGGCACGCTCACGCTGAAGGACTTACGGGCTCTTCAAACTGCGGCGCCAAGCAGCAAGAGCAGCCGCAGCCGTGGAGGAAAAGGCTATGCATGAGCACATCGCCCGCGGGTTGTATTACTTCGAAGTTCACCTCCTGTATGCTTCAATTGTCTGGCTCGCGGCTTGGGTTCTGACATCGATCCGGCGGGGCAGTGCCACCACGAAGTATTGGATTTGGGTGGCCACATCGCTCAATTTCATTTTCCCGCTGGGCGCAGTGCTCGACAAAGTGTGGGCGTCCCACCTCTCGTGGGCCACACCGCTAGGCACCATCGGCGACGTGGCAAATAGCATCTCTCGAGGTCCGACCGCCGCGGTGCTCTGCGTGGTGTGGTTGCTCGGCACAACCTTGATGCTGACGCGTCTTTGTTTGCGGATACATGCTGAGCGGAGCGTTGCTCAGGCCACGGCCGGTCAAAGTGTTCCCGACCCGAGGCCGAGTTTCCTCGCTCATGGCGTACCGGTAAGGTTCGATGGGAGTCGACAAGCTCCAGCTGTGGATGGAGTTCTGCGTCCCCATATTTCACTTCCGCACGGAATTGACCGGTTGTTGAGTGAACATGAACTCAACGCTGTCCTCATCCACGAGCTGACGCATGCACGGAGGCGCGACAACTTAATACGCCTTTTACACGAAGTGGGACTTTGCGCGCTGTGGTTTCATCCGCTCGTCTGGATCACCGGTTCTCGCCTTGCTTTGTATCGAGAGCTCTCCTGTGACGACTCTGTTATTCAGAGCGCCCGCGGTGGCGACCTGGTTTCCGCGTTAGCCAAACTTGCCAATCCAGAAGAGGCGTTCTTGCTGCAGGCGACGGCTTCCTCGTTTATAAGCCATCGCCTTGCCCGGTTAACATCCCCTCCCCCACGTGTGTTCCAGGTGGCGAACATACTGCTGATTGTGACGTTCGCCGCCGTATTTCTGACCGGCATTCTTGCAACAGTAGCGCATACAGCCTGTTGCTTCGTTCTAAGACGTTAGCCTATCCCGAATCTGCCGACGCCCGAGAGCCTCGCCGATGCGTATCTGGCAGGTGGACAGAAGGAGCTGGCGCGGCAATACGCGGAAAAGGCGCTGGCCAATGATTGATTCTCACCTAGCGCCTCTGTCGTCGTGGCCCGATACCGAGCAGCGGCGCGGTGAGATTCGTAACGCCGTGCAGCAGACACCCAAGGAGATAGAGGCCCATGGATTTTGATAAGGGCGTGATTCGGTTACAAGGCTGGTGCTTGAAATTCCAAACTTTTGGCGCAACGAAATTACTAGAGGCTATCTCATAAATAGCTTTGAAAGGGCACGGCTTTCAGCCGTGCCGTCCAGTGCCAGCAAAGACGCGGGCTTTAGCCCCTGGGGGACGTCTTAGGTTCATTTATGACATAGCTTTTAAATTGAGGGGGATCACTCGAATGAAACAAATCCAAATGCTCTTGCTGTTGGCAGTGCTCATCTCCACAGTTGCCGTCTCCGGCCAGCAAGTAGCGAGCGGCGGCAGCCCCGCGGCGGACATCGTTTACGCGCGGCCTGGCCAGCTCGTTGACGCAGGGGGATTTCGGCTGAATCTCTATTGCATGGGGAGGGGCTCGCCCACCGTGGTTTTCGATTCCGGATGGGGAGACTGGGCGCCCGCGTGGTCGAAGGTGCAGCCAGAGATCGCCAAATGGACCCGCGCCTGCAGCTATGACCGTGCCGGCACGGGATTTAGCGATCCCGGTCCCATGCCGCGTACCAGCGTGCATATCGCCGAGGAGCTAAGCACTGCGCTTCACCATGCCGGCATCGGCGGGCCCTACATTCTGGTGGGATCCGCCTTCGGCGGCGACAACGTGCGCACGTTTGCGGACCTGTACATGGACGAGGTTGCGGGGCTGGTATTGGTTGACGCCGATCCCACCGACGTCGAACCGAAGTCAATGCAAGAAGAGGAACATCGAGGACATGCTGGGATTCCTACCGGCTTGCGCAATTGTCGTAACCTGATCGCCGAACACAAACCGTTGCCGGCAACTGGCCAGCCACCACAGACCTGTGCTCAGCAGTTTTTTTTCCGGGGTTTGCCGGAAGCGGAGTGGTCTCCAGAATTAAACGCCAAACTATTGGAAATCGCGCAAACCAAAGTTGCCATGTATGACGCTTATTCTTCGGAGATGGAACAAACAGCGGCGGACGAAACCTATCTGCAACAACACCGCCGCTCATTCGGCTCGCGCCCCATCCGCGTGCTCACCTCAGAAAACCACGGTGTCGGCCACCTGGAGAGGAAGCCTCCGGACACGCCGGAGCACCTCAAATATGAGCAGGAGAGCACGCTGGCCCAGGCGCGCTGGCTCGGACTGTCTTCGAACGCTAAACAGATCTTCGCCCGCCACAGCTCGGAATACATCCAGTTCGACGAGCCGGCGACCCTGATCAACGCCGTCCGCGAAGTGTATGACCAGGCAAGAAGACCGTAGCTGCGCACGGTAACCAAGAGTGACAGCCATGAACTTTGTCCAAGCCCCGCGACATTACGTGACCAGCAAGGTGTGGTTGTTGGGACGGGGAAATTTGCTGATCTCGTGCCGTTGCCAGGAGACCCGATCGCCGACATCGCCGAACTGGAGCAGGTTCGGTTCGTGATGAGGAACGGCCAGGTGGTCGAGAACGAACTTGCCTCGCATTGAGCCGCAAGCGGCAATTGGCTTAAGACGAATTGAAGGGAGCCACTCGAATGAAGCTAGATCGAATCTTCTTGACGTTGGTCGCATCACTTTTCACCCTGTTTTCAAGTGGGCAGGTCGCTGCCCAAGCTCCGGCTCCGGTGACTCTGGTAAAAGCTGGGCGGCTGCTCGATCCGCGAACTGGGAATGTGCTTTCGCCTGCGGCCGTGCTGATTGAAGCCGGCAAGATCAAGGAGGTTGGCTCGCCTGCTCAAGTGCAAGGGCATGCGCCGGCGGGCGTCAAAGTCATCGATCTGGGTCGCGCGACGCTTTTGCCAGGCCTGATCGACGGCCACACGCACTTGCTTCTCGATGTGATTGTCCCTCCGGAAGCCGAGATCGCGCGCCACTCCAATGGCATATTTGCACCCTCACAGCTGTTGGCAATAGCCGAGTCGCCCACTAAGCGCGTCTTGCTGGGGGCGCAACTGGCGCGCGAAGACCTGGAGAGCGGCTTTACTACTGTGCGCAATCTCGGACACTCCGGTATTGACGGCGATGCCGCGCTGCGCGATGCCATCAATGCCGGCCGCGTGCCCGGCCCCAGGATCCTCGCATCCGGACGCAAGATTATGGCGCTGGGTAGCTATGTTCAGAATTTGAATCCCGCGCTTGCCGAAGCGATTCTTCAACAGGAATTTCTGCCGATAGATAGCCCCGACCGAGCACGGCAGGCAGTACGACAGAACGTCTTCTATAACGTGGATGTCATCAAGGTGACAGTTGGCGGGGACATCTCAGTCCCTGAACTGAGGGCGGTTGTCGAGGAGGCACATCGGCAGCAACTCAAGGTCGCCGTGCATGCCATCGATACCCCCAGTATTCAAACTGCCATTGATGCCGGCGCAGACTCTATCGAGCATGGCGATCAAGTAACCGACGAGCAACTCAAGCAGATGCGCGATAAGGGTATCTTCTTCGACCTGACGCCAACTTTTGCTGGCAGCTTTTTTATGAAAATGAATGAGCTAAGCATAGTAATGTCGCCCGCCTTCCGCACGAGGAATACCGAAGCCGATGCCCGCGACCAAAAACACTACGCTGCTCTGGTTCCGCGGGTGTTGAAGTCGGGGGTGAAATTCGCGGCTGGATCGGATATGGGCTGGTTCTATCCTGGAAAAACGCGCGGGCAGAACAGCGTTGCGACCATCGTTAATTTGCACGATGCCGGAATGCCGCCGCTTGACGTGATTCGTTCTATCACTACTAATGCGGCGGAAATGTTGGGCTGGCAGGATCGCATCGGCGCGATTGAGCCTGGAAAATTCGCTGACCTGGTCGCCGTTACCGGAGATCCGATCGCCGACATCACTGAACTGGAGCGGATCCGATTTGTCATGAAAGACGGTCAAGTGGTTAGGAATGACCTTGCGTCGCATTGAGGCGCAAGCTCTATTCGCGGAAACAATCTAGCACCTCAATCCGAAGGAGAAATCTACGATGGAGCGATCTTCGAAGCGGTTTGCGTTCGCCGTGGTTGCGCTCACCCTACTGGCCGCCGGTATCAGTCTTCAAAGTCAAGCCCAAACTCAGGATCAAGCTCCGCGTCCTGCGCGCTCTCGATCCGATGAGATGTTGGACAGGTGGAACGACATCGGCAACAAACTCATCGCCATGGCGCAAGATTTTCCCGAAGACAAGTACGATTTCAAGCTGCAGAAGGACGAGCGCACCTTTGCACTAAATCTTCTGCACGCCGCCGCGCTCGATTACGTCCTGATACGCAGGATTTCCGGATCGAACCTCGGCCCCGACTTTGGCGAGGGCGACAACCCTTCGCGAGATGTTTTCAAGACCAAGGCCGAGGTGGTGAAGTTCGTGCAGCAGGCAGTCGCGGACGGAGCAAACGTGATTCAACAGCAGGGCGATGCGGGCCTGGACAAAACGACGAAGTTTTTCGGCAACCGATTGGCCCACAACTCCTCCATCTGGACGTTCGCCATCGAGCACAGCGGCGAACACTACGGCCAGCTTGTGGTCTACTATCGCGCGAACAACCTGGTGCCGCCCGACTCGCGGCGGTAATGCTCTTGAAGTTTTTCAACTTTCAGCCGGACATCTTTTGTTCAAGCAAACTGAGGAGAGTCAAATGAAACAAATACGAATCTTGCTGTCGGCAGTACTCATCTTTGCCGTGACCGCCTTGGGGCAGGGACAGGCGACAAACAGCGCCGCAACCCCGAGCGCGCCTCAGGCGCAACAGTCACAGCAGGCTGCGCCAACCATTGCTTCAACCGTGGATCGCGAGATCAGCGGTGTCGAAAAGCAAATTTTGGAAGTTGCCGAGGCTATGCCGGAAGATAAATACAACTTCTCTCCCGAAAGCCTGAACATTCCCGGCGCCGACTACAAAGGTGTGCGCACGTTTGCCATCCAGGTCAAGCATGTCGCCGCGTCCAACTATTTCATATGGTCTCCGCTTACCGGAGATAAGGTGCCGGAAAGCATAAAGGACGGGAACGGTCCGGCGGACTTGAAGACCAAAGCCGACATCATTAAGTTCCTGAAGGACTCCTTTGCCCTGGGTCACAAGGCCGCGGCTACGCTGACGACTCAGAACATGTTGCAGACCCCGGAGAAGAGCAAATCGTCCCGCCTGCGCTTGGCCACATTTGGCGTCGCCCACGCCTTTGATCATTACGGACAGATGGTCGAGTATCTTCGGATGAACGGAATCGTGCCCCCTGCTAGCCGGGGAAAGTCAGACTGACTGGTACTCGAAAATCCATAGCTTCAAGCGAATTGCCGAGAGTTACTCGATGAAACAAGTGCGAGTTTTCTTGTCGTTTGCAGTACTGATCCGATGTCGCACCCGTGCGAATGACTGACGAGGAATTCCGGCTAACATCCTTTCCCCGAGTCTAATCCGTGACAACCCCGGTTTGGGATGGCGCAGCGCTTCAGCGCTGCGATAATTGCTCTGAGCACAGTGCGGGCTTTAGCCCCTGAGGTCGGACAACCCCGGTTTTGGGTGGAGCGGCGCTTCAGCGCTGCGATACATGCTCCGAAAGCAGTAAGGGCTTTAGCCCCTGAGGTCTTCATGAAAATAAGCAGGAACCTTAACAAAACCAACCTCCCATTAATCTGCGGCTTGAAATGAAATCCCGGGAATGGAATTCCTCGCAATATCACCGTCTCTCCCAACCCCAGCTCAGTTGGGGAAAGAAACTATTGTCCCGGCTCCCGTTGCGTGGTGATGAACTCCTGCTCGACGCCGCCTGCGGAACTGGACGCCTCACTGCCGAGTTGTTGCAAGCTTTGCCGCTGGGGCGTGTGGTCGGGGTGGATGTCTCACAAAACATGATCGGCACCGCAAGTGATCACTTGAAACCGAAATTTGGTCAGCGCGTGGATTTGGTCGTCGCCGACCTGCAGGCGCTTCCTTTTGAGCATGCGTTCGATGGTATTGTCAGCACCGCCGCCTTTCATTGGGTCCCGGATCACGACCGTTTGTTTCGCAGCTTGCGCCAAGCCCTGCGTCCGTCAGGATGGTTGCACGCTCAGTGCGGCGGAGGCCCGAATCTGCTGAAGCTTCGCACTCGCGTGAATAAACTCGCGACCTCGCCGCCCTATGCATCTTTCTTTGCCAACTTTCGCGAGCCCTGGATTTTTGCCGACGCCGAAACCGCAGCGGATACCTTGCAGCGTGCCGGATTTGTCGACATAGAAGCCGGGCTGGAATCCGCACTCACCATCCTGGATGATTCAACGCAATACGCTGAATTTCTCCCGGCAATCATTCTCCGGACGCACCTGGAATGCCTGCCCGATCCAGATCTGCGCGCACGCTTTGTCGCCCAACTTACCCAACAAGCCGCCGTCGACGATCCTCCTTTTTCCTTAGATTATTGGCGTCTCAACCTCAGCGCCAAGGCATCCTGAACCAGTACCTCTGCGCTGGCCCGTTCCTTTTGACTTCCCTAGTTGACCGCTGCAATCAACTTACTTCGACGTCTTGCGCATCCAGAGACCCCACGTGACCGGACCGGCTTCTTCATTGGTCATTGGGCGGCCCGTTAACTTGAGTGTCAGCTTGATCTGACCGTGATGGTAGCCCTCGTGCCACAGCATGTGCTGGAGCAAGAGGATCGGGTGGTCGTAGTGAAGATTCATGTCGCGGCCTGCCTCCACCCTCCCCTTTACCGCATCCCGCACCGCCTTGGCGCTGTCGTTCAGCATCGCCACGATGCGACCAGGGTCATGCTCGGCCAACCACTCTTCGTTGGGCAGCTCTCTGGCGAACTCAGGGGTGTCCTCGGAGACCAACACAAGTCGTACATAGTGGATGTGTGTGAACAGCTCCGCGATGGATGGGCTGCCCTCCATCGCCCTGGTCTCCAGCCCGCCATCTGGGAGGGCGCGGAGCAGGTTGAGCAGGATGGTGTTGTTGCGGTCCCAGGAGTCCAGCAGAGCCTCAAGCAGGCGTTTGTCTGGTGCGTCCGACATATCCACCCCGTTTGCTCATGCAAAAATTGCGACGATTCTACAGGAGCTTACGGTTAGCGATTGCTCATCTGCTCAATGTGTTCGGGATACCGGGCACCTTGCACCGTGACCTTTGAGGCGGCATCTTCGATGTCACCGAGATCGTCAGGCGTCAGCTCGACTGCTACTGCTCCGACGTTTTCTTCGAGCCGGTTCAGTTTAGTTGTGCCAGGGATTGGAACGATCCACGGCTTCTGCGCCAGCAACCATGCGAGCGCAATCTGAGCAGGAGTTGCTTTCTTCCGTTGTGCAATCTGGCCGAGCAGGTCAACCAAGGCCTGGTTCGCCTTCCGAGCCTCCGGTGTAAACCGCGGGAGCTGATTGCGGAAGTCGGTACTATCAAACGAAGTGCTCTCGTCGATTTTTCCAGTAAGGAAGCCTTTGCCGAGTGGGCTATACGGAACGAAGCCGATTCCAAGTTCCTCAAGCGTCGGCAGCACTTCCTTCTCAGGATTCCGGTACCAAAGCGAGTATTCGCTTTGGACAGCGGTGACCGGCTGAACTCTGTGTGCACGACGGATCGTCTTCGCTGCTGCTTCCGACATGCCGAAGTGCTTGACCTTGCCTTGCTGAATGAGGTCCTTCACGGCTCCCGCGACGTCTTCGATCGAGACCTCGGGATCCACACGATGCTGATAGTAGAGATCGATGGCATCAACCCTGAGCCGCTTAAGTGAAGCCTCGGCGACTTCCTTAATGTGCTCTGGCCGGCTGTCCAGCCCAGCCAAACCTCGCTCCGCCTTGGGGTCTATCTTCCACCCGAACTTGGTGGCTATTACCACTTTCCCGTGATATGGAGCGAGCGCTTCGCCGACCAGTTCTTCGTTCAAGTACGGGCCATAGACTTCGGCGGTGTCAAAGAATGTGATGCCGCGATCCACTGCGGCATGTAGAACAGAGGTCATCTCCTTCTTATCTTTAGGCGGACCATAAGAAAAGCTCATTCCCATGCATCCGAGCCCCAGGGCTGAGACTTCAAGATTGCTTTTTCCGAGTTTGCGTTTTTGCATTGCTTCTCCTTCCGACAGCCGGAGCCGTGTTAAACCCCCAAGTTCTCTCACTTCATTCCTAACGCTTCCTACGGAAGAGCTTTGAGTTCAGGAACGGCCAATATTCCTTAATCAAGTTCGAGCCGCCGTCGAGGCCGATCTGGGTGAGCCAGCGCTGTCCGGTCTTCGTCCAGGTACGGTCCTGACTGGGATAGTAGAGGTTTCCAATTCCGGCCGCTGCCCCGTTTCCCACGATTTCGGAGATGTTGGGCGAGCGGCCATTACTGTCAGTTCGGGTGACCAACAGACGCGAGATGGAATAGGTAGTACGACGCAGAAACCCGCCCCGGCCCAGCGTGTAGTAGCGAGGGTCCTCATGCGTAAGCGTTGGCACAATAGCCTCGGTCATCAGGTTTCCGCCCACATTGTCGGCGAAGCTGTGCCAATAATAGCGGCCATAGCCAGCCGCACCCTGGTGAAACGCCGGATACGAATTCTGTGCTTGGGCGACCCCCGCAAGAATGCCTACGTAGATAAATGACGAGTAATCGAAGCTGTCTTGAAGCATCAACTTGAACTTGTCTCCAGGGGAGAGCGGCGGCAGCTTTGCATCGACCGAGACCGAGCGGAAGTTGGGAATAATGAAAAGAATGCGTTTCGTTTGCTGGCCCTCGGCGCTGGACGGATGCACGGCAGCACTCGTCGTGGCCTGCGTCACTGATGGATCGTCCGGTAGTGTGACCTCCGCAGGAGCGCCAGCGGAACGGGGGCAGCTTGCAGTCTGTGCCAACAGCGAAGGTGTACAACTCACCGCTGAGATGGCAATGACCATCAAGGGAAGAAGAGCACGAAGATTTTGCATGATTTCTGGGTTAGATGCATTTGCTCGTGCCGAGATACTCATTTCGTTCCCTCTGTTGAATGGCGATTTGATCTTTGACGTGTTGGTGTCCAAAGAGTCGCGACTTGGTCCAATGTGTGACTCTATGCGGGCTGGCCTAATCGCGTTTCTCGGGACCAATCCGGAGGCACTACTTCCGGATTGCCCCCGTGTTTCGGGGACAATCCTGCTGCTCATGTACGTTCATGTGGCACATCATCGCGGCCAGGCTGAAATCTATCTCCCCCATAAAGGCATCAAGCCGCTGGCCTACAGGGTTTGACCAAACGGTCGGCCCTCTCCTGTCCCCTTCGCTCTTATCCAAAGCAACATCTCCTTTGCGAGATGTCGGGATTCCGCTGTCAGAGAAGTCTGCCGGCGATTTGACTCTAACCGCTTCTGGGCTTGCGCTTTGGCTTAGGCGGTCTCAGAAGAATGCGCTTCACAGCACTAGGCATTTTATCGCCGTTTACTTCGCGGTAGATTCGCTCAATGGGAGTTTCTTTGGCGCGCGGGGGACGAAGCATGCAGCACCGCAAGCGGACAGGATAGTCGTTGGCAGAATACTCCTAGTGGTCAAGACGCACCAAACGTGACAGGGTGTACAGTCCGCATACATACCGGGAGATCAAAATAGACGCAAGTTCTTGAGCGACGCACGAGCGGTGCCGCCACTGATATCGGGCACAATGATCAATTCCAGTACAGTGACGTTCGAAAGCGCAACTTCATATTTCTCGACCTCGCGTATCGTCTCTGGTGGGCTGAAATTCCACTGCTGGCGCACAATTTCTCGAAACGAGGTCCCGCCGTCTGCAGACCATCGCAGAACAAACTCTTGCGTGCGTGCAACCTCATCTTCTTCAAACACCAGCGATATGGTTTTCAGCTTTTGTGGTTCGTCGAAGAGCAGCCGGATAGTCTGACGCCCCGGTGTTGTCGCACGCCACCCTCGTGTTTCCTTTCGTAAGACGAAGGCGGACTCGACTGGACAGTCCTCGTCTTCGGATGTGACCTCAACCACGGCTGTGCGCTCGACATCCAGCCAATCCTCGTCGTGTGTAGCGATGCTCTCCCGAGTTGGAGTGATGAGTCGTTTTCGCATATACGCAGTATATGCGTCTTGAATCTGTGGCTGCGGCCGAATCCCGGAGTCAATGCAGCCAAACAGGCAACCTGAGCCTTTGGCTGTCTCGCTTTCACTTTGGGGTTGGTGAGTTTTACGCGAACGGTGGATTTTTTCCCTGTGTTCAGGTATGCAAACACTTTCCTCCCGCCGCGTAACTGATTGAGGTCCGGGCACTTTGGGCTTCGGTGACGGATTTGCACGTTAGCTGGTATCACTCGAACGGCAAGCCGGAGAAATGGAGTAATTAGGTCGTGCAGTTAAGGAGGGAAGCTGTGACCGACAATACTCGAATGGGCTGGCGTGCACTGTGTGAATTGGCAGCAGAAGAGAAGGACCCAAAGAAGCTTCTGGAACTGGTTGAAAAGATCCTTCGCGCGCTCGACGACAGAAATAACGTTCGATGGCTTCCCCGAGAAGATCGACGAGATCTAGCCCTTCCTTCTTAATGTAGGCGCGGGCGTCCTCGCCCGTACGAACCGGAGCAGCCGAGGAGACGCCGAGCTCCATGCCTCCCATCATTAATTAAATTGGGAAGGGCACGGCTTTTAGAGCCTGCCCTGAGCGAAGTCGAAGGGTGCCGCCAAGCTTCCAAAACTCTTACCCGCGCCGTCAGGCGCAACGCGAGCAGCTCTTCTCAGCCCACCGATTCGCCAATCCACTTCAAATATTCCGGACCTCCATCTTCAATCGAGACGCAAACGCACTCCGGCAGCTCATACGAGTGCAGCTCTCGAATGACATCGCGCACCCGTTCGAAACCCGCAGCCGTCGTCTTGATGATGAGCAGCCACTCCTGTGCTTCTTCTACCTTTCCTTTCCAGCGATAGACTGACTCAATCTGGTGAAGGATATTCACGCAGGCGGCTAGGCGCCGTTCGACTAACGCCCGTGCGATTCTTCGAGCTTCGTCGCTCGATGAAGCAGTAGTCAGAACCAGCTTCTTATCCGTCATATAAAATCACTGGTCAGCCGTCGGCTTTCCGCATCCAAGAGTAACACTGGAGGTAGGACAACGATGCCAGCGCAGATCAAGTTCGGCACCTCGGGATGGCGGGCTGTAATGGCGGAAGAGTTTACCTTTGCCAATGTGCGGCGCGCTGTGACCGGAATCGCGCGCTACGTGATTTCGCAGAAGCCGGCTGGCGCGCGCGTGATTGTAGGCCGTGATCCCAGATTTCTGGGCGAAGCCTTCTGTTCAATGGGGGCTGAGATTCTTGCCGCCCATGGCATCACTCCGCTGATAATTGCCGAAGCCGCCCCCACCCCAGCCATTGCTTACGCTGTGATTCACGAAAAGACCGACGGAGCCATCAACTTCACCGCTTCCCACAACCCTCCCGAGTACAACGGAATCAAGTTTTCTACGCCCGATGGCGCCCCCGCGCTGCCCGACGTCACCGGGCGGATTGAGGCAGAAATTGCCAGCCTCAACGGTGGCCCGAAAG
>JABCYV010000090.1 GCA_013290025.1 Acidobacteriota bacterium
CAAAAACCATAGTGATCGACGCGGATGCGTCCACGTCCATTATGAATGTGGATCCGAAACACTGGCAGGGTACGGTGTGGCAGCAAGACTTAATGTCGGCGCCGCCGGCCTTGGCTAATGTCCTCCGACCCCGCGGCGACTATGCCATCATCGGGCCAGGCGGCGGGGTGGACGTCCTGCGCGCCGTAGCCAATGGAAGCACCAATGTGACTGGTATAGAGATCAATCCCATCATTGCGAACACCATCATGCGCCGCCGCTACGCCGACTACGCGTTTCATTTGTACGACCTTCCCGAAGTACACATCCACGTTACCGACGGCAGATCTTTCATTCGCAACTCGCAGGCGCAGTACGACGTGGTGCAGATGACCCTGGTCGACACTTGGGCGTCCACGGCGGCGGGGGCATTCGCCCTCAGTGAAAATAGCCTCTATACAGTCGAAGCGTTCCGCGAATATTTCGAGCACCTGAGGCCCGACGGGCTGATCGCCATCACGCGGTGGGAATTCCGGCAGCCACGCGAAGCTTTACGCGTGGTCTCGGTCGCCATGCAAGCTCTCCATACCTTGGGCATCGAGAATCCTGCGAGGCACTTCATTGTGGTCTCCCAGGGCGATCTGGATGAAGACGGAATCCCGGTTGCGGTTTTGGCGAAAAAGAGTGCGTTTACGATCGAGGAAGAACAAGCAGTTCAATCTGATCTCAGCCACAATCCTCCGCTGGTAGCGCAGTACTTGCCGTCCGCGCCCGGAACGAATGCGTTTTCAACCCTGATCGCGAGCAATGACCCCTACGGTTTCGCGCAGCACTACCCATACAATGTCTCACCGGTGAACGACAATGCACCCTTCTTTTTCTTTACCATGAAAATTGGCCAGATCATGGGTCAGGGAGAATCGCAGCAAGGCATCGACTGGAAAGTAAACTTGGGCGTAGCGGTGCTGGGAACGGTGTTGCTCATTTCCTTAGTTGCAGTGCTCGCCTTCCTGGTGGTCCCGCTGGCGATGCGGCGCGGACGCAGACAACAACGCGCCACCCGACTCTTGTACTTCATTGTCGTCGGGTTGGGATACATTCTGGCGGAGATTGCGTTCATCCAGCGCTTCGTTTTATTTCTGGGTCATCCCACATACGCTCTGACCGTGGTTGTGTTCTTGCTTCTTCTTTCCAGCGGTGCAGGCAGCCTGGTATCCCGCTGGTGGCTGGACAACGTCCTGCGCGTGCGCCTGCCTCTGATGCTTATCGTGGCATCGCTGCTACTCTACGTGCTCATCATGCCGGCACTCCTGAACCGGCTAGTCGGGCTTCCGTTTGTACTTAAGCTGCTGGTAAGTGCCGTGCTCCTGGTGCCGTTAGGGTTTGCCATGGGAATGCCATTCCCTACTGGCCTTCGCGCACTGGTACGCATTTCAGTACCGGAGACGAGTGATGCCAATGAGAATTCTGTGGAGTGGGCGTGGGCCATGAACGCCGCCTCCAGCGTGCTGGGTTCGGTTCTCGCCATGGTGATTGCCATCCAGTTCGGCCTCAACGTTACGCTGGCTTGCGGAGCCCTGGCCTATTTGCTGGCCTTTTTTCTGATCAGGACGCTGCAGCCACACCGTGTCTGACGTGAATCCGAGGCCGACGGTCTGGTATGATGCCAAAAATCTACTTGTGCTTGGGTTTCACCGTGGAGATTGCCTGGAATGGCGCTGCTTGGGGGAATGATTGCCTAGCCAGAAGCAGTTGAAGTGGTCACAACTGAAGGTTGGAATCACGGTACTAATCGCCAGCATTACGCTCGGCGTTTTGATTTTCTTAATGAGCGGCACGGGCGGGTTCCTCACTCCGAAGATTAAACTAAAATCATACTTTGACAACGCTGGCGGCCTGCGCGTGGGGGCGCCTGTGCGGCTGAACGGAGTGGATATCGGTAACGTCAGTGCCATCCAGATTGTGCCCGACAGGGACAAGCTCCTGACTCCGGTCGAAGTTACGATGAAAGTAAGCACAAAGTATCACTTTAATCTCCATAAAGATTCTGTGACTCTGCTTTCCACTGCCGGAGTACTAGGTGAAACTTATATCGATATCGACAGTTCACAGGCCAAAGCGGGTGAAGTCCAAGACGGGACAATTTTGTCCAGCCGCAGCGTTCCCGATTTTCAGGACGTCGTGCGCGCCAGCCAGGGTTCTCTACAGAACCTGGATTCGTTGATCAAACGCCTCGATCGCATCGTCACCTTTGTGGAGAGCGGCAATGGTTCGGTGGGCAAGCTGATCTATGATCCCAGCCTTTACAACCGATTGAACACGACGGTTAGCGAATTTCAGAAGCTGGTCAACGAAGTTACCGAGGGCAACGGCACGTTGGGCAAGCTGGTTTCAGATGATGAACTGTATCGCAAGGCCAACACCGCGGTTGACGATGTAAATACAATCATCAACGACCTGAACGCAGGTAAGGGGACGGCGGGGAAATTCCTGAAGGATCCCGCACTCTACAACAGTGCTAGTGACACTATTGCTAATGTCAAGAAACTTACCGACGATGTGAACGCGGGCAAGGGCGCCCTGGGCAAGTTGACCAAAGACCCGGACTTTGCCAACAAGCTGCAGGACACGATCAATAAACTTTCAGCGATTACCGATCGCCTGGAAGCGGGAGAAGGCTCGGCAGGAATGTTTCTGAGAGACCCCGCAATCTTCAACAACGCAAACCAGTTGTTGGTCGAGAGCCGGGAACTGGTCAAAGCCGTGCGCGAGAATCCCAAGAAATATCTGACGATCCAGCTTAAAGTTTTTTGAACCCCGGATTTTCCCGCGAAAGATTCCCGAGTCATGGTCAGTCGGTCTTAGCAAACTTGAGCATGGGCACCCGGCGAAGTAGCCTCAGCCTGCTCGTGCGCATGATAGCTGGATCGCACCAGTGGCCCTGATTCCACATGCCGGAAGCCGAAGCGCAAAGCTTCATCTTTCAGTGCACGGAATTCGTCCGGGCAGTAGAAGCGGGCGATGGGTAAATGGTCGCGCGACGGCCGCAAATACTGCCCGACCGTCAAGATGTCCACACCGCGCGATCCGAGATCGCGGAAAACCTCTACCAGTTCGGAGAACGTCTCGCCAAGCCCGACCATGACTCCAGATTTAGTCACCATTCCGGGGGAGAATTTCTTGGCACACTCCAAAAGTCGTAAAGTGCGCTCATAACGGGCGCCCGACCGCACTACGCGGTAAAGGCGCGGAACGGTTTCCGTGTTGTGATTCAGCACGTCCGGCTTGGCTTGAAGGACAATCCGCAACGCGTCGTCGAGGCCCTGGAAATCTGGGATCAAGACCTCGATGCGACAGCTCGGGGACAATTCTCGAATCTCGCGGATGGTTTCGGCAAAAATGCGGGCCCCGCCGAAATTGTCGTCATCGCGATTCACGCTAGTTACAACCGCGTGTTTCAATCCGAGCGTGGCGACGGCCTCGGCGACGCGGCGCGGCTCGCCCCAATCAATAGCTGCCGGCCTACCCTTGGGCACCGCGCAGAAACCGCAGCGGCGGGTACAGATGTCACCCAGCAGCATGAACGTGGCGGTGCCCTGATTCCAGCACTCGCCGATGTTGGGACACTGCGCTGATTCACAGACCGTGTGCAGTGCGAAGCTTCGAGCCAGCTTCTTGAGATTATGGAAGTTCTCGCCGGTCGGGGCTTTGGCTCTCAGCCATTCCGGCTTCGGCTGCCGAATGGGAGGTCCGAGGGCAATCTGCACAAGTTGGGGAGCGCCAGCCATGTTCGTGGCTTAATTCTACCTTCTGGCGCGTAAAGCTGTCTCGGAGCGGAGTTTGGTGAACGCTTCAGCTTTCCAAGTACGCGTCGATCCACTCTTTGATCCGCACCCGCCGATCATCTTGAGGGTCATAGCGAACACCGAAGGTTTTGTCAGGTTTGCGCCAGGTCACGGTGCTGCGCACCCAGGTGCGAGGCAACGTAAGCAGCGCGAAAGAGATTTCCACGTTGGTCCCCACGGAGACATCTTCCGCGCTTTTCATTGACATTCCGCCAGAGCTGATCTCCTGGCTGGTCGCAGTGAAGCGGCGACTGTCAGCGGTCACGATAGAAATCTCCGTAATCACTGGAATCCGCACGTAGCGATGAAACTCATGCAACACCAGCATTTGCGTGGCCCGCACCAGTTTCAGTGCCGCCGGCCGTTCCAGGGGTTCATGGAAAACCGCGTTGATTCCATACTTGGAGTAGCGCATCGCTTCCTGCGCGTTGCCGCCCAAACCATAAATCACCATGCGGCTGTTCGAGGCCGAAGTGCGGGCCGATTCCATGGCCGCCTCTGCGTCGGGACCTAACTTCAACACGCAGGCTTCAAACTTCTCCTTCTTCAAGCGTTCCGGCACGTTGGCCGTCATCACGACGGTTTCAACGCCGAATTGGCGGAAGCAATCCGACAGGATCATCCTGGCGGGTTCTTTGAGGCCAACCAAAGCCACCCGGGCCGACGCCTTCTTGCTGGGAGGGATAGGCGTCAGGGTAGTTCCAAGGGATTTGTTCATGAGCGTGGCGATTGCCTTGAAAACCCTATTCTGGGCTGCGCTTTCCAGGTTGGCAAAGGGTTAGAAGGTCAATCCCTGGGTACCAAGGTGTCATTACCAGGAATGCACCGACGAGTGAGCATCGGCTCTTGCCAGGGCTAAAGTTTCTGAGGAACTGGCAGGTGAATGTTATTCGGCGTGACCACGTATCCAACCACCACAAAGCCGCAGCACCCGGGGCTTGTCCGGCCACTCCATTCCTGCAGGTATTTAGTGTTGCATGACGTGTGTTATATCTATAACATATAAGTAATGACTGTAACCGCGACCGCCAACCAAATGCCCTGGCTGCTGCTAGTCTTTAGCCTTCCAGCAAGGAATTCCAGTCAGCGGGTTGCGATATGGCGCAAGTTGCGGAGATACGGAATGCTGGCTCTGCGCAGCTCAGGGTACGTTCTCCCTAATTCTGCTACGAACCAAGAACGCATGGAGTGGCTTGCGGCGGCAATTCGTAGCTACAAGGGCCACGCGTCCGTTGTTCAGGTACAGAGTTTTGATGATCTACCGACGGAACAATTGAAGCGGCTCTTTGTGGAAGCTCGCTCACGTGACTACCAGAAACTGATGCACGAGGCAAAGCGGCTCTTAGCACTGCCTACGGCTCGGAAGTCCACAGCGCGGGTGAATGGGATTCGGCGTCGATTTCTCGAAATTACAGACATCGACTTTTTTGAGAGCCCCTTACGCGTCCGGCTTGAGAACTTACTGGCTCACGCCGACGACTCTGAAAAAGCAACGCCCGGTAAAAACCGCAAACAAAAGTCCGGCGAATACCTCAACCGTCTGTGGATGACGCGGCCTCGTCCGGGAATCGACCGGGTGTCGTCGGCGTGGCTGATACGACGGTTCATTGATCTGAAGGCACGATTCGTTTTTGGTACGGAGCCGAACCTGCACCCCGACGCTATGCCCTTCGACATGTTCTGTACCCAGGGTTTCGGCCATCGCGGAGAGGACTGCACATTCGAGACACTGTGCAAGCAATTTGCTGTCAGAGACAGCAAAGTGAAGAGGATCGCACAGATTATTCACGATGCCGACCTCGGCGACGAGAAATTCGGTCGTGTTGAAGGACAGGGACTGGACAGAGTGCTGAACGGCTGGGCGAAGCAGGACCTGCCAGATGATGAACTGCTAAAGCGCGGGATGGATCTGATCGAAGGTTTGTATGAGTCACTCGGGACTCTGAAGGTGCAGTGATGAATACTGACGCTATCAGGAGGCTATTGCTCATCAGTAACTCGACCCTGCATGGTGGCGGTTATTTGGACCACGCGGAAAAAGAAATTCGAGACTTTGTTGGCAGCCGGACTAGGGTCGTATTCGTTCCGTTCGCAGTCCATGACCGCCGCGCCTACGCGGCGAAGGCCCAAGAACGCTTTCGCGACATGGGACTCTCACTCACATCAATCCACGATCTTTCCAATATGCCGCGGGCTGTCGACGAAGCGGATGTGATCTTTGTTGGCGGTGGCAATACGTTCCGGCTGCTCAAGGGACTCTATGACCACAACCTGCTGGTCCCGATCAGGCGGAGCGTAGCAGTAGGCGTGTCTTACATTGGATCGAGCGCCGGCTCCATTGTGGCTTGTCCGACTCTGAAAACGACCAAGGACATGCCCGCAGTGCAGCCTCCATCCTTTGAGGCTTTGGGCCTGGTTCCATTCCAGATCAGTCCGCATTACCTGGACCCTGACCCCTCGTCCACGCACATGGGGGAGACACAAGAGGAACGGATCATGCAGTTCCTCGAAGAGAACGAAGAGCTTGTCGTCGGCTTGCGGGAGGGGTCGATTCTGCGAGTAGAGGACAGTACGGTTACGTTGAAGGGGCCGAATGCTGCACGCATTTTTCGGCGTGGTGAAAAGCCTGTCGAGGCTACACCGGGTTCCAATCTCTGCGCACTCTTGGAGGAGACTGTCTCTCGGGCAGGTAGAGTCGCATGAAATCGGAAGAAATCCTGATACTAACGTCACGTGAGGTTCAAAACTTGCTGACCGTTGATGAGTGCATCGGGGCAGTGGAACACGCATTCTGCTTGTATGGAAAGGGCAAGGCAGTTCCACCGGCGGTTTTGAGCATGAACACGCCAGGCGGCGGGTTTCACGTGAAAGCAGGGTTGCTGGAACTTGATCGGTCGTATTTCGGCGCGAAGGTGAATGGAAATTTCCCGGAGAATAGCACCCGATTCGGGCTAGCCGCAATTCAGGGAGTAATCGTTCTCTGCGATGCTGAAAAGGGAATCCCACTGGCGGTGATGGACTCCCGCGAAATCACGTCACTGCGGACTGGTGCGGCGACGGCTGTGGCGGCGAAATACCTGGCGCGCCTGAATTCGCGGACCGTCACCATTTGCGGTTGCGGTAATCAAGGGCGTGTTCAGCTGAAGGCACTCTCCCGCGTGTTCCAGCTCCAAGCTGTGTTCGCTTACGACAAGAGCGGAGACCAAGCGTTGCGATTTGCGCATGAACTGGCATTGGATGTGAAAATCCCGGTGACGGCGGTGGCTGATCTCGCCGCCGCTGTGCGGCAAAGTGACATTTGTGTGACGTGCACTCCGTCACGTCAGCCCTTGCTGGGCTCCGACGATGTGTCACCCGGAACGTTCATTTCCGCCGTCGGCGCGGACAACCCTGAAAAACAAGAACTCCACCCAAGCCTGTTGGCAAAGAGCAAGATCGTATGCGACATCCTCGAACAGTGTGCGGTGATGGGAGACTTGCATCATGCATTGGACGCGGGCGTCGTGACCCAAGCAAATGTGCACGCGGAGCTGGGTGATGTTGTAGCCGGAAAGAAGCCGGGCCGCGAATCGGACAAGGAGATCATCGTCTTCGACAGCACTGGAATGGCGCTGCAAGACGTGGCTGCGGCTGCCTTCGTATACGAGAAAGCCGAGAGGCATGGGTCGGGCGTTCGGTTAAGTTTTGCAGCCTAGGAAACGGGAGACTGTGATCATGCTTAAGATGGTTGTGCAAGGAAACCTGTCAGTCCGAATCTTAAAGATCTTTCTAACGGCGCTTATCACGATAGCGTCCCTGTATTGCGAAACTGTGGCGACAGCGCAGACCACCAGTTCCGCTCCCGCGAATGCTACTGCGAGCAACTGGAAGCAGGTCGAGGAGGCGATGGGCCGTCCGGGACAGATATTGCCCAGCGGTGTGATCAGGTTCGGTATGCCGAGGAAAGACCTGCATGTCGTACTCGATAGTGTCGAAATCAAGGCGGGACTCGCTTTAGGTTCGTGGGCAGCCTTCAAGCAAGATAGCGGCGGAGCGATGGTCATGGGCGACTTGGTTCTCACCGAGGATGAAGTTGAGCCCGTAATGACGAAACTTCAAGAAGGCGGCATACAAGAATCCGCTGTACACAATCACCTGATTGGGGAGTCGCCACATGTGATGTACGTGCACATTGCCGGCCATGGCGACGCGGTGCGTATGGCGAAGGCCATCCACGACGCGGTGGCATTGACTAAAACTCCCGGTCCAGACGCTTCTCCTGTAGCCCAACCGGCGGTCGAACTTGGCTTTGACCAGAAGCAGGTTGAGCAGGTTCTCGGGCATACCGGGAAAGTCAATGGTGGAGTTCTTCAGATCGGAGTGCCGAGAGCGGAGACAATTACCGACTCGGGTATGACAGTTCCGCCATCGATGGGCGTGGCCACTGCCTTGAATTTCCAACCGACAGGCAACGGGAAAGCAGCGATTACGGGAGATTTCGTCCTGCTCGGCAGTGAAGTCAATCCGGTGATCAAAGCCTTGCGACAGAATGGCATCGCTGTGACTGCTCTACATAACCACATGCTGACAGAGGAACCGCGCCTGTTCTTTATGCACTTTTGGGCAAATGACGACGCGCTGAAACTGGCGAAGGGACTGCGAAGCGCGTTGGATCTCACCAATTCCGCAAAATGAAGCCGGACACCGAGCCTCGCCCAGCAGTGCACTTGCCAGCACGAGCCCCTCTACCTCGTTTCGTCGGCTATTTTCTATGGCTCGGAACGGTCGGCTTCGGAGGCCCTATCGCTCTTGCGGGGCACATGCAGCAGGACCTAGTTGACGAACGCGGCTGGATCAGCAAGGAGGACTATCTTGAGGGGCTGGCTCTGGCGCAACTAGCGCCGGGTCCTCTGGCCGCTCAACTTGCGATTTACCTCGGCTACATTCGCGCTGGCGTGCTGGGAGCTACCGCCGTCGGGGTCGCCTTTATCTTGCCATCGTTTCTGATGGTGTTGGGTCTCTCGGCCGCCTACGTTCGCTTCGGGGGACTGCCTTGGATGCAGGGAATGTTCTATGGAATTGGCGCAGCCGTGATCGGGATCATCGCGCGCTCGGCGTTTAAGCTTACCAAGCTTACGCTCGGGAAAGACAAGTTGTTGTGGGGCATCTTCGCGGTGCTGGCGGTCTCAACCGCGTGGACTTCGCGGGAGATCATCTGGCTGTTTTTATTGGGCGGTGTCGTCACTCTGATAGTCAAGGCTTTTCCGGCACCCGCTCAGGCCAGAACTACTGTCTCGCTGGTGTTCTCGCTAGGGACGGTCGGAGCGAGCAGCATCACTCCGTCGCAGATTTTTCTTTATTTCGCAAAGGCTGGAATGTTTGTGTTCGGGAGTGGACTCGCTGTCGTGCCATTTCTCTACGGTGGAGTAGTACAAGGACATCATTGGCTCACCGACCATCAGTTCGTCGATGCAGTGGCGGTGGCGATGATCACGCCGGGACCGGTCGTGATCACAGTTGCCTTCATTGGCTACATTGTGGCGGGTGCGTCAGGAGCGACCGCGGCTGCCCTGGGCATTTTCCTGCCGGTTTACCTGGTGGTTGTTTTGCTCGCACCTTCGTACAAGCGGTGGGCCAAGAATCCTCAGCTGAATGCTTTCGTGCGAGGCGTCACCGCTGCGGCGACAGGGGCGATTGCGGGGGCGGTGATCGTGCTGGCGCGACGCTCGGTTTACGATCTGCCTACAATTCTGATCTGTTTGCTAAGCCTTGCCATTCTGTGTCGCTATAAAGTACCCGAACCAGTTCTTATCGCGTGTGCTGGCGCTGCTGGTTTGCTCTTACACCGTGCTTGAAAACCGACACTTCACTGAGGGCCGCTTAGCTCTCTTATCGACAGAACGAGGCGGGGCGGGAGGGCCCTCCCACCCTTGGCAAGAAAAAAGCGAAGGATGGGCACCCTCGGTTGGATCAGTGCCAGCGAGATCAAACTCGCAAAGGTGGGCCGTTAAATGGGTTTTATTCTGTCCAGCGCCGGAACAGCAATGCGCCGTTGGTTCCCCCGAAGCCGAAGGAGTTTGACATGGCGTATTCCAACTCCGCTTTTCGGGTATGGTTCGCAACGTAATCCAAGTCGCACTCGGGCTCGGGATTTTCCAGGTTGATGGTAGGAGGGAGCGTTTGATCGCGCAGGGCTAACACCGTGATGCCAGCTTCCAGTCCACCGGCGCCGCCCAGCAGGTGTCCGGTCATGGACTTAGTCGAGCTTACGGCCAGCTTGTAGGCGTGGTCGCCGAAGGCGCGCTTGATGGCGATGGTTTCCAGCTTGTCTCCAATGTCGGTTGAGGTGCCGTGGGCATTGATGTAGTTCACCTGCTGAGGTTGGATTTTGGCATCATTCAAGGTGTTCAGCATGACCCGGTAGGCGCCGTCACCGTTCTCGGCCGGTTGCGTAATGTGATAGGCGTCTCCACTCATGCCATAACCCACGATCTCAGCCAAAATCCGGGCTCCGCGCCGCCGGGCAAATTCCAGATCTTCGAGGATCAAGATGCCAGCGCCTTCACCAATTACGAATCCGTCGCGCGCGACATCCCACGGGCGACTGGCCTTTTCGGGAGCATCGTTGCGCGTGGAAAGCGCTCGCATAGCGGCGAATCCGCCCACGCCCATGGGAGTGATGGCGGCTTCCGTGCCCCCGGCGATCATCACGTCTGCGTCGCAGCGGGCGATAATTTTGTAAGCGTCGCCCACCGAGTGCGCACTTGAGGTACAAGCGGTGCAGGTAGCTTCGTTCGGTCCCTTAGCGTTATAGCGGATGCTGACGTGTCCGGCGGCCAGATTCACAATGGAGGCTGGAATGAAAAACGGGGAGATTTTACGCGGCCCGCCATTCAACAGATTGCTGTGCTCGCGCTCTATGACATCGAAGCCACCGATTCCGGATCCAATATGCACACCGATCCGGGCGGACATGTCCGGTGTGACTTCGAGGCCAGAGCCTTTCATGGCTTCATCCGCGGCCGCCATTGCTAGATGGATGAAGCGGCCCATCTTCTTCAGTTCTTTCTTCTCGATGAACTTCAGAGGGTCGAAATTTTTGACTTCCGCCGCGATGCGGCAAGCGAACTGGGATGCATCAAACTGCGTGATCGAGGCTACGCCACTCTTACCCGCGAGCAGGTTGCGCCACACTTCCTCGGTCGTGTTGCCTACGCCACAAATCAGGCCAATGCCAGTGACTACAACCCTACGTCCCAACTACTTCCCGCCTTTCGCGTGCTTCCCGATGTAATCAACCGCATCCTTCACGGTACGGATTTTCTCCGCGTCTTCATCGGGAATCTCAATTTCGAAGGCTTCTTCGAAGGCCATGACTAGTTCCACAGTGTCGAGCGAGTCGGCGCCGAGGTCGTCCACGAAGGAGGCGGTGGGCGTGACTTCGCCCTCGTCTACTCCCAGTTGTTCCACGATGATCTGCTTTACTTTGTCGTCAACGGCTGCCATTGCTTTTCCTCGCTCCGCTTGTAGCGCCGGCGTGGCTCAACTTTGCTCCTGGGAGGATCGCCGGCAGTCCTCCGCTGGCCGTGGCATAACGCGTTCGCGGCTATGGCTTGCTTACCTTCGCGTGCTTGTCGATGTAATCGATGGCGTCTTGCACGGTGCGAATCTTTTCTGCATCTTCATCAGGGATCTCGACGTCGAAGGCTTCTTCTAACGCCATCACCAGCTCGACCTGGTCCAGCGAATCGGCTCCTAAGTCATCGACGAAGGAAGCACTTGGCGTGACCTCGCCTTCATCCACTCCCAACTGCTCCGCAATAATCTGTTTTACCTTTTCGATGCTCTCTCTTTTCTCATCGCCAGTCATGTGAGCTCCACCTCCAAGTGCGTACCGACACTCTGAAAAAGGAACGAGTAGTGTAATGGCCCGCCCGAATTGCTGTAAAGGAGAGTTCCGTCGAGCCGGACAGGCCCTGGAATCGTCCCAATGGAATCCTAACCGCTGCCCGTTACCCGGTCAACGTCTGGAAGTGCAACCTGATACCGGCGTCCGGCTTGAAACCTGAGGTAAAAAGCTGGAGACTGCGTTCATGCGCGCCGTTGTGCAACGAGTGAAGCGTGCCCAAGTCACGGTGAACGGCGAGATCATGGGAAAGATTGATCGCGGCCTTCTGGTATTTATCGGCGTTGCCCACACTGACACTGAAGCTGATGCCAACTATCTGGCAGACAAAGTCACCAGGCTGCGCGTCTTCGAAGATGACAATGGGAAGATGAACTTGGCCACGGGTGATGTCGGAGGACAAATCCTTGTGGTGTCGCAATTCGCACTTTTCGGAGATGTCCGCCGTGGCAAGCGCCCATCTTTCGACGAGGCGGCTCCGCCACAACGCGCTCGCGAATTGTACGAACATTTTGTGCAAAGAATTCACGCCATGGGCCTCCACTGCGAAACTGGCCGCTTTCAGGAGATGATGCAAGTGGATCTGGTTAACGACGGGCCGGTGACAATTCTCATCGATTCCGCGAAGACATTTTAGAAATGCGATTTGCGCCGGCGCTCGCTTGGCAACTGAAAATTCAATCCACAAAGCAGTGGATCTACTATCGCGAGAATGCAGAGAATAACCGCGGTTTAGCTGACCACCAAGTCTGCGATCCGCACCGCATCCGCGCACGCTCGCACATCGTGGGTGCGAATGATGTGAGCTCCTTTTAGGATGGCGGCCGTTTCTGCCGCTAATGTACCGTACAGACGGTCGGTGACGGCGGCGTCTTTTCCATCGCGTGCCAGGGCGCGACCAATGAACGATTTTCGGGAAACTCCGACCAGTAACGGATACCGGAGCTGATGGAACTCTTCAAAGCGCTTCAGCAAGGGGTAATTTTCCTCGCGATTCTTGCCAAATCCGAATCCGGGATCCAGCACGATGCGCTCTCGCTTCACTTTGGCTATCGTGGCGGCATCGGCCCATTCCCTAAGTTCGCGCTTCACTAAGGTGACGATATCCCCAGCCGCCGGGAGATTGCGCCACTCCTCCGGACGTCCGCGCATATGCATCAGCACCGCGCCACAATTCAGCTCTGCCAGCGTTTTCGCCATTTTGGGGTCCCAGCGAAAACCGCTCACATCGTTCACAATCTCTGCCCCAGCATCTATTGCAGCACGGGCTACGCTGGCTTTGTAGGTATCAATCGAGATGAGGGCATCGCTTCGCATTTGCTTCAGTGAGGCAATCACGGGAATCACCCGCTCCAATTCTTCTTTCTCGGTAACTGCGGGCTTGGACTTGTTCGCAGTTGAATCGGAGGCGGAAGTCTCGCTATCAGCTTCAGTTTGGGAGAGTACGCTGGCCCCTGGCCGAGTGGACTCTCCGCCCACATCGATGATGTCGGCGCCATCGCGCAGAAGTGTCATCGCATGCTCGACAGCGCGGTCGCGATCGAAGTGTATCCCGCCATCCGAAAAGGAGTCGGGAGTCACGTTAACCACGCCCATAATGAGCGTGCGCCTTCCCAGCTGCACCGCGCGCGAACGCAGATGCCACTCGAACACAGGCCGCATGCGGGTGATTCTAAATCAGGCCGCTAAACAGTTACTCTCTTGTTGCACCCTTTGCGGTGCTACAATGAACGGTTGTATGCGTCACAAGCGCGCGCACTTAGCGATCGTTCTATGCCTGTTGCTAGCGACGCAACTGCAAGCGGCCTCACACAAATCTCTTGCTGACCGTATCGATACGATCCTTGCTGCGCCCGATCTTATTCGGGGTTTCTGGGGGATTGACGTAGTATCCCTCTCAAGCGGGAGAGTTCTTTACGCGAAGAACTCCGAAAAGCTGTTTACCCCTGCTTCCAATACCAAGCTGTTCACCACGGCGGCGGCCCTTGCGCTGATCGGACCAGATTACAACTTCCGCACCACGGTCGAAACCAACGGCACGCTCGACAAACATGGACGCCTCACCGGTGATCTGGTGCTGGTGGGACGCGGTGACCCTAATCTTTCGGGCCGTGAATTGCCCTACGCACTGCGCACAGAACGAAGCAATCATCCCATCCAGGTGCTGGAACAGCTCGCGGATGAGCTAGTGCAGAAAGGCGTGAAGTACGTAGATGGTGACATCATTGCCGACGACTCCTACTTCGCCTTCGAACGCTACGGCGAAGGCTGGAGCCAGGATGATCTGGTCTGGGCTGATGGAGCTCCGGTTTCCGCGCTTACCATCAACGACAATGTGGTTTTCGTGAGCATCCTGCCCGCAGATCGTGCCGGGGACCGCGCCTTCGTGAGCCTTTCGCCGTTCGGCGATTACTATCGCATCGACAATCGTCTCATCACAACGCCTGCGGGCACCGGCCGCAAGATTTTCATCAACCGCGAACCCGGTTCGATCGTGCTTACTCTGTGGGGCAACATGCCGTTGGATGACCCCGGCGCCAATGAAGCTGTCGCCATCGAAGACCCAGCGGAATTCGCCGCCAACCTCTTCCGTCAGTTGCTGGAAGCCCGCGGCGTCGCCGTTTATGGCAAAGAGCGTACTCGTCATACCGAGCTGGCGAGCCTTTCTACATTCACGGTTACTACGCTAGCGCCCGCTAGGGGTGGCGACGAACCCGCGCGCGCTCTGCAGAACCAGCCCCTGGTGCTGGCCAGTTACCAGTCGAAACCTCTTATCGAAGACGTGCGGGTCATCAACAAGGTGAGCCAGAACCTACATGCGGAAATCCTGTTGCGTCTGTTGGGACGGGAAAAAGGCACGGCAGGAACCGTCGAAGGCGGCCTCGAAGTCCTGCGCGGCTTTCTGAATCAGGCAGGCATTCCCGGTGATCAGTACCTCTTCTACGATGGCTCAGGACTGTCGCGCCAGAATCTGGTGACGCCTCACGCCATCGTGCAGTTGCTGACTTACGCGGCGGCGCAGCCCTGGGGCGCGAGCTTCCGCGACACGCTCCCGGTTGCCGGAGTGGATGGCTCGCTTTCTGACCGCTTCAAAAGTATCCCTGCCCAGGCACGGATTTACGGAAAAACAGGTTCACTCGGCGGGGTCAAAACGCTCTCCGGTTACGTCACCACGGATCAGGGTGAGCAGGTAGCATTTGCCATCCTCTCCAACAATTTCAACCTGCCCATGAAGCGCGTACTCGATGCAATTGACGGCATCGTAGGAGAGATCGTGAGCGATGGGGCAGCGAAGAAGTCGCGCAAGTAGAGTCGTGCCAGGGTCCTAGCTTCAGCTTGGCATCCGCTTGGCGTGGCGCTCCCGCGCTGCGCGCACTGCTCCGGGCCCCGTGCCGGTCGGTGGTTTTCGCATCCCTTCCAGCAGATCTTTGAGCACTACTGCATTGTTGTAGCGTTCGTTCTTCGATGCAAACAAAAGGGTCAACTTCTTTTGCTTGCCAGCCAGCCGATAAAGTTCGCCAAGCTCGTCCGCTGACTGGGGGCCAGCCAGCTCTTTGAGGTAGCGTTTGCGGAACGCCAGCCAGGCTTCAGGATGTGCGTGAAACCATTGCCGCAGGGCGTCCGATGGCGCCAGATCACGGAGCCATGCGTGCAGCGCCGCCCGGTCCTTGTTCACTCCCCGCGGCCACAATCGATCGACGAGTACTCGTGTACCGTCGGCGCGCAGGGCCTTCTCATAAATTCGTTTTACCGAGATTTGCCTGTCGACCCCTGCTTTCTTCACGACGCGTTTGTCCGCATTCGCCATCACTGCTCTATTATTGTACGTCGGATGAGATGGCCATGCTTTTGGGAGCCGAATGAAGACATGTTTTAGGAACCCTGAAATCTTCAATTTGAAATCAGCTCTCTGCCTCTTTGCCTCCGTCGCAGCCTTGTCTCTATCCGCCGCGTGCGACGTCGAGCTGCGTAAGAGTGACGCTCAACTCGGGCTTAATCCTCAGCAGGCCGCCGGACGGCGTGTCTACGACGATCTTTGCGACCGCTGTCACGCGCCTTATTCCTCACGTGGCAAAAAGGGCCCGAGCATGAGAGGCGTTTTCAAAAAGCAGTTTCTTTCGCAGAGCGGACTGCCAGCAAATGATGATCGCGTGGTCGAGATTGTTCGTTACGGCCGGAACAACATGCCCGGCTTTGGACAAGTGCTGAACCAGCGGCAAGTCGAGGATCTTCTAGCGTATCTACACACGCTGTGAAGTAGGTCAGCCCGAATCTGATTCTGAAGAAGGCTGGAGTCGCCGGCAGACACGCTGCCCATGACTCCGCCCAACGGTACAATAACGGCGTGAGTGCCGCACCAACATCGGCCGTCTCTGGCGAAACGTCCGCTCCGGAACAGCAATTTACCGTAAAGCAGAGACTTTTGTTATGGATGATCACATGGGCCGGGTTTCTAGTGATCCGCCTGATCGGACCGACTCTGCGATTGGCAGTGTCCTATGAGAAAGGCAGCCCCGGCAGCCTGGAGGCACGGCCAGTCATTTTTTCATTCTGGCATAGCTGCATCTTTCCAGCCATGTATGCCTGGCGCAACCGCCAGATCCGGGTCCTGAGTAGCGATAGTTTCGATGGCGAATGGACTGGCCGCATCATCCGCAAATTTGGCTTCGTAAAGGTGCACGGATCCAGCAGCCGCGGGGCGGTACGTGCTGTGCTCGGCATGCGGCGTGCTGTTGAGCAAGGCGCAACGGTAGGGTTCACCATTGACGGTCCGCGCGGTCCGCGCTTTGTAGCCAAGCCCGGGCCAGTGCTGCTAGCGCGATCCACTGGGGCACCGATGGCGGTATTTCACATCGCGGTGGAAAATGCCTGGGTTTTAAACACCTGGGACCGAGTCATGATTCCGAAACCGTTTTCGCGGGCACTCATGCGCGTTAGCCGGCAGACATCCGTTCCGTGGGATTCAGATTCCACGCAGCGGGAACGATTTCATCAGGAGTTGCAAGCGGCGCTCGACCGAGTACGCGAATTTGCAGAGGAGAATGTCGGGAAGGTCGGAAGTGAGGAGTTCCCGATTTCTCTATGACGGGCGAATCCTTAGAACTGATAAAGGCTTCTCGCACTCACATTCCACTGCAGAGGCAGTCCTAAATTCAACAGCTACAAAGGACACGAAGTTACACGAAGGGGTGAATCCTGAGCGTCCTCCTTCGTGCTCCTTTGTGCCCTTCGTGGTTGTTGAGGACGTTGACATTTGCAGTAACAGATTGACTTTCACAGTAGCGAGCGAGTAGATTTTGCCAACGATCCAGTTCAGCTCTTTTACAACTTCTTTGGTTTGCGCATCCTTGTCAGCCTTGACGGGGAGGGAAGCGGGTGAGAATCCCGCGCTGCCGCGCAACTGTAAGCGAGGAAATTTGCAGCCGGCCACTGGGTAATTCCTGGGAAGGCCGGTTGCGGAAGTCGGACAGTTAATCTTGTCCTTACTCGCGAAGCCAGGAGACCGGCGCGAACCGTCCACACCAACCCCTTGCGCGTGACAAAGGAGGAGTGCATGCGGTTTTCTCAGGGTTTCGCTTGCCTGGTTGTTCTATCGGTGGCAGCTTCGGCCGCCGAACTAAGAATCAAAGTCGTGGATCCCCAATCCGCCGCTGTTTTCGGCGCGCAGGTCGAATTGCTGCCGAACGACAGTGGGATCCCAGCTGCGGTCGAAACTACTTCCGCGGAGGGCCTGGCCGTTTTCCGCAACGTCCCAAGCGGTCCGCTTAGCATGCGAGTGTTGGCCGCAGGTTTCGGGGCTCAAGCCATGGACGCGCCGACTTCCCAGGATCTCTTCACCGTGCGACTCCAGTTGGCGCCCGCCGCAGAAACCGTCGTCGTCACTGCCACCCGCAGCCCGGTTTCTAGCCAGACCTCAGGTGCGAGCGTGGCAAGTCTTACCGGCACACAACTGGAAGTTATGAGGCCCATCGCGGCCAATGATGCCTTGCGCTTTTTGCCGGGCGCGGTCGTTAGTACCTCAGGGCAACGTGGTGGAGTCTCGTCACTCTTCGTACGCGGCGGCGACTCCGATTACAACAAAGTAATCGTGGATGGCGTCACCATTAACGTTCCCGGTAGAACCTTCGATTTCGGAAACCTTCCTGTGACCCAAGCCGACCGCTTGGAATTCATGCGCGGCGCCCAAAGCACTCTCTACGGCTCCGACGCCATGACCAGCGTAGTCCAGATCTGGACCCGAACCGGAAGCACTCGGGTCCCCGAACTGCGACTTGGAGCGGATGGAGGAAACTTCGAAACCGCGAATGGCTACGCTTCCCTATCTGGAGCCCGCGGCGCCTTCGACTACGACCTGTTCGGCGATCAGTTCAACACAGGCGGCCAAGGGATTAATGACGCTTACTCTGATTCGTTGAAGGGCGCCAATGTTGGAGTTGCGCTCAGCGACAGCATGTCTCTGCGCTTTCGCGTCCGTCAGTCCAACAGCCATACCGGCGTGCCCGGCGCTTGGAACTTCAACGGACAACCGCTTCAGCCAGCCGATCCCAGCGAGTGGTCTCAACTCAACAATCTGCTCGGAAGCTTGCAACTCACGGTTGTCGGGCCGTCCGGGTGGCAACACCAATTCACCGGGTTCGCGTACAACTACCAGTACACGGAGCTGAACTTGACAGGCGATCCGGATCGCATCGGTGACTTCGCATCGCATGAGGTCGACCACGTCAATCGCGCCGGATTCGAATACCAGGGCGACTACCTGGAGCGCGACTGGGCGCACACCACCGTAGGCTTTCGCGTCGAGGATGAAAACGGCTTCATCGGAGATGTGAATTTCCCTCCGCCGACCCATGGCCAACGCTGGAATGATGATGTTTTTGCGCAACAACAAGTCACTCTTGGACGTTTGTCTGCGATTGCCGGGGCGCGTTTTGTGCACAACAGCGATTTCGGCAATACCGGCGTGCCACGGGTGGCTCTCACTCTTCTAGCGCTGCGCGGCGGTCAAACATTTTCCGGCACCCGTCTCCGGTTCTCTTTCACCACCGCGTTCAAGGAACCGGGACTGGAGCAGACCTTTGCCGGGCCT
>JABCYV010000091.1 GCA_013290025.1 Acidobacteriota bacterium
AAGTCTGCGTTTACTCTCGAGCTGGCCCGCGCAATAGAACCGTCCGCGGTCACCAAGGTAAAGCCTTCGACGTTGTCACAGGAGAGTCCGAAGAGCCGCGTGAGCCATCCAAAGCCGCCGCCCAAGACCAGCCCGGATGCGCCCGTATGAGAAACGACGCCCGAAGGGAAAGCAAGTCCGTCCTTCTGAGTGGCGACGTCAACCGAGCCGAGCAAGCAGCCTCCAGCGAAGCAGCTTCGACGAGCTTCCGGGTCGACGGTCACCTGTCGCATTCTCGACAGGTCGATGACCATTCCATCGTCGCAGGTGCTGAAGCCCGCAAGGCTATGACCTCCGCAGCGCACGGCGGTGAGCACATCGGCCGCTGTCGCTGCCCGGACTGCGGCTTGCACATCAGCGACGTCGGCGCAGCGCGCGATCAGGCCAGGACTGCGAGCCACCATGCCATTCCAAACAGTTCGGGCCCGAACGTAGTCGTCGTCTCCGGGACGCACCAAGTCCCCCCTGAACTGTCCCTTCAATGACGAAAAGACCTGTTCGATGGCACTAGTCATACCGCCATCTCCTTTTCGTCTGGCCGCGAATTAGGCAGGTTCGAGCCCATGGCTGATCTCAATTGCCTTTAACGCTTCTGTGGGTCATTCCAGAGTTGTTTGATGTTCTCCCACTTATCCTGTTCGGGATCTGTTGATGCCGACTTGTAAGAACAGCCGGGGAAGTCATGTGCTGGGGCCGTGAATGTCCCGCGCTCGATCAGGCGCCGGATATTGTCACGATAATACTGGTCGACCTTCTCGTGCTTCTCCGGATCCTTCTTCATCCACAGGTTCTTGGGATGGATAGATTGGTCATACATTGTCCGAAAGATTTCAGTACGCAAGTCTTTGATCCAATTGCTGTTCAGGTTTCTCACCCGGAACTGGCGCAGGGCTTCGACATCGATTGTCGCGGCAACCGCCGTGTTGTAGCCGGAGGGCGAGTAGGAAACCACGCTTCCCATGTAGTCGACGATGTGCGAGTGGCCGCCGGCCACGTCGAAGGGATGTTTCATGCCGGGATGAAGGAAAACTGGACCGACATTTGGGCAAATCATATACAGCGAATTGAAATGCGCGTGGGCCTGATTCTGGATTATCCAGCTTCCTCCGCCGGGATAGCCGCTGTTCGTTAATGGGATGGCCTCGCTGGGACGATAGACAACCTCAGCGCCGTTGAAGGCGAGGGCGCGCACTGCTTCAGGATATTCACCGTCGCTGCAACAGATGGTTCCAATGTTTCCAATGTCCCTGGTCTTCAGCACGGGATAGAAGGCATCGATGCCATCACCGAAGATCTCAACCCACCGATCGTAAATGTCATGCGGTGTGCAGGAACGCTCGCGGCAGAAGATGTGGTTTTTAGCCACCTTGTGCACGACCTTTCCTTTTGGGTCGATCACAAACAATGTGTTGAAGAACCGGTTCTTCATGACTTCTGGCCAGCGGGCCTTGCATTGCGCGATGATGTAGGTCTCATAGTGGCTGGCTATTTTGGCAAGCCGGTCGGTCTCCTCGCCCGGAATCTCGATGAACAGCTCTTTCGCAGCGATGGCGTGGGGAACATCGAAGGCTTCATCCGTGAAGCCCGTCATCGCTCCCTCGGCCAGGGCAATCATCTTTACTGGCATGTTGATGCTCACCACAGACATCGCGGCGTGGATGCCGTCTTCAATTATTTCGAGGTTCTTCGCGATATCTTTGCGGCTGCCGATCCCGTAAACGACCGTGGAAAGCCCAATCGCCATGTACGGGGCTACGGGAGTTCGATGTTGTTTACGACCACTCCGATTGCGCTTGTCGTTATTTGTCCGAGTTTCCACTCCAAAATCTCCGTCGAAGTTGTGATGTAACCGGGCTTGACGTCTTAGTCGCGCCCAAACCAACGAGCGTTAGTAATAGAGTTCTGCAGGACCCTTGTATTCCTGAATGGTGTTGCCGCCGTCAACAACCACCATCTCGCCCGTAATAAAAGAAGCGCTTTCTGACGCGAGAAATGCGATGAGAGCCGCAACCTCGTTAGGCGTACCCGGCCTGCCCAGCGGAGTATGGGCGCCCGCAACCAGCTCCTGCTCGGTCGAGGACCCGGTCTTGATCCACCCTGGAGCAACGGCATTCACCGTGATCCCCTGCCGTGCGACTTCCAAAGCCAGACTTCTGGTGAGGCCGATCATGGCAGCCTTGGCGGCGCTGTACGCCGTCTCTCCGGGATTGCTGACCCTTGGTCCAGTAACCGATGACACCATTACGATCCGCCCGTATCCGGCTCGCAGCATTTGGGGCAGTACCATCTTCGTCATGTTGAAAGCTGTCTTCAAGCTGATGGCGATGTGATAGTCCCATTCCTCTTCATCTAGTTCCGCAAGACGTTTAACTACTTCCGGACGACCTACTTGCGCCATTCCTGCATTGTTGATCAGAACGTCGATGCGACCATAGCGCTCTACCGTACGCTCGACCAAGGTTTCAGCATTTCGAAGTTTCATCAAGTCGGTGGCAAACGATAGCGCTTCGATCCCGCAATCAGACAATTCGCGTGCTCTATCTTCAATGCGTCGCGTTGTGGAAGTGATAGCAATATCGAATCCCTGCTGACCTAAGAGCCGGGCAGTCGCAAATCCTATTCCTTCCGGACTTCCGGCTCCGGTCACGAGGGCCACTCTTTTATCTTTATCTATGCTAGGAGCAGGCATGTCTACCGTTCTGCGGGAGAACTCTCCGGGTTCGTCTCAAGCTGACCAACATCGTTACCCTTAGGGTCTTTACGAATCTTCAAATACACCAGACTCATGATTGCGAGGAGTAGGGCAAAGATCGGAACTGAATATTGCAGGCCTTCCACGTAGACGGTGCCGCATGCGACTGCAACGAGCACCATAATCCCAAAGTAGTTCGAGATCGGAAACAGCCGGAGTTTCAGCGGCAAGTCATTTACTCTGGTTCCGATGGAACGTCGGAACCGCAAATGCGCCAGTAGGATGACGATCCACACGAAATACATTCCAGCCACAGCCGACCCGTACATGAGTAGAAATGCGCGCTTCGGCACGTAAATCGCCAGCAAAATCGCGACCGCCATACCTAAACTTGAAGCCGCGAGCGCACGAAGCGGAACCCCGCTGGCGCTCAAGCGACCGAGTGGCGCGGGTGCATAGTGCCCGCGCGCCAGTGAAAACAACATTCTGGTCGAAAGGTAGAGGTTGGTATTAGCGCTTGAGAGAGCGGCAGTGATTACTACCAAATTCATGATCAATGCTGCGTACGGAACTCCGATCGCTGCAAAAGCCCGCACGAAGGGACTACCGGTCAACGTCCCCTCACCGCTCTGATTCCAGGGAGCCATCGTTACCATTACGCCGATGGCCAAGACGTAGAAGATGATCAGCCGGAAAACGATGGTGCGCATAGCCCGGGGAATCGCTTCTTCCGGCCGCCTCGCCTCTCCCGCTGTTACTGCCACCACCTCAATTCCCATATAACTGGCGATGACAAGAGTAAGCGCCAGCCATACGCCCCGCAACCCATGGGGCAGAAAACCGCCGTACGCAACCAAATTTCGAAGTCCCAAAGCTGGGCGCGGAGAGACGCCGGTTATGAGTGCGATCCCGATGACGATGAAAACAATGATCGCGGCAACCTTGACCAGAGAGAACCAATACTCGAACTCTCCAAAATTCTTCACCTGGCTGGCGTTGATCGCTATTACTCCCAAAGAAACCATCACGACCCAAAGCCATTGTGGCGTCCCTGGAAACCAATATTGGAAATAGATGGCTACGGCAGTGACTTCGGCGCCAATCGCCACGATCTGAATCAACCCGTAGGTCGCACGAACCGTGAAACCAAACCAGGGACTGAGGTAGCGCTCGGCATAGATACCAAACGAGCCAGCCACAGGATGGACCACCGCCATCTCAGCCAGCGAATAGGCCATGATCAACGAGAGGACTGCCCCGACAAGATAACTGAGAATCACGGCAGGCCCCGCCAGGCTGATCGTGACGTTACTACCCAGAAAGAGTCCGACTCCGATGGCGCCACCGATCGCAATCATCGCGAGCTGGCGTTCAGTCAATTTTCGTTGCAAATTCTGAGATGGGTGGCTCGATATTGCATGAAGCTCGGTTGACGGGGAACCATCCGCGATCTTCATCGCGCCAGTTCCGCGTTCTTGCCACGCCGAAGACCGCTACAGGACTCCAGGTTGAGCCGACTAGTCACAGGCAATTTCCTCCAACGCGGTCAAAAACTGGCCCACCTCTTCATGATTGTTGTAGTGCACCAAAGAGGCCCGAACTGCTCCGCTGTCGGGGGAAAGTCCGAGACGTTTCATCAATCTTGGCGAGTACATGTGGCCGTCCCTAACCGCAATCCGCCTGGCAGCCAATTTGGTCGTGACCGTGGCGGGCGGAATGCCTCCAAGATTAAAGCAGAGAGTCGGTCCCCGCTGGCGAATAGCTTTCGGGTCCCGAACCCCATAAACCACCGCTCCTTTGATAGACGCAATTCCCGATAAAAGCGCCCCGGAAAGTTTGCTTTCGTATTCCTGTATCTTCTGCATCGCCCTTACCAGTCTCTCCCGCCGCGAAGTCGTGGACTCATCTTCCCTTACCGGTCCACCGAGCTCCGACAAATACTCGATCGCGGCAGTCATGCCCGCAACATTCTCATAAACGAAGGTTCCCGCCTCGATTTTCAAGGGTGGAGTATTGGGAATGAACTCTTCACGGAATGTTGGCAGATTATCGAGAGCCGTGTGGCGTCCCCACAGAAAACCCATATGGGGAGCGAATATCTTGTAGCCGGAACAGACCAGGTAGTCACATTTCCATGCCTGGACGTCGATGGGCCCGTGAGGCGCGTACTGTACGGCATCGAGGAAAACCTCGGCACCCGCTGCGTGAGCGCTCTTCGCCGCCGCCGCCACATCTACGATTGTCCCGAGGGCATTCGAAGCTGCGGTGCATGCGACCAGCCGAGTCTTCGAAGAGAGCAGTTCCTCAAGGTCTTCCACGTATAGCTGGCCGTCATCGCGTACTTTCCACCACCGTATCAAAGCGCCCTCGCGCTCCAAAACCAGCCAGGTCGCGATGTTGGCCTCGTGGTCTAGGTCGGTCACAACGATTTCACGGCGGTCCGCTAGAGTCTGGCCGAGCGCCAAGCTGATCACGCGAATGAAAGAAGTGGCGTTCATCCCGAACGCGATCTCGTTGGGATCTGCCGCGTTCAGAAAAACAGCGACAGTTCTTCGAGCGCGGTCGATCGTGGCATCCACTTCTTGACTTTCCCGGTAGCGTCCACCACGCTGTACGTTCCGCCTGAGCAGGTGGTCGTTGATAGCGTCCAATACTTTCTGCGGGATTTGTGCTCCAGCAGCATTGTCGAAGAACATGGAACTTCCGCTGCGACTTAGCGCGGGAAACATCCGCCGCACACTCTCCACAGGGAATTCTGCCATCTTCAATTACCGCTCACTGTGTTTCACACCGGTGATCAGCCGCTCGATATTTTTCTCTAACACCCGCAGCACTGCCTGGACGTCCTCCAGGGTGTTGTACACGTGGAAGGAAAGCCGTAACCCATCATGACGGCTGGAGCACACGATTCCGCTGGCGGCCAGCTTTTCGACCAGCGCTGCAGCGTCAATGCATTGCAAAACAACGAGGGGTCCGACGCTCTCGGCCGGCACCTTAGCGCGCAGGCCTAATTGTTGCGACCCGTTCAGCAACGCACGCACCAGGGTCGCGATGTGCGCTGCCACGTTGTGTAGTCCAATTTCTTGTAGCAGTTCGATGCCTTTCATGGCCGCATAGATGTTTGGCACGGGGGGGGAGCCGGCTTCGAACCTTCGCGCGGAAGGAGCGAGATCGAGATGCTTCACATCGAAGGCAAAGGGATTAGTCTGGGCAAACCACCCCGTGACCGTAGGTTCGAGCGATTCGATAAGTTCCTTCCGCACATACAGGAACGCCAAGCCTGGCGGCCCGAGCAAGTACTTCAGCGTTCCGGTCACGTAAAAATCAAGTTCCGCCGTCCGCACGTTGACAGGACGAGTGCCACAATCCTGGTAGTCATCCAACATGATCAGGGCGCCATTGGTATGCGCAAGTCGAACCACCTCGTGAACCGCCGATCGGAAGCCATTCATGAAACAAACGCCGGTCAGTGGGACGATCAGAGTATCGTGGTCTATCGCGCGCTCGTAGTGTTCGGTTGGAATGCAATTGCCAACCGCGCTGACAAACTCGACCTGAGCGCCGCGCTTCCTCTGGGCCAGCCAAATATGGCCCATAGTCGGGAACTCGAATTCGCCCAGCACCACTTTTTTTCGACGATCAAACCTCAACGCACTCGCGACGGAGTTAATCCCTGCCGACACGTAGGGCAGAATCGCGACTTCATCATTCGTGGCGCCGATGAAACTGGCAAACTGCGACCGCGCCGCCTCGTATCGTTCAACCCAAATATCCCACGGCGAACCATGCTCATGCCAACTGGCAAGGTACTCCCGAAAACCGTCCTCTACCGCATCCGACAGCGCACCCTGAGAGCAGCTGTTCAGATAGATCTTGTTACGGAAAACAGGAAATCGCGACCGGACGGCTCGGACTTCGGAATCGCTAAACATGCTTCGACCGCCGTTCGTTCCTCAGCCCGAAGGCACCGGACAGGAAGGATAAATTTGGCGGGCAGTGCGGGATGCACCAGGTCCAGCTCTGCCCAAGTTGAGATTACGCGTTAACTTCTAGAAAACGAACCGCGCGCCCAGTTGCGCCGTGCGGGGTGGCGTGATGATGTTGATCGGCTTTCCGAAGTTAGGCTGGTCGATGGCATCGAAGTAGTTCTGTCCGTAATTGGTATGGTTTGTCAGGTTGAAGACTTCGAATAGACCCTCCAGACGTGCAGTTTCGGAGAGCTTTCTTAACCCAATCCCCTTCAAGACGCGCATATCCCAACTGATGGTAGGGTTGCCGCGGTGGGCGCCACGCTGGCCGACTCGGTCACCGCTGGCAACATTCTCCGTACGCGATCCCCCAGGTCCGTTGTTGATGTCGCCGAAGGTGGTTGGTACTCCATCGCCGTTAACATCTCCGCCAAACAAGGCTGCTGTGTAGGGACGCGCCGACGCGCCGCTGAAAATCGTGGAGAACAGGAAACCTTTCCCCAAGTCCACCGATCCCGAGATCACCGCCCGATGAGTCTCGTCCCAGTTGCTGGGCCCGAACTCCCCGGGAGCATGCGGATTCGCCTGATCCACCACCACAAATTGGAATTGGTTGGTGTCAGTCTGCGCCCGCGATAAGGTGTAGCTGGCTAACAGTTGCCAGCGCTTGGCGAAGTTCCGTCGCGCCGATAGGATGAACGCCCGGTAATCGGCCCGTCCCGTGCTATCAAATAGGAAGATCTCGCGCGGGAAGCCAGTAATGGGATCGTTTTGACCGGCCTGCGGAAAATTTACGCCGTTGGGGGCATTGGGGTTAAAGCTGCTGTTCAGACATGCTTGATACGCCGCTGCATCCCCCTTGTTAACGCAGTAATTGAGGTTCCGCCCTTGCGCCAGGCGACTGGTGTAGTTGTAAACACCTTGGGCCTCCAGCACCAGACCTGCGAGCGGGCCATCACCTCCCAACTGGTGCGAAATGCCGATGTTGCCCTGCTCAGATTTTGCGACTCTCATGTCCGGCGAAGTGACAAAGCCGATGGGGAAACTGAACGGGAACGAACTAGTCCCGATGGCCGTGGGTTGGCATGGGGTCGCGCTGCAGGGGATTCCAAGGGCCCCGGCAAAACCGCCCGGCACGAATACGAAGTTGAAAGGTGGAGCACCGTCCGCCTGCGGAACCTCAAGGTCCGCAAACAGGCTGCCCGAGGGAATGGCCGACTCGTCGTAAATCCTAGCGTAGCCGGCACGGATCACGGTCCGGCCATCACCGCGCAGATCATAAGCAAGAGCCAACCTGGGCCCGAATTCGTCGGGCGTGTCATGGGCCTTGGCTCGCCTGGGCCCTCCCGGAACCACATTATGGAACTGCGCCACTAGGTTCTCAGCTACGGTTCCGCGGTCGTAAAACAGGTTGTGCACGTAGTCGTAACGCAAGCCCGCCGCTATGGTCAGCCGGTGCAGGCGGATGTCATCCTGGGCATAGAAGCCGGAGTGCAGGAGACGACGATTGACGATGTTGAAATCGGGCGAACTCCAGGAACGGAAACTGTGCAGCGAGTTCCCGGCTAGTATCGTGTTGGTCGTGGGGTCATAGTCGTTGGTGGTGAATTGGTATCGGTTATGCCGGAAATCGCCCTGGATACCTTCGTGGGGTTGGTAGACGAAGTTGGCTCCGAACCGGATGGTGTGCCGTCCGTGGATCAACGAGAAGTCGTCGCTGATCTGGTCGGTGATTTCGACGGGGTTTTGCGTTCCCGCCTGGCTGGCGCCGAAATTGGCGGATGGCAATATGACCGTCGGCTCGTTCAAGGAGCTGACCCCGTTCTTGATATCGTCGTTCCAGTACTGGTAATGCGCCCGTATGGCATTCACCTTGTTCGAACTCAACACTGATGTGAACCCGGCCGTGACATCTTGGAACTTATTAATTTCGTTGGCAGCGGAAGTCGGGGAGTCGAGGTCGCTAAAGAATTCGTTGTTTCTGGTGTTGCCTTCTTGCGCGTAGCGCAGAAACGCGGTGTGCTTGTCTGTCAAGCGGAAATCCAAGCGAGCCAGATTGAGGTTCTGGCGGAAAGGCTGTTGGGTAACCGTGCCGTCGAGTGACGGAAAAGCACCACCACTGTTAAACACACGAGAAGTGTTGTTCTGGTCACGTTCGTAACTGTAGAAGAAAAATGCTCGATCCTTAACCAGCGGTCCGCCAATCGTACCGCCCATTTGCTGGCTGCCGAACGGAGGCTTGGGTTTGTGCAAGCTCTCCGAGATCGGGTCAATGGATTGCAGGGTGTCAGTGCGGAAGAAACCGAATGCCGACCCGTGAAAGTTATTGGTGCCAGACTTGGTCACTACGTTAACCACGCCACCGATACCGCGGCTGTATTCCGCCTTGGGGTCGTGGGTGATGACCTCAAATTCCTGTACCGCCTCCAGGGAAAGGGTTATGTTCTGACCGCCCATGAAGATATCGGTGTTATCACCACCATCAATCGTCATGTAGAGGTTGCGGCCGCTCTGGCCGTTGATGCTGATGGCCGGCACATTGCTCTTGGTGGGATCGTAGTTTTTGCCCACCGCCTGGTTCCCAGTGGTAGCGCCCGGCACCAGCGCCGCCAACGTGGAAAAGTCCCGTCCGTTGATGGGAAGGTCGTCGACCTGTTGGGGCGTGACCGTGGTGTGAAGGGTCGCGGTATTGGTCTCGATCTCGGGAGACAAGCCTTGCACGGTGACGTTTTGCTTGCTGCCCGCCGGAGAGAGCATGAAGTTTAGATTGGGTGAAGTCCCGGTCAACAGTACGATCTGCGACTCTTGATCCGCAAATCCGGCCTGGCTGACTGTTACCTTGTACGGCCCTGGGGGCGTATTCGCGATGGTGTAGGCGCCGTCCGTCCCCGTCTTTGTGGTTCGGGTCAGACCTGTGGCGGTGCTGACGACGGTGACAGTGGCGCCAACGATGACGGCACCCGAGCTGTCACTGACCACACCGACAATGTTGGCTTCACCGGCCTGTCCGGCCACGGGTGAGGGGAGAAGTAGCATACTGCAACCCAGCAGAAGAATAGACACCACGATCAGATCGACTCGGCGCGTCATAGGTTCTTTTCCTCCACAGTCATCGTCACTTCCCACAACTGAGTTCATCCGTTCTGACTGACCGCCGGCGATGTTCATTGTCTCTTCCGACGGCCGCACGAAAAAAATTGAGACTTGTGTGTCTTCTGGGGCGGGAAGTTATAACGACGAATGGTTGCATGTCAACCAAAATCTTATGGTATACAAGTGACATGCAACATCATTCTTGTATTCTGAATTCTTGGCTCTAGCGCTAAGGTATAGGGCTACGGAATACTGGATTCGAGAGAACAGATGACCAAGGTCCGGAAAGAAACCCGTGCGCGAATTGTGGGGCGGGAACGGGTCAACCTCCCGGTTACGAGCTTGCCCCGCATTGCAATTAGCAAAATCTCCAATGACTCGCTGAGCCAGCGCGTTTATCAGTCGTTAAAGCGGGACATCATTACTGGGGTATATCAACCGGGTGAAGCCCTGAGCGAGAAGGATCTCGCGGAGAAATACGCCAGTAGCCGCACTCCAGTGCGCGAAGCGGCAGTCCGGTTGCAACATGACAACCTTCTGAAAGTGGTTCCGAATCGGGGGTATTTCATCACGAAGATTTCCGTTCAGGACCTGGTTCAGCTATACGAATACCGGGCTGCGGTCGAATGCGCTTGCGCGGAGTTGGCGGCCACGAAAAACTCGGATGTCGACCTGATGAAGCACTTGGAGAAATTGGCACACACTGAGTATAAAATCGACCACCGGGAAAGCTACATCCACTTTATTACGGCAGACACAGCATTCCATGTTGGTATCGCACAGCTGGCACGGAATCAACTTCTGCTCCACGCCGTCGAGGCGGTACGGTGTCACATGGAGCGGATCATGTATGCAGCCATTGACATCGGCTACTACGGACAGTTGCCTGGTCGCGAGCACTGTGTCATTCTCGAAGCGATAAATGCGCGCGACCCTCGGCGGGCGCGCCAATTGATGTACGATCATATCTTTGGCTCGAGGGATAAGGTTCTACAACTCGCCGGCGGCAGCAACATGTAGTCTTGAGATGTCCAAGGCGGACTGTCTACCTGTCGATTCTTCCGAAAACAGGTTAAGTTGCGGCTGTCGAAGCTTGGACTCGCTGAGCAATCCTCACGATCGCTGCCAGGCTCACGTCGACGTCTTCTTTGGTCGTGGCCCAAGACGAAACACTGATGCGCATGGCAGTGTTTCCCTGCCATTGCGTTCCGCCGCACCAGCAGGTGCCGTCTCTCTGCACTTCGGCAATTACCCGGCGGGTCGTCTCCGCGTCGCCGAACGACACCATCACCTGGTTCAGCACCACGTCGTTCAGTACGGTATAACCAGACTGCTGTAACCCCGCGGCGAAGCGTTGCGCCAGCTCACAGTTCCGTTCCACCAATTCCGCCAGTCCGCTGCGTCCCAATGATCGCAACGCGGCCCACACCTCCACCGCGCGGGCGCGTCGTGACGACTCGGGAGAGTAATTTGCAGGTTCGCGTGTGTTGCCGGTTTGCAGATAAGCCGCACTGACCATCATTGCACCGCGAAGGAACTCCGCATCGCGAACGAAAGCTATCCCGCAGTCGTATGGCACATTCAGCCACTTGTGGCAGTCCGTAGCCCAAGAGTCGGCGTCGCAAACGCCGTTCATCAGATAGGACCGCGCTGGCGCGGCGGCCGCCCACAACCCGAAGGCGCCATCGACGTGCACCCAGGCACCAGCCTGATGCGCGGCATAGCAAACTTCGGTTGCCGGATCGAAATTGCCAGTATTCACGTTGCCTGCCTGCAGACAAACGATGGTCCGATCATCCAGGGCTGGAAGCTCTTCGGGCTTAATGCGACCCTGATCGTCGGTGGGAACCGTTGTTATTCGCGCCCGCCCAAGCCCTAAGAGCGAGAGTACCTTTAGCACCGACACATGAACTTCCGCGCCCACGACAACGGCCAGCGCGGGAGCGCCGAATAAGCCAGAGTCTTCGACGTTCCAGCCGGCACGTTTAAGCAGTGCATGCCGAGCGGCAGCGACAGCAGTGAAATTCGCCATGGTGGCGCCTGTGACAAATCCGACACCGCAACCAGCCGGTATCCCAAATATATTGCACAGCCATTCAGACGCGATTTCCTCGATCTTCACCGCCACCGGCGACCCTATAGACAGACCCGCATTTTGGTCCCAGGCTCCGGCCAGCCAGTTTGCCGCCAGTGTCGCCGGCAAAGCGCCACCGGTAACAAAACCGAAATAGCGTCCGCCGGTGGAAGCCACAGTTGCGGGCGAACCAAAGTCATCCAGCATTGCCAGAACTGAGGCGGGATCGGAGGAGTTTTCAGGCAGCGGTCCGCCGAGTACCCTAAGCCGAGCGACATCTTCGGGTAGCGGCGCGACCCGTCGGCCCGCAATGCTCGATGTGTAGCGCTCAGCCCTTGCGGCTGCATCGGCCAGCAATGCCTTCATACTTATCTCCCATCATCAGTCAGAGTAGCATTGTGCAATTAGTCAGACCTTCGGTTGGGATGAGAAGTTGGGAACTTTCGCGATGTGATCGACCGCTATTCCCGGCAGACTCACGCATTTTTCAACACAATCGAATTATTGGTAGAGACAGGCACCCTTTGCTTTTCGCCGGGACCTAGACTAGCGTTCTGGCTTCTTCCAGATGCCGCGATCGTGCATAAGCCGGATCTGGCGCTTGATCACTTTCTTCCGGTATTCCGCATGCTTCATCGGTTCGCGTTTCAGATAGAGGTTCTTGGGATAGATCGGCTTCTCGTAAAGTATCTGGTAAAGCTCGGTGCGCAGGTCTTTCAGCCAGTTGTCCCACTGTGCACGCGCCCGGTGGTCACGCATGGCCTCAATGTCGATTACTCCAGCCACGTAGGTTGAACCTCCACCGTACTCCTGGCGGCCCACGATCTGGCCTTTGTAGTTGATGATGAAAGATCGCCCACCAAATGTATCGATGGGTGTAGTCTCTTCCGGAAACAGGTAATAGGTTCCGAGGTTCGGCGCAACGATATACATATTGTTATCCAGTGCGCGCGCTCGGCTCTGGATTTCAAAGATTTCGTTTCCCGTCGCAGGGTGAGGATAGGAAGCGCGATACACGACCTCCGCCCCATTTAGTGCTAAAGCACGGGCATTCTCCGGATACGAACCCTCGTTGGCCATCATGATGCCCAAGCGGCCGATCGCTGTATCCGCCACCGGCCAGAACGCGTCCAGATTGCGCCCATACTTTTCGATCCACCAGTCGTATACGTCATGCGGGCACACCGAGTGTTCCACCGGGAATAGCGGTGAAACCTTGTAGTGCTTCAGAATTACTTTCCCCTTCGGATCAAGGATGAACCCAACGTTGAAGAAGCGATCTTTCAGGTCGGGGTGACGGGCTTTGGCCTGGGCCATGATGAAGGCATCGTACTCGCGGGCAATCTTGCCCAGTTCTTCGGTTTCTTCGCCCGGTATGTCTATGGCGCACTCATGCGCGAACTTGACGTGGTCCAGATCGAGCACTTCGTCGTTGAAGGCCTGCAGAGCTCCCTCCGGAAAGGCGATCAACCGCACCGGGATATCGAGAGCCGACAGCCAACTGGCGGCCTTCACCAGGTGTTTTAGGTGGTCGAGATTGATTTTGATGTCTTTTCGGCGACGAATTCCGCGGACCGCAGGAATCAAGCCAACGGCGGTATAAGGTTTCACCACGGTTTTCTTCCTTATTGGATTGTTCGAAAGCAACAACTACCGGCCCGGCGCAAAGCTGGTGGCGAGGGGACTGGGTGTCTCCTCGCCCGGTACTAACTAGAACGTGACTCGGAACGAAAGCTGGATCTGGCGTGCTTCAACGGTGAATTTTGGCGAACCGAACGTGGGGTTGCCAGGGCTCGAAATGTGGTCGCCGAACTCTTTCGGCACCGGACCGGCGAAATCCGCCAAGCCATACACGTGATCCACGTCCAGTACGTTGGGCCGGTTGAGGACGTTGAACACTTCAAAACTGGCTACTCCCCTGATGCGTTCGGTGAACGGAATTTCCCGTTGTAGACGCAGGTCGACATCATACAAAGGATCGCCCTTGTAGGAGTTGCGCGGACTCGTGCCTACACGGTCGGGGAATGGGAACCCGTCGCCGTTGGTATCGAATCCGGCGTTGATGCTAAACCAGCGGGCGCTTTGCAGGCTGGTGAGCATTGAGAACTTGAAGTCGCGCACCACGATCGGCCATTCCTTTGGCGATTCCGTCAAGAACGCCAAGGTAAAGCGGTGGCGGACGTCGTTGTCGCCGACGGCCCGGTCAAATTCAGGATGCAGGTAATTCTCCGGCGTATTCGGCAGGTTGACCGTAGTGGAGATGTCAATGGACTTTGAGTAGGTGTAGTTTGCCAGAACGTTGAAGTGGTGCGAGAGCGCCTTGCGCAAACTAAGAGTGCCTGCGTTGTAAAGGGAGAAGCCAATCGGCTTCACATAGAGCACGAAGCCGAAATTGGGATCCGCAGGCCCTCCGGGAGTAGGCGCCCCAACATTGGGCGGAAGCGACGCAAGACACTGAGCGGCTGTCGTATTGCAGAAGAATTCCTTCCCGCTGGGCAATCTGGGGCAGTTTGCTTCCACGTGTCCCGGACAGTCACCGTTGATACTGGTGTAGACCGGCAGCCGGCTGGCATGCATCCACTGATATCCCACGGAAAGATACCAGTCCTTGCCGACCTGGTGTTCAATTTCGAGGCTGGCTTGCTCGGAGAAAGGCTGATTGAATTTTTTCTGGGCATAGCCCAGCGGAACCTGCTGCAGCGCGTTCGGGCCAGGATATTGGCCGAAGTGCGCGAACTGCTGGAAGTCTGTCTTAAGAGTCCCTGGGAACGGAACGCATGCGGGGGCCGCAATCACTGGATCGCAAACTCCCACCGCCCCGGACGGCCCGAAGCCAATCAGGTTGTGGCTGGGATTCTTGAACTCCGGCAGGAAGGGCTGATTCATATAACTGAATTCCGACGCACCCACCCAGCTCACCAGAATGTCGCTGTAAACAAACGGTCCATCGAACAATCCAAAGCCGCCGCGTACCACACCTTTACGCCCATTAAATGAGTAGGCGAAAGCAGCCCGCGGTTGGACGTTGTTGTAGTTGGTGGGATGGAAGCCGCCCACCTGCTTCAGTTCAGATCCGGGAGGAAGACTGTCAACGTCGTAACGAAGGCCAAGCGTGAAGCTAAGGTTGGAGCTGGCTCTCCACTGATCTTGAATGTAGCCGGACCACAGGAAGTGCCGATAGGAAACCGTGGTGGCGTCATTGAACACTTGTTCGCTGGGGCCGGCGTACAGACCAGCCTGGAAATCAGGATTACGGTTCGGAATCTGCTGGTTAGAGTCAAAGAACGACCGTGGCTCCAGAAACAAGTAGGCCACCGGTGTTCCTGGCCCGAAAGGTGGAGCATTGAAGGGCGGGGCGCCAAAGAAGCTCTGCGGGCTAAAAATCCCGAACCCCGGACTGAACAGGGGAACCTGGGTGCGGGTCCAGACCGGCTGTATTTCGCCGCCAAACTTCACGGTGTGGTTACCGCGTGTATAGGTGAGATTCTCCCCAAGCTGGAAGTGCTGCTCACGATAGAAACGAACGCTGCCCACAAAGCCGCCAGATGACAGCAGGTCAGAGATGCCCAAAGCGGGTTCTAATCCCAGGCCCTTGGGTATGAGATTGAAGTTCCGATTGTTGTACTGAAGCAGAGTTTCCGAGGTCAGGCCGGGGTTGAATACGTGAACCAGGTTGGCATAGAAGGTCTGGTCGCGGACCGGGTTATCGCGATACGAGGATGGCAGACCTTCGCCCGGTGCGGCTCCGCGCGCGTTCTTTTTTCGAGAATCGTTGAATAGGTAGGAGATATTCAAAAAGGTCTTCTCGCTTAACACGTTGTTACTTTTGCCGATGAACTTGTCGTAGTCATCGATGGTGAGGAAGGAATTCAGACTCTCGGGCTGCAGACCCAGGGCTTGCTTCACCTGGTTGATGCTGGGAGTGCCCGGACCCAGGCAGCCAGGGGCATTGATGCAATGCAAGATGAAAGAGGAATACAGCGGTGATTCCGCGCGCCTCTGTCCTTCGTATCCGAGAAAATAGAAACTCTTCTCCTTGCGGACGGGGCCGCCCAGCGTGCCTCCAAACTGGTTGAAGCGCAGGGTATTGAAGCCAGGAGCCGACAGCAGATTTTTGGCATCCAGGTTGTTGTTGCGAAAATATTCGTACGCGGTGCCGTGCATATCATTCGTGCCGGACTTGGTGATGGTGTTGACCACCGAGCCCAGGTTGCGGCCAGTATCGGCTTCGTATGGGCTGTCCACGACTCGGAATTCCTGCACCCAATCCTGCGAGGGGCTGATGCGCTGCACACCCGAGATGCTGGTGGTATAGTCGATTCCGTCCAAAGCGAAGAAGGAAGTATGGCTTTCGCGCACTCCCGCAAAGCTGAGTTTTAGCCCTGTCTCGGTGAAGGGCGACTGCGCGCCCACTGCGGTGCTCCTGCCAACGTTCACGGAAGGTGTGAGCAGTACGAAGTCGATGAAGTCGCGGCCGGAGATAGGCAGATCGTTGATTTGCGGTGTGTCGATGACCTGGCTGATGTCGGACTTTTCTGTGTCAATGCCTTGGATGATGTCTTGGACTTGCACCTCTTCCTTGACCGTAAGCCCCAAGGTGACCACTACCGAGGCGGTCTGGCCCACCGACAGGGATACCGACAGCTTTCGCGGAGTGAATCCTTTGGCCGTTACCGTCAGTTCATAGGTGCCCGGGGGAATGCCGGGCATCACCGCTAAGCCATGCGATTCGGTAACTTCGCTTCGAGTGACACCGGTTTGGGCGTTCTTAATTGCAACGGTGGCACCCGGAATCACCGCACCGGTCTGGTCACTCACCGTTACTTTCAAGACGGCCAGTTCCTGGGCCAGAACACTGCCAGACAACAACAGCAATACAACGATCCCAACTAACCAATGCGAAGTCCGCTTCATTTGTCGCCCCCTCGCGGTTGAAACGTCGCCACACTGAACCACCGATCGTTCTACTGTTGAAGTGTTCAACACACTAATGGCTTGAAGCTTCTCCGGACATTCGCAATTCCGGGTTGCTGACTCTCGGTTACGTTTGCCCGGCGCTGATTGGCTGTAGACGCTGCTTCGTCAAAGGCTGCCGTCCTATCCGCTTCATGCTGGAGCCCAAAAAGACCATGAATCTTGCGGGCCAATTCAATAACCGGCGCCACGCGATTGTCAAGGTCATTTGTGCGTGAATTCGGAAACTCCGGGACTACAAAACTCCTTTACGGTGTGGAACCTGCCATCCGCTTGATCATGTTGTCAGCTTGTGCTTGGTCAAACCACCAGGGGGAGTAATCCGGCGGATTGTTGAATCCGTTTGCGATCTTGGCGGCCAGGGGAGGAATCTGGCTCGCAGCACCCATTAGCTGCAGGATCTGCGGTGCCGGTGGAATCAGTAACGAGTTCGTCCACCTCACTACCCATTGCGCGTAATCCCAGAAAATATCAAAGGTCTGCTGCATCCACGGAGGGTCAAACGGCTTGTTGCCGCGTTCTAAAATCCGCTGCAAGTAGATGCTGGCCGCCTTGCTGGCCGTGTTCGAACCTTGCCCGGTGATAGGATCGTTGGTGGCTACCACGTCCCCCATGCCGAGTGCGTGTCCACCCGAGGGCAGCTTGCAGATTGGCTTGCGGACGATTGGCGGGAACCTTCCGACCAGGATTCCATTGTTGTCTGTCAGTTCGACATTGCGGCAGCGCTCCCCTTCGAGCGGCATGAGGGTGTCAAGAACCCACTTACTCTTGGCCAAGTGTTCTTCTGGAGTCTTGACATCATTCCAGCAATCCATGGGACCGCCGGGAACACCTTCAAACACCATAATCTCGCACGGTCCGGTGGTGGTCAGTGCCGGGAACACGAAGTATTCGCCCACTCCCGGCACTAGGTTGAATGACACCGCGGTAAAAGGCTTGTGCGGAAGCATTTTCTTGACATAGGTCAAGGCCAGTGCCCGCATGGGCTGGTCGTAGGGAGATTTTTCCGCGTCCCGCTCGAACAATCGGTTTATCTCTCCCTTGCCGGCGGCGACGATCACTAGATCGCGGCCCTTGCTGTAACCGTCGACATCCTGAGGACCAGCGTCCTTGATCACTAAATTGCCCCCACGCTTGGCGAAATCTTTCATCCAGCCCGCGAACTTTACCCGTTGGTCGACCGATTGTCCGTAGTGATCGAGCTTAGCCTCCCAGAACAGAGCCTTCGTTTTGTCGGGCCCGGGAATGGTGAAGGCGATGCCCTCGGTAATTGGACATTCCTTTTCCCAGAAGTTGATTCCCAATTTCCGCTCATTCTCGAGCGAGTCGTGAAACATGAACTGGCTCGAGGTAACTCGGCCACCCATGATCTGCTGGGGCGTGCGGTTGGAGACTACCGTGACTTCGTAGTTGTTCTGCAGCAGCCCCAATGCCAGCTGCAAACCCGACTGACCGCCACCAATGATGGCAACTTTTCTCATGGGTTCGCTCCCGATCCGATTTCCGAATCCCTCGTACCAAGTGCCCAAATATAACCGATGCGTCAAGTCTCCAAAACCAGTGGCACTTGTGGGGATGAGACCATTCGTGAAACAGCAAACGTCCAAACGAACCGGTCACTCTTGTTCGCCGCCTAGCCTCGTGGTAGCTTTCCCCTGCTAAAACCAGTTTCACAAGCCGGAGACGAGTATGGAAGGACTGACAGGGAAGGTCGCTATTGTCACCGGTGGCGCGACCATCATCGGTGCAGCCGTGGTGCGCGCTTTTCATCGTGAAAGCGCTAAAGTGGTGATCGCAGACATCAAC
>JABCYV010000092.1 GCA_013290025.1 Acidobacteriota bacterium
ACATACGGTCCGGTGAAGCGCCTTTTGCCAGGCAGTGCCCGTGTCCTCGGTGTGTGCTGGTGATGTAATCATCGAGCCGGAGGGCCTCGCAGATCCCGACCGCTACTGCTTCCTCACCCACATAAAGGTGGGCCAGGCCAGGCATCAGGGCGCGAGTGTAAAGTTCGTTGACCTGCTCTTCAAACCGTCGAATCCTCAGCATCCTCCGGTACATTTGGATCCATCGTTCGACCCTGATCCCGGGCTCGGCGGTCGCGTTAACCGCGATAGTCGTCATTTTGCCACTCCTGACATCCGCGCTAGCACATCAAACACTACCGCGAAATCCAGCCGAGCCATTCCCATGCCCCGAGCCGCGGTCAGAAACTCATTACTAACAGCGGTTGTTGGTAACGGGACGTCGAGCTGACGGCCCATCTCCAGCGCCAGCAGCATATCTTTCTGCATCATGTTCACGTCGAACCACGCTTCTTGGGGCTGTTGCAGGACGAACGGTCCGCGATACTGGATCATCGGCGACGCCACTGCGCTGTGGGTTAAAACATCAACTGCCGTCTCCCGGGCGATGCCACTCTTCTCTGCGAGCAAAACTCCTTCCGAAAACGCCAGCATCTGCACCGCGAGACTAAGGTTGGTGGCAATCTTCATCGATAGCGCCAGCCCATTGTCGCCGACGTACGTCACCTTTGGTCCGATATCAAGCAATAGAGGCTTCACCCGGTCGAAGGTCTCGCGACGTCCGCCAACCATCACCGACAGCTTTCCCTCTTGTAGCGTGATCACGCTGCCGGACACCGGCGAATCAACCATGTCAGCGCCTCTTTCGCGGACTTTGGCAGCCAAGGCCCGGCTTGCTGCCGGGCTGATCGTACTCATGTCGCTAAAGATCTTCCCCTTGCTGAAGCCCGCCAGCAGCCCATCCGGTCCTTCGGCGATGGCGCTAAGCGCACCTGCATTCGTGACCATGGCAAAGGTCACATCGGCCGTGGCACTGACCTCGCGTGGCGAGTTCGCCCACTTCATGCCCTTGTCGATGAGCCACTGGGCTTTGGATCGGGTTCGGTTATAACCAGTCACGGCGTGTCCCTTGCTCAACAGCCGATTCACCATTTGGCTGCCCATCACGCCGAGACCGACAAATCCGAGATTAGCCATGGATCTCCAAACTGCGAAGCTTCTTCGAATGCGCCGGTACCGCCGCTGTCGAATCCGCTCGAGAATCCTCACAAACCTGCTGCAAATGATCCCGCATCGTCGCGCGCGCTTTCTCGGGGTCACGCAGTTCGATCGCTTGCAGGATGCGCTTATGGTGAAACTGTCCACGCTCCGGTCCGCCATCCACCTTAAAAATTCTCATTCGCTGTTCCCGAAGCAGGCCGACAATCGAGTCAATCAAGGAGAGAATGAGCGGATTTGCTGCTGCTTCCGCTAATGCAAGATGGAAGTCGAGGTCAGCTTCTATAAAGGCATCGGGATCCCGCCTCGCACGGTCCATGACGGCAACGGCCTCGCGCATGGTGGCAAGGTGTTGTTCCTCCACGCGAGTGGCCGCCAGCGCTGCAATTTCCGGCTCGAGAATCGCCCGCAATTCAGCCAGACTTGTGGATCCATCCGGTTGCCCGATCTTGACCATCAGGTCCAGCGACTGCCGGATTGCCTGCGATGTACCATCGGTCACGAATGTCCCGCGCCCCGAATACGCTTCCACCAGGCCTTTTTCCCGGAGCGCTTTAACTGCCTCCCGAACCGCGGTCCGGCTAACCCCGAATTGCTGCGCCAGCTCGCGTTCTGCCGGCAATTGGTCTCCCGGTTTGAGCGTGCCCTTCAGGATCGACTCTTCAATCTGCTGGACGATCTGCTCGTAGAGTCGAGATGTCCGGACTACCTTGTAAACCATATCTCCTCGTCATATTGCGCCAACGGCGAATGCGCACTTTCACGCGACTGCGAACTCTTCAAGCAGCTTGAATCCAAACTGTCTTGGTGTTGGTAAATTCGCGAATGCCATATGGACCGAGTTCGCGGCCGTGTCCGGAGTGCTTCACGCCGCCAAAGGGCAACCTGGGATCGGAAGCCACCATCTTGTTGATGAACACCATTCCAGCTTCAAGTTCATTGATAAAGCGCTCGCGTTCACTCTGGTCGTTCGTCCATGCGCTCGCTCCCAACCCAAATCGGCTGTCGTTCGCAATTCGAATCGCGTCATCCAAATCCTTTGCGCGGAAAATGCAGGCCACCGGACCGAATAGTTCTTCGCGATATGCCGGGGACTCTTCAGGGATGTCGGTCAAAACCGTAGGCGCATAGAAATTCCCGGTCCGCTTCAACGGTTTGCCCCCGGTCAAGATCCGCGCCCCGGCAGCAACCGTTTTCTGAACGTCCGCATCCAGGCTGGTCACACCATCCAACGTCGCCAGCGGGCCCAGTTCCGTGCTTTCGTCGAATGGATCGCCTACCTTCAGCGCCTCCATCTTGCTCACGAACTTGCGCTCAAACTCATTCGCAATCGCGTCGGCCACGATAAAGCGCTTGGCGGCAATGCAGGATTGTCCGTTGTTGATGATTCGAGCTTTGACTGCAGTGGCAACGGCCTCATCGAGATTGGCGCTGGGCATGACAATAAAGGGATCGCTGCCCCCAAGTTCCAGCACTACCTTCTTAATTCGTTTGGCCGCACCCGTTCCCACCTGTACCCCGGCCTCTTCGCTCCCGGTGAGAGTTGCGGCTACCACTCTCGGATCATTCAGGATTCTGTCGACTTGTTGTGAACCGATAAGGAGTGTCTGAAAGACGCCTTCAGGAAATTCTGCCTTACGAAAGATTTCTTCAATCGCCAGCGCACATTGGGGAACATTCGAGGCGTGCTTCAAGAGTCCGACATTGCCTGCCATCAAGGCCGGAGCGGCGAAACGAATCACTTGCCAGAAAGGAAAGTTCCAAGGCATCACTGCCAGTATTGGTCCCAGCGGCTGGTAATGGACATAACTACGCGTGGCTGTCGTCTCCACGGTCTCGTCGGCGAGAAACCGTTCCGCGTTCTCTGCGTAGTAGCGGCACGCCCAGGCGCACTTAACCGCTTCATCAACGGCGGACCGAAACGGCTTACCCATCTCGGTGGTCATCAGGCGCGCGAAGCTGTCTTTCTCGCTCTCGAGGATGTCCGCCGCTTTACGCATCATCCTCGCCCGATCGGCGAAGGGGAGTTTTCTGTAGCGGGCGAAGGCGTTGGCTGCGCGCTCGATTTTGTGGTCAATCTCGGAGTCCGTGAGCGGCTTAAAAGTCTTAAGTAGCTCTCCGGTCGCGGGATTGATAGTCGAGATTGCCATCGTGGACCCCTCCTGTGCCCGGAGCTCTTTGCCCACCTGAGCTGACAGATCGCTTTCCGGTACTGTGGTCCGACAACCCTACCACAAGATGACCGCATAGTGTCAAGCTTATACATGGGTTTCAGCGTTTCCTCTTGACACATATTCTCCCATGGTGGTAGAGCTGTCGGACCACAACTAAGCGGAGGTCTGTATGCGTTCCCTGGCCTTGAGGGTTGACACGTCGGTCTGTGTCCAAACGGGAGTCTTTCCCAAGATTTTGAGATGGGGGCTAGTGGCTCTTTTGGTTTGCCTGCCCCTATTTTCTCAGACCAACACCGGCCGCGTTCTGGGAAGCGTAACCGACCAAACCGGTGCCGCCCTTAGCGGGGCCACCGTGGTCATCACCGACGTGCAAAGAGGGGTTTCGCGGACCATCACCACGGATGACGCCGGCGCTTATGTTGCGCCCGACCTCATTCCCGGGGTTTATACGATCCGTGCTGAGGCTAAGGGCTTCAAGACCGTTGAGCGCCGGGGTCTCGAGTTACAAGTTGCTCAGGACATACGCATCGACCTTTCACTCCAGCCGGGAGAGGTCTCCCAGACAGTTGTAATTACCGGAGAAGTTCCGTTGCTGAACACGACCTCTGCCACTTTGGGCGGCACGCTCAGCAATCAGGAGATCAACGACCTGCCCTTGAATGGCCGTAACTACGAGAACCTGCTCCAACTGCGTCCCGGCGTAATGCGCTATCCCGGTGGCGGATTCTCCACCACTAGCACCAACGGCCTGCGCGCTGAAGACAATGCCTACTTGATTGATGGCCTCTACAACAGCGAACCCTTCTCCGGCCAGGACATTATCAACGGCGCTGGTGTTGTCGGAGACTCGGCGACCATCCTGCCAATCGATGCCATTCAGGAATTCAATGTCCAGGAGAATTCTCCCGCCGAATACGGATGGAAACCCGGCGCCATCGTGAACGTCGGTTTGAAGTCCGGGACCAACACGCTTCACGGCACTGCGTTTGCTTTCGGCCGAGACGGAGCGATGGACGCCCGCAATTTTTTCAACTGCGCCAACAATCCTTGCGCGGCTGGGCAGAGTCCCGCTCCGAAGGTTTCCCGGACCCTGGAACAGTTTGGCGGCAGTCTGGGCGGTGCCATCATCAAGGACAAAGCTTTCTTCTTCGGTGCGTATGAGGGCCAGCGGTACGACATCGGAAACTCGTTCGGGGGCGTTAGCAGCCCGTCCATGGTACCGATACCGCTCGCCCCGGGGGCGGCGACGAACTGCACCGCTCCCGCCCTCGCTGCGCAAGACTGTGCTGGCAGCATTCCGAATGCGATTGCCGATCTGCTGGCAAACGGGTTTACACCCGCCACGATCAGCCATGCCAGCCAGTTGATCTCGGGCTGTACAGTCTCGGCAACGGGCACGGTCACTTGCACAGGCACAGGCTTCCCCGTCAACAACAACCCAACCATCAATATCGTCAACGGATTTCCCAATCAGGTGGGAGTCGACAACGCGGTTGGCAAGGTGGATTACAACCTCAACCAACGCAACGTCGTAGGCGGGATGTACTTTTTCGGAAACAATTCCGGAACAGTCGAAGATTTTCCGGAGTTGCAATCCTTCTGGCGTTCCAAAATTCACACGCGCGCTCAGGTGGTGGGAGGAAACTGGGTCTGGACTCCAAATACGCGCTGGGTGAATGAAGCCAGGGTCGGCTACAGCCGCCTCTACCAACCAACCCTGCCCGGTGATTTGAATACCCCAGCATCAACTTTCGGTCTCAATACCGGCGTAAGCGGCTCCTTCACCGGAGGCTTGCCCCGTATCGGCTTTGCCGGAGCCTTTATCCCTGGACTGGGAGCCTTCAAGTGGCCGAAGTTCCAGGGACCAGACACAAGAATCCAAATCATCGACCATGTTTCATATACCCTGGGAAAGCATGCCTTCAAGTTTGGCGGTGAAACGCATCGTGAACAGGTCGACGGCGGCGCCTTTGGCAATGCCCGGGGAAGCATCACATTTGTGGGTGGCAACGCCATACCGACGGGAGCAGGCTCGACGGCGCTGGAGGATTTTTTCGCCGGCCTTCCTTTAAAGGCATCCGTACAAAGTGGTGATCCTCGCCGGCAAATCCACAACTGGTCGTATGCGGCGTTCGTCCAGGACGACTGGCGCGCCACCAGGAGCCTGACCATCAACTTGGGGTTGCGTTACGAGTTCAATTCGGTCATAAAAGAGGCTCACGACCTTCTGGGCAATTTTGATCCCAATTCACCAACTGGATTGATTCAAGTGGGACAGAACGGCGTGAGCGGTCCTTATAATCCCGATCACAAGAACTTCGCACCGCGCTTGGGCTTTGCCTGGGATGTCCTTGGTAAAGGCAATACTGTGCTAAGAGGCGGCTTTGGCCTGATGTATGAGGCTGTGAACTGGGAATCATTCCTCGCCTTCAACAACAGCTTTGGCCTCACCAACGTTCCTACCGGAGCCGTGATATCTGGTACGGGCACTGCCAATCAGAAGACCGCTGGAGGCACGATCACGGCCGGCAATCTGGCAATCTCGCCCGCCGTCATTCCTCCGTGGGACAGCGCTAGTCCACTCTATGGCAATGTCAGCGGAACCACGATCAACTGCGATCCCGTTACGCGTCCCCTCGGGGGCCTTGGATCTGGTCCATGTCCCATTATGAGCGTGGTCCGCAACCTGACCACTCCCTACGTCTGGGTCTGGAACCTGAACGTCCAGCATGCCTTTACCCCCAATGTGTCACTGGAGCTCGCGTACGTTGGCAATCGCGGTACGAATCTGACTGGCATTCGGGATGCCAATCAGGAAGCGCTGGGCACCAACGATCAGACTACCCGGCCGCAGAACGCGAAATTTCCCTATCTGAGCAACATTTTCCAGATGGGCAACTTCTACAGATCGAACTACAACGGGCTGCAGGCGACGCTAAGCTCGCGCAATTACCATGGCCTGAGCATGGTCGTCGGTTACACCTACTCCCATGCGCTGGATGATGTGGGCGCCAACTGGGATTTCGGCGCGGGCTACGGGCTGCCGCAGGATTCCACCAATGTGGCACGGGAATACGCCAACAGCGATTTCGACATTCGTCATCGCTTCACGCTTTCTCTCACCTACGCCATCCCAGGGAAGAAGGGCTTCGGTCAGATGTTGGAAGGCTGGGAGATCAACAGCATCGCAACCATTCAAAGCCCACAACCTTGGGGGGTGATCGACTTGACCACCGGCATCGCCGGAATCGGCGGCCTGCCCGTCAGCCCGCCTCAGGCTACGCCTCAGCGCTGGGACTTTTTTGGCCACCCCTCCGACTTCAAAGCAGGGCCGAGGCCGATCCCGTTTTTCCCCGGCACCAGCAATCCCGCCTGTGTGGCGCTAGCCACCACTCCGGCGTTGCAGTCCTCACTCGCAACGTTCGGATGCTACGCCAAGGGCAGTTCTATCTTGATTCCCCCAGCCGCTGGGCAGTTTGGAACCATGCCCCGCAATCTTTTCTCCGACTCAGGATTCCGGAACCTGGATTTCTCGCTAGCCAAGAACTTCCACTTCGGGGAACGCCTGCGCGCGCAATTCCGGGCAGAGTTCTTCAACATTCTGAACCACGCAAATTTCGCCAACCCCTACGGCGGACAGAACGGCTACGGGCAGAACGATCCTGGGGCACCGGGCTTCGGCTGCGCCTGCACCACACCCGACGTGGCGGCGGCCAATCCCGCCGTGGGTTCAGGAGGCCCCCGCTCCGTCCAGTTGGGCTTGAAGTTTATCTTCTAGCCGCAGTCGGGCTCGAGGGGAGTAAATAAGGTCGGGCGGAAGTCCCATTCGACCCTTTTCACGCGGACATGCCATCCCGCCAAACGACCAATTGAGAAGTGAATTGCATACATGAATATGCGGACATCACTCGTGCTATTCCTCGTATCCGGGTTAATAATATGTGCGAACACCTTCGCCCAAGAGCGCTCTGAACGTACTCTTGATGAGATCAAGACCGAAGCAATTCATCGGGCGGAAAACGGTATGTATCCCCTGATCGGGCTTGATCCGGCTGATGTCCGCGAAGCTTTCAACTCGATCAAGACGCGTGACAAGGATGAATGGGCGGCGGCCTTCATGGCGGTTGCTGACCGCTACATGGCCGAAGGTCGAACGCTGGAGGCGACTGACCCGGTCAAGGCCAACGCCGATTACGTCCGAGCTTGGCGGCTTTATTCTTTCGGTCGCTGGCCGATACCAGCGTCTCCGAAAAAGCAGCAATCGTACCAAAAGGCAATCGAAGCGTTTCTGGCTCATGCCCGCTTCTGGGACCCGCGGTTGGAAGTTGTTCGCATCCCCTTTGACGGTTCGGAGATCATCGGGTATCTGCGTCTACCAAAGAACGCAACGGGCCCGGTGCCCGTGGTAATCGCGGTCAACGGTCTGGACAGTCGCAAGGAGGATCTCTCTGAAAGCTTCGCAGCGATCCTGTCCTACGGCATCGGCTTTCTGGCGGTTGATGGGCCCGGCACCGGTCAAGCGCCGATCAAGGTGAGTGAGACTTCCGACCGGATGCTATCGCGGGTGCTCGACTATCTCCAGACCAGGCCGGAAGTGGACAGCAGCAGAATCGCAATGCACGGCGTCAGCTGGGGAGCGTATTGGGCGACCAAGATGTCGATTGTGGAGCGTGTGCGCCTAAGAGGAGCCAGTGCCCAATCGCCGCCCGTCGATAAGTTCTTTCAGAAAGACTTCCTGATGAACTCTCTGCTTGGAAATCGAGAATATTTGTTCGATCAGGTACCGGCATTGATGAGCATCTTCGACGGTACTAAGACAATAGATGACTTGGCAGCAGCGCTCTCGAAGATGTCCTTAGTGAATCAAAAACTGCTCGGGAAACCGATGACGCCGATGCTGATCCTGGCTGGCGTCAAGGATACGCAAGTGCCGATATCCGATATTTACCTGTTGCTTGACAGTGGCGACGTTCCCAAAGAAGCGTGGATCAATCCGCAGGGTGGCCACCTGGGCCGGCAGGTAAAAGTATGGCCTGATCCCGTCATTTTGAAACAGGTAATCATTCCATGGTTGGTGCGCACACTGGAAGTACAGCCCGACAAAGCCAGCCACTAGAACTTGAAACAACTCCGGTCAGCCAAGCCGCTGACAGCATTCTGAAAAAGTGAGGAACTGATGATGGGAGTTTCCGCCACGCCCCTCCCAGCCCCGGCCGCCCCGCCCGTGAGTTCACGCAAAAAAACCTTCTACACAACTCTGTGGGTGCAAGTGCTGCTGGCGATCGGATTGGCAATTGCGCTGGGCTACTTCAGCCCGGATCGATCCATCGCCATGAAACCGCTGGGTGACGCTTTCATCAAGCTGATCACGATGATTATCAGCTTGATCATCTTTTGCACCGTCGTCACCGGCATCGCGGGCATGCAAGACATGAAGAAAGTTGGCCGCGTCGGTGGGAAGGCGCTCGTGTACTTTGAGATCGTCTCCACGATGGCATTGTTGATCGGGTTGGTAGTTGGCAACCTGGTACGGCCTGGCAGCGGCTTCAATGTGAATCCCGCCACCCTCGATGCAAAAGCCGTGGCCGATTACGCCGGACAGGCAAAGGCGCAGAGCGCGACCGACTTCCTTATGCACATCATCCCGAACACGGTCGTCGACGCGTTCGCCAAAGGAGACATCCTTGAAGTTCTGCTGGTTGCCATATTGTTCGGCTTCGCATTATCGGCCGTTGGTCCACGCTGCAAGCCTTTGGTTGATCTATTCAACGCGCTAACTCACGCGGTATTCGGGGTAGTAAATATCCTCATGCGATTTGCTCCGATCGGCGCCTTCGGAGCTATGGCTTTCACGGTAGGAAAATATGGTTTGATCTCGCTCGGACCCTTAGCCAAACTGATTGGAACATTCTACGCAACTTCCATTCTGTTCGTACTCCTTGTGCTCGGGGCGATTGCCCGCGCCGCGGGCTTCGGCATCATCAGGTTCCTGGTTTATATCAAGGAAGAGATCCTTCTTGTCCTGGCTATGAGTTCGTCGGAGCCGGCGCTGCCGACACTGATGGAGAAGCTCGAAAAACTCGGTTGTTCGAAGTCGCTGGTCGGACTCGTAGTACCGACGGGCTACAGCTTCAACACTGACGGCACGAGTATCTATATGACACTGGCAGCGCTGTTTGTGGCCCAAGCGACCAACACTCAGCTGACACTGATGCAACAACTGACCATCTTCTCGGTTGCGATCTTGACGTCGAAGGGAGCGAGTGGAGTGCAAGGCGCCGCCTTCATTGCGCTGGTGGGAACGTTGTCCGTTATCCCAACAATTCCAGTAGCAGGCATGGCTCTGATTCTCGGAATCGACCGTTTCATGAGTATGTTTCGCGCCACCGTGAATATGATTGGGAACGGCGTCGCCACCATTGTTGTGGCGCGTTGGGAAAAAGAGGTAGATGGAGCAACCTTGCGGCGGAATCTCGGACCATGATGTCCGACTGGCATTCGACGAGGATTATGAGGCTGGCTTGAAGATCATCCCGCGGCTGGTTTTACCGTTCATGACGACGACGAGCGGCGTGTCAAAGCGCAGGTGACGGACACAACCTTCTTCTTCCACTGCGGGCTGCGAAGTCAGCCACTGCCAGTTCACAAAGCCCTCCCCTGCGTCCGGATTAACAGTGAAGTATCCGATCTGAAAGGCAGTAAGGTTCTGAAAAAAATGGCTTCCCTGCGAAGGGGTCACGCGAAAATCGCGGAATCCCGCCTCTACGATCACTCGGGCTCCCGAAATCTGGTCCCAGGCCACGGGGATTCCGAGCCAAGGATCATTCGATCCCCACCGGCCCACACCAATCAGCAGATACGGAGTGCTACTGTCGTTGAGCTTCGTGTTGAAATAACTGACCCCTTGGGCCACTTCCTGACTGCGGGCACGTTCAAAGCGCTGGACGTCGACCACCACGATATCACGCAAATCCTGAATCCCACCGTTCCCCAAAACCTTCGAGCTCTGGCACACCAGTTGGTTGGGGTTCACGTCTTCCATTCGAAGCTCCTCGCCTTCTCGCGAGAGCACCAGCGGCCGTATCTGCAGAAATCCGAAATCGGCGACTTCATTGGAATGGCACGACAGCCGGACCGCGAACTCGATTTCCACCGGCCGTCCGAGCGCGTCTTCACCGATTTTCATGAGTTGGTTGAGAATTGAGGCAAGAGGAAAGACACCATGCTTCAAGATGGGAGCGAAGCTTACGACGCGAATTCCGGGTCGGCTGAGGCCGTCATAGACGGCTTGATTGTCGTCGGAGTAGGTAGAGCCCAGCCGGTGCAAAGTTCCGTCGGTTTCCGCCACGTCCAACCCGAATCGCACTTCTCTCAGATCGGTCGTGCGATCTTGGTGTCCTACGCCGTCAAGCTCAAGAGCCCAGAACTCGGACTGAGAGTTTGCCAAGATATCTTCGGCGGACGAGAACTGCACAATATTTTGGGGATATCGGGGACAAAAAGTCAGGCACTTTCCTCCCCCGACCACCTCTCTGCCCAGTCCTAACGCAACCGCTGCGACTCCGTCTGTGGAGGTCATCGGCGAAACCGGATAGAAGTTGCGCGATCGGACTACTCCGGAAAAATCCGGGTAAAACCGGAGCTCGTGGGTTGTTCCCACAACTTGCTGGAGGATCACCGCCATCTTTTCTTCCTCCAGCCGGTAGGGTGTCGCTCGCACGTAAGCTTTTGCGTGCTGGCTAAAAGTCGACGCGTAGACGCGTTTAACCGCCTCCATAAGCTGCTCCAGGCGCACGTCGAGGTCGGGATGCTGGTTGCTCAGCATGAAAGTTTCGTAAACCCCCGTGAAGGGCAGGTATTGCGAATCCTCCAACAAGCTGGACGAGCGGACCGCCAGCGGATAGCGAACTTCCGCTAGAAACGCCAGAAGATCTTCCCACAGTGAAGCCGGCAGTGATGCCGCCAGAAACCGGCGTTCAATCTCGGCGTCATCGTTGCTGCTCACGGCGAAGTCGAGCAGTTGGTTTTCATCGAGAAACTGGTCGAACACGTCGGTAGCGAGGACGCAAGTCGGCGGCACCACAATCTGAATGCCAGGGAAGCGGTGCTCCATCCGATGCTGGTGCAACAGGTGACGCACGAAAGCCAGTCCGCGCGCCTTGCCGCCCAGGGAACCGCCACCAATCCGAAGAAAGAAAGAACTGGTGGCCTTGAATGTCGCCGAGTTGTAATCGCCGATGAGAACCTGGCTCTGCTCGCGCCTATACTCGGCGATAGAAGCAATCAGATCGTGGCGAAGGTCCTCGACGGTGGAAAAATCGGAGACCTTGCGTGGCCGGAGTTTCTGGGCCAGGGCAAACTCCGTCCGGGCGCGCAGCCAGCGCGAAAAATGATTTCTCTCGCTGTGGTAGGCGATGCTCGCGGCCGGGACTTCGCGCAGCCGCGACTCCAGTTCGTTCAGGTCTCGGGCGCGGGCCACTTCGGTAAGGTCGGGCAACCGGAATACGAAATCGCCGAAGCCAAACTGTTCAGTCAGGAACATGCGTAAGTCTGCCAGCAGCGTGGGGGAACCCTTTCGCAAAAACGAGACCCCCTCGGAATGTGCACGTAGCATGAATTCCGTACGGCTCGACTGCAGCACGATTGGAACATCTGGGACCAGACTGCGAACCATGCGCGCCAATTCGAAACCGGCGTCCGGCGCCAATTCGCCTCCGCGCGGGAATTCGACGTCGGAGACCACCCCGAGCAAGTAGTCTCCGTACTTCGTCACGTGCTGCGAGGCCTCTTCATAATTGGAGCAGAGCAGAATCTTGGGCCGGGCGCGCATTCGCACCAGTTTGTGAGCCACATTCAATCCTTCACTGAGCAGAAGGCGCGACTGCGTGATCAGTTCGGTGTAAATGGTGGGCAGAAATGATGAGTAGTAGCGAATGTTATCTTCCACCACCAGGATGACCGGCACTCCGATCGCGCTGGTGTCGTGGAGGACGTTGCGCTTGTCTTCAATGTATTTGACGATCGAAATCAAGATGCGAACGTTGCCCTGCCAGAGAAATATCTGCTGAATTTCGGTGGCCGGATTGTGAGCCACGAAATTCTTGACCTCGCGGTAGTCGTAGGCAAGCACTACTACAGGCACGTCAAGTCCGGTCGCCTTGACCTCGCGAGCCAACTGTGCGGCGTCCATGTCCTCGACTTCGAGGTTGGTGACGATCAGGTTAAATCGCGGTTGCGATCGCGCCAGGGCCAACGCCTCCGCGCCGCTTGAAACGTGGGTGATGCCCGGGATTTGTTGCTGCTCGAGCTCCAGAGATTCGCCGATGAGGAGTTCGTTCAGGCGCCCATCCTCGCGGAGGATGAAAGAGTCGTAGAGGCTGGAGACCAGGAGAATGTCTTGCACCCGAAAGGGCATCAGGTTCTCGAAGCCCTCGAACAGACGCTCTACATCAATGGTGTGCTCAGTCGCGTCTTTCACGCTCATGAGTCAATCCTGACTTGCATCAAAAGAGGACGGGGTGGACGGATCCACCCCAGCTCCAAACTCACAACCCTCGGCCACGAACGTTAGACCAATCCTTGGTCCAGCATCGCATTGGCGACCTTGAGGAAGCCGCCGATATTCGCTCCATTCACCAGATTGCCCGGAGTCCCGTAGGTTTCGGCTGTCTCGAAGCAGTTCTTGTGAATCGCGATCATGATTTTGTGCAACCGATCGTCCACCTCTTCGCGGCTCCAGGTCAGCCGTGCGCTGTTTTGTGCCATCTCGAGGCCGGAGGTCGCTACACCTCCCGCGTTCGCAGCCTTGGCCGGTCCGTAGAGGACCTTGGCATCGAGGAACATTTTTGTTGCTTCGAGCGTGCAGGGCATATTTGCGCCTTCGGCCACGAGCTTGCATCCGTTCTTGATGAGATTTGCCGCATCTTTAGCCGTGATCTCATTTTGCGTGGCGCTGGGGAAGGCGCAGTCAGCCTTGATGTTCCACAGCGGATTGTGGTCAAGTTTGATGTCGGTGGGCATGAAAATCGCCTTCTTGAACGAATCCGTATATTGACGGATGCGGCCACGGCGCACGTTCTTGAGTTCCATGACCCAAGCCAGCTTTTCGCGATCAATGCCATCGGGATCGTAGATGACGCCGTCGGAGTCGGAGAGCGTGATCGGCTTGCCGCCCAGATCAAGCAGCTTTTCGACTGTGTATTGAGAAACGTTTCCGCTTCCTGAAACCAGGCAGAGCTTTCCTTCAAGCGAGTCTTTGCGGCTTTTCAACATCTCGGCGGCAAAATACACGCAACCATATCCCGTAGCCTCTGGACGAATCAGTGAACCGCCCCAATTCAGACCCTTGCCCGTCAGCACGCCGGTAAACTCGTTGCGCAGGCGTTTATATTGTCCAAACATGAAACCGATCTCTCGTCCGCCCACTCCGATGTCACCGGCTGGTACATCGGTGTTCGGACCAATATGCCGGGAGAGTTCGGTCATGAAGCTCTGGCAGAACCGCATCACTTCATTGTCGCTCTTCCCCTTTGGATCGAAGTCGGAACCACCCTTGCCGCCGCCCATGGGCAGCGTCGTCAGTGAGTTCTTGAACACCTGCTCGAATGCAAGAAACTTCAGAATCCCGAGATTGACGGAAGCGTGGAAGCGCAGCCCGCCTTTGTAGGGTCCGATTGCACTATTCATCTCAATCCGGAACCCACGATTGATTTGAGCGTTGCCTTGATCGTCCAACCAGGGCACGCGGAACATGACTACCCGTTCCGGCTCCACAATCCGCTCCAGGATTCGGGCCGCCTCGTATTCAGGATGCTTTTGTAGCACCAGGCGCAGAGACTCAAACACTTCCTGGACCGCCTGATGGAATTCAGGTTCTGCGGGGTTTTTCAACTTCACTATCGTCATTACTTCGGAAATGTAGTCGTCCGTAACTTTTCCGGGCGGCCTCATAATGCTGGAACTCATGATCTTGCCTCCAATCTGCAAGCTGCATATCATTGACTCTGCTGTCACTAGCCGAGGATTCCCTATTATGCGCCCATTGCCGAGGCGAGTCGAAGGCCGCGAGGGACCCTCTTTTAGCGATTGGGGGCGTAATACGGCAATCCGGCCAGCGGGATTTCTGCAGAAACCCTTAGCCGTTCAATCCACGTTGGACAAAACCAGCACAACCTTACCGCGATCGAAAACTTTGGTTGGCTCGACCCGTGCGCGTACCTCTGCGCTGTGTACAGTTTGTGTACAGATTAATTCGGCCCTCGCGCGGAGGGCCTGTTTATGCGGCTTTTAGATTGGTGGCCAGGGACGGAGTTGAACCGCCGACGCCAGCCTTTTCAGGTCTACGTTATGCTGTAGTCTCAACAACTTAAGTGACTTCAGGTGGCCGCCTAAGTTCCTGAGAAGTCGTGAGAGACATGCGAATCATGGGTTGAATTCGTGGGTCCAAAAACAGGCGCAGAACGCCCCGCAACCAAGCGGTTTCACCTCGACATTGGCGAACAAGCTCCGCATCTTATCGTTGTCATCTATTACCACATTTGTGGTATATTTCTACCACAATGCTTGACCTTCGCTCTAAAGCGCGCCAGCAACTGCTGGCTTATTACTTCACAAACCCGACGGCCCGTCACCACTTGCGGGACTTGGCCGAGAGGTTGAGCATCGATCCGTCTAACCTGTCGAAAGAGTTGGGACGCCTGGAGCGCGATGGACTATTTCGATCGGAAGTGATTGGCCGCCAAAAATATTTTCAACTGAACCGGGAGTATCCACTTTTTGATGAAGTGCACAAGATCGTTGCAAAGACTATCGGCGCGGCACAGTTGATCGCGCGATCCCTCAAGAGAATTGAGGGAATAGACGAGGCATATTTGTACGGTTCATTTGCAAGCAACCAGCAGGACGCTTCCAGCGATATAGACGTGCTCGTAATTGGCTCCCCGCGCGAGGGAGATCTAGCACAGGCCGTGCGAGCGCTTGAGCGGAAACTAGGTCGCGAAATCAACTACACCGTGCTAACGCCGAAGGAATTCGGGTCACGCCGCGCTCGGAAGGATGCGTTTCTGGAAAACGTCTGGCACAATAAGCGCATTCCGCTCGTAGGTTCAAATGAAGAAAGTAAAGCCGCACGCCGTTGACTGGGCGCAGATCGAACGCTTTCTGACGAGCGCGGACAAGAAGCTCGCCTCGGCTCACAAAATTCTCGCCTTTGACGAAGAGGCTTGCCTTCAGCAAGCCTACGAAGCGATGCTCAAAGCTTCCCTGGGGTTCATGTTCAGCCATGGATTCCGTGCGAGAAGTCAGCCTGGCCACCACATCGCCATCATCGATTTCGTGCGGTCGCGCATCGACAAGAAACATGCTGGGCTGCTGGTCGTCTTTGATCGTCTCCGCCGCAAGCGCAATACAGCCCTTTATGATGACACTGGATTTGTTTCTCACCATGATGCCGAGCAAGCTCTCGAATCCGCCTGCGACTACTTGAACGTGATCCGAGTTGATATTGCAGGCCGAAAGCCTTAAGTCGGAACCCCTGCCCTTCGCTCCCGCAGCCGTCAAGGATCACGACCGCTGACACGGCGCGCATAAAACGCACGTCGTTGACGCAGCTCCGCTGCGGGTCTGACCAACTATGGGAGGCATAACCCTCTCTGCACAAAAGATCTTCAGCACTGCTTCTTCCCACTCGGAATAAGGGACAGCGCACGCCCAAACTTGCGGCGACGTAAGTCGCTGAATTTTCAGGAGAGGAACGCCGGAACTCGAACTATCGAGGTCGAAAGGAGTTGAAAGGGTCGAAAATGTCGAAGCTACGAGGCGGGCTGGAGATCACGCATACTGCTTCGCGTAGATGCCGAATTTCTTCATTCGAGAAAGGAAAGTCGTGCGGTTCATTCCCAGGCTTGCGGCAGCACCATCGGCACCGCCGACGCGCCCCTTGCATGCAGTTAGCGCCCGTATGATCTCATCACGCTGCCTTCTTTCATATTCGTCAGCAACGCTGGTTTGGTCGCTTTGCGAATCTGTTCTTTCTCTAGCGACTTGCTCGACGTTATGCTGCTCGGCATGCGGGAACGCTACCGTATTTGTTTTCCGCAGTTCTCCGAGTGGTTGTGCTCCGCAAATATTCCATCCCCGTCCGCAATCAGCGGATCGTCCCCAGCTGCCACGGTTCACAGGTTTCTCATAGATCGTTGTCCACGAGGAAGCGACCGTAGTCGTTGGTCTCAAGCCAATGGTAGAGATGGACCTGATAAAGGTAGGACGCAACCAGCTCCTCTCCCAGTTCGTGAGTCTCACTGCACAGGAAGGGAACCTGTAGCCCGGCGAGAGCTGCGATGAGCGACTGTGTGATGCGATTCGGACTACCGCCGATACAGGCAGCGGGAGATTTCACATCGCTCAAGGCGGTCGTGATCACCAGAAGTCGATGCGGATAGTGGCTCATCAGCCTTAGCCGATTGACGAACACGGACCGCTCAGTGGTGAAGGAGTGGACAAGATCCGCGAGATCCTTGCGTTCCACGACGCAATGTTCTTCAAGTCCCGCGACGGAGTAATCGCCCAGCTTGAGTGCCCGCTTTTCAATGCCGGCAAACCAGCCTTCAAAGCGCGAGAAGTCAAACGGATTCTGCTCGCGGGTATCGACGAGGATCACCGGCCGTGGCGTCTTGAGCTGCGTGCCACCGCGTTCTGCAAGGACGGGAACCGCAGGGTGCGGTACAGGCGCTGCCTTCGTTTGCCAATTCAATGGCGATGCAATGAGGTTACGGTGTCTTCTCATCGGTGCTATCTCACGCCACCATCTTCTCCAGCGAGTACTCGTGATGCAACCCACCGAGGATCGGTTTCGCTTTGATTCGACAATGCGCTGGCAATCGGTGCCGAGCCCGTGTTCTCGACCGCTGGATGGCCCTCTCCTCATTAGCGTTGTCGGCCGGGATTCCGGGTCCCAGGCTCATATGGGGTCGGCCTTGGTTGTAATGCCGTACCCACTCTTTCAGCATCATTCGCAAATGACTTTCACAGAGCGGAATCAGGAAGTCCAGACATTCACGCCGGATCGTTCCCACCAGCCGTTCGCAGTAGGCGTTGCCCTGCGGCACCCGAACCGGCGTCCGCAACACCCGGAGGCCGAATGACCCCAGTTCGCAATCCAGGCTGCGTGAAAAGATCGAATCGCGATCATGAATGAGGAACTTGCATTGATGATCACTAGGCATTGCCTCGCGAAATTGTTGCAGCGTCCACGTTGCGGTCGGGTGCGCGGTTACGTTGCAGTGCAGGATCTTTCGGGTCCCAACCTCCATGACTACGAGCACATAGAGCACTCGAAATCGCGCGGTCACCGCAACCAGAAAATCACAGGCAACGATCGCTCGCGCGTGATTATGAACGAACGTCTGCCAATGCTGCGAGGACGTTCTTCGGCATTGCCGATCCGGCTCCGAGGGCCAGTATGCACGCACCGTTCGCGGAGAGACGTAGATCCCCAGCTTCAGAGATAGTTCCGAAGCGACACGGCCTTGCCCCCAAGTCGGATTCTCCTTGGCCATTTGAGCAATCAGATCGCGAATATTCCGCGGCAGACGAGGCCTTCCTGGTTTCGACTTCCAACGCCAGAAGAGCTTGAATCCTCGACGGTGCCACCGAATCAGGGTCTCCGGCTGAACGATGGTCAATGCTTGTTTCCAGTTAAGGCAGAGGGAGCAGAACACCATCGCGATCCTCGCCGCGTCGGTCAGGCGGCGGGGCTTCACTTCATGCTCGCGGTAGAACGCCAGCTGCTTACGCAGAAACAAGTTCTCGGCGACGAGAGAGCCCCGGGAACGTGCAGCTGCTCTTAGGAATCTGAGGAACTCAACGGACAGGTCCAACGCGGTGGCGGCAAGTCCCTTGAGTGCGGAGGATCGAGGTCGTTGCATGGCCAACGATTGTACAGGCGGACAGGTCCGGACTGACCAGTGAAAACCAACCGCAGCACGGCCGAATCCACAGCTGTTCTCCTTGCGACCAGATGCGCTCAAGAGGCCGATTTTTCAGCGATTTCGATTCGTTCGGATGGAATTTGTGCGGACCACAAGGGAGTGATGCCTTGGAAGGAGTGTTCGGTCATGGACGAAAGAATGCAGTTTGTCGCTCGCCGGCTAGCGGGAGAGCCGCCCGAGTAGCGTATCGGTCCATGACTTCGCCCGCATGAGCGCA
>JABCYV010000093.1 GCA_013290025.1 Acidobacteriota bacterium
AACACTCACTTCCGGCCCGTCTGCTCGACTCTGACCGGGCGGGACTTACACCCGCTGGATTCCATCAAGAAGTTTCACCGTTTCATCTTCGGTTCCTCCTCTTCCAGACTTTTCCCAGCGCGATAACGACGTCGGTCCTGTCAATTGACATTGGGCGTCTTGCCTTTGTGGTTTCGGACACACGTTTCGCGTCCGCGCTGACGCACTGGTTCGTTTGGAGCGAGTAACGACCTTCCTTCGATGATTTGTGTCCAACCGTATGGCTCGGCCTGTTTGAGTTCATCATTGCGGTGGCGTAACCCACCAGACATCTCTTCGGTCACGGTCGATCATGATGTGTTATGCAAACTCCCCATTCCGCGGGGGAGGCGGACAGCCTATTCAGTAGACCCGGTCACTGCATTGCAGGACCACTGTTGTTATCAGGCATCCCCGTATGGGCTTCCCCACTCTGCCGCGACTTTCCGCGTCGGCAGAACTCTTCGTAATCAATCTGGTCGCGCATCATAATCCACAGCCGGATCCCCAGTTTGCGTGCCGCGGCGATTCTCGCCTTGCCCATTCCTTTTTGGATGAGCTTGCGTCGATAAAGCGTTTTAGTTCCGGGTCCTTCCCTACCGCATGCATGGTCGCTTCGGTCCACAGGTAGCGCAGCAGCGAGTTGCCTTGCTTGGTCATCTTTCCTAATCGTTGTCGCTTCCCGCTGGTGCGCTCGCACGGGATCATCCCGATATAGCTGGCCACCTGGTTGCCTGTGGCGAAGCGGCTCGGGTCGCCGAGAAACACGTCGGTCGCCAAGGCCGTTACCGGGCCCACGCCCGGGTTCGTCAGCAACCGGCGCGCCTGCACTCTTCGTTGGGCTTGTTGTTCCACTGCTTGATCCAGTTCCTGGATCCGCTTCTGCAATTGAGTGTACAAACCGAGCAGCTCACTTCGTCTTTGACTGGTGTAGGGTGGCAGAGGTAAGGCTTCCAGTGCGCGCTGCCCTGTCGCACTCCAGAGTGCACGGCCTTGTCGCAAGGCGCGTGATTGAGTGCGATGGCCTGCAACGTGTGCTGCAGACGGGTTCGCATCCGCACCCACTGATCACGGTCTCGCAGCAAGGTTCGCAAGTCTCGCTGTTCGCTCGAGGGCATCCAAATCTCCGGAAAGCGATCCTCGCTGAGCAGCTTCAACAGCAAGCTTGCGTCGCGGCGATCATGCTTCTGTTTCCGCGGTCGCTTCGATTCCCACTACCACGGAACCTTCTAGGGCCGCGTAAAACGCTCGTATTGCATTCCCTTCGTGCAAGATTGTCTTCTCGGTGAACTCACCGGTTTCGGTGTCCACCATGGCTATGGTTTGTTGTCTTGCGTGCAGATCGCAGCCTAGAATCTTCATCTCGGCCTCCTTCGTCCCGAGCCTTTTTGGTTGGATACCGCAAAGTCTACTCGGTCGTTGTGAGGCCGACGTCGTTATGACATCAGTTACTTCCGGGTTGTTTGGATAATAAGTCCAAGAGGAGCACGTGGCGTACAAAGTGCTGAACTCAACGGCGACGTTGATTCAGGGAACAACCACGGAGGCTCCTCGAATCAATAGGAAGAACCGCAGTTGCTGCGGCTCTCCACCGGAGACACCCACACGACCTAAGATCACTCAACGGAAATGCGCTCCCCTCTGACGCTGCCGGACACCTCCATTTGGAAGACGCCGGAAGGGTCGTAGAAATCCAACTTGAAAGAACCGGTCTGCTTATTACCGCCTTGACTCAGATTAACCGTTTCATGGAGGTGGATGGTCCCCCCAAAGTCTCCGGTCGTATCGTAGTTCCACACGCGGTGAGTGAGCTTAATAGCGCCGTTCGATGTCTTCGTCCACACCCCAAGGCAAACATTTCCGGCCCGCGGATCGACATTTGGGTTGTGAACCTCGGTCCCGCCGGCATTCCAGATTTGGTACGCTTCCTGGATGGTTTGATCGCCGACTATGAACCGCACGTGCCAAAGGCCAACGATGGACGAGTGGACGGCATTGTCTCCAGAAGACTGAGACTCCTGTTGCATCTGGTGTGACTGATTCTCGACGAAGGCAGCTCCCGCTGCCATCGCGGACAGGGTATCGCCGCATGAGGCTAACGCGCTGGCATGGAGTCCGACTATCAGGATCAAGCTGGCGGCGAACTTGGTGAACCTCAGAGCTGTGGTTGATTTCATTGTGTTCTCCTTGTAGAGATGCGCGGTTTATCTGACAAATCGGCGGAGGGGTCTTTGCAAGCTCCTCCTCGAATCTCCAGATTCGCGCCGTTAGTTATGGCCGGGAGCCAAGGATGGAGCAATGCAAACGGGAACACTTGTCGATCAGTTTCTGAACACCCCGCAAAGTATTTATATCCAACGGGTTATGAGTGATGCGGTGGAGTGCGTCAGACGGTCTCAAGTCGGTTCTTGACGGCCGCATCGCTTCCCCCCACAATCTTCGCTGTTGTTTTCCCCTCCCCTCGGGTTTTCGCACCATGAAGACGACCACCAAACGAACCGCGATGTTCGGTCCGTACGCGCTTGATCTGCGGTCAGCGGAACTGCGAAAGTTCGGGACAAAGGTCAAGATGGGGGAGCAGACCTTTCAGATACTGCGGATGCTGCTTGAGAGCCCGGGGGAGTTAGTAAGCAGGGAGGAGCTTAGGGCAAAGCTCTGGGCCGAGGACACGTTTGTTGATTTTGATCACGGCTTGAACTCGGCAGTCCAGCGGCTCCGAGATTGCCTTTCTGACTCCGCAGAAAGGCCACGGTGGGTCGAGACTGTCCCTCGCCGCGGCTACCGATTCGTAGGTCAGGTGGAATGGTCGTGCGACGGTTTGTCCCTCGGAATATCTCGTAAGCCCAGCAGCGAAAACAGGTACGAACATTCCGATTTGGAGGCCCAAGCATCCGGCGTGGAAACTCCCGAATCGCCGGAAAGGGCAAAAGGTTCCTGGCGTCGAATCGCCCTGCTGGGGGCCGTGGCGCTGGTAGTGCTCGTGGCCATGATGGCGATTGCCAGACGGATTCAACATGCGCGGCTTGCAATAAGAGACACCATCGTTCTCGCCGACTTTATGAACAGCACCGGCGATGCTGTTTTCGATGACACGCTGAAGACAGCACTCAGTGTTTCCCTGCGGCAATCGCCTTTCCTGAATATGCTCCCCGAAAGCGAAGTCGCGAATACCTTGCGGCTGATGACCCGTCCGGCGGGCACGAAACTCACCCCCGAGGTGGCACGCGAGCTTTGCCTGCGGGCAGGGAGCAAGGCCTACATTCTGGGAGCGATTGGCAGTTTGGGGAGTGAATATGTGCTGCGATTGCAGGCGGTGAATTGCCAGAGCGGAGATACCCTGGCACAGGAGCAAGTCACGGCGGCATCCAAAGTAAAGGTCCTGGACTCACTGGGAAAGGCGGCGTCAAGGCTGCGGGAGGAACTGGGCGAATCGCTGGCTTCGGTGCAGAAGTTTGATGTGCCGCTGGAACAAGCCACTACGGCTTCACTCGATGCCTTAAAAGCGCATAGTCTGGGCAGAAAGGCCGACCACGAGCAAGGCGCCGCTGCAGCCCTGGCTTACGACATTCGTGCCATTGAGATCGATCCGAATTTTGCGATGGGATATTTGACAATGGGTGGCGACTACGAAGATCTCGGCCAGAGAGGACGGGCCAGCGAATACTACAGTAAGGCATTCCATTTGCGTGAACATGCCAGCCAGCGGGAAAAGTTGAGGATTACGGCAGTCTACTACGACACAGTCACCGGTGAACTTTACAAAGCCGCTGAGACCTATCAAGAGGAGATTGACAGCTACCCGCGCGAATCAATGGCGTACTTCAGTTTGGCCTATGTGTACTCATTGCTTGGGCAGTATGAGAAGGCCGTGGAAATCGTAAAGCAAGGCATGCGCACTATTCCACCGGATCGTGTGGAGTCGCTGGGTGGTGGAACGTTATTCACCAGCGCCCTTGCTCTGCAACGCTTCGACGAAGCACAGCAGGCGATTGACGAATTGCAGTTGCGAAGAGTGGATGATGAAAGAATTCGCCTAGTGCGTTACATCCTCTGCATTCTCGGAACAGACTCCGCGTCCATGGCGGAACAGCAGGAGTGGTTCATGGGCAAACCCAATTTCGAGAATCTGGTATTGGCACTCGCGTCTGACACCCAGGCTTATGCCGGTCATCTATCTCGGTCGCGGGAACTGACCGAGCAGGCCGTGGACTCCGCCCTCCGCTCCGACAGCAAAGAGACTGGGGCAAAATGGCTGGCGATCGCAGCCCAACGGGAAGCCGCCTACGGCTATGCGGCTCAGGCCCGGCAGAAAGCAGCAAAGGCGTTGAGTCTTGCTCCGGAAGATCAGGGCGTGGAGAGCGGGGCTGCACTGGCTTTTGCGCTGGTAGGTGATACAGCACGAGCCCAATTCCTGGCAAAAGATTTGGGGAGACGCTACCCGCTGGACACGCAAGTGCAGTCGCTCTGGCTGCCGACGATTCAGGGGCAATTGGCGCTGGATGGAAAGGACCCAACTCAGGCACTCAAGGGACTTCAAGTAGCTTCAACCATCGAGTTTGGTGGCATCCCGTCCGTGATCAATAACTCCTGCCTCTATCATGTGTACGTACGTGGAGAGGCATACCTGGCAGCGGGACAGGGTAGTGCTGCTGCCGCCGAGTTCCGGAAGATTCTCGACCACAAAGGCATCGTCTGGAATTGCTGGACGGGAGCGATGTCGCGTCTGGGCGCGGCTCGGGCGAATGCTTTGCAGGCGAGAACTTCGCAGGGCGCGGATGCCGATGCCGCCCGAGTCCGTGCACTCGCCGCCTACAAAGATTTTCTCACCCTCTGGAAAGGCGCCGACCCCGACATCCCCATCTTGAAGGAAGCGAAAGCGGAGTACGCGAAGCTGGAATAGCCGGAGACTTCCTTGCTGGTCGCTACTACCGCTTTGGCACAATTGACGGTCTGCCATTGCGCTGTGGTTCTTGGCGGTCACCGCACATTACGCGAAGCGGATGGTGTTCACTCGAAACGGTCCTCCGCTGCCTAGGTCGATACGGGACTCCCTCATCCGGGTAGTTGTTGAAAAATCGCGATAGCACTCATTGACGTGCTGTCTGCAACCCAGACTGCACCGCGGAGGGAGAGGGATTCGAACCCCTGGTATGGTTTCCGGTACAGCGGTCTTCAAGTACACAGGAGGGTTCTGAACCGTTGTGAAAATTTTCTACCCTAGTCCTCTTTTTCAACAGGTTGCAAGTCGCTCGATTTGATCCGTTCTGCTTGCAAATGATTGGTCTTGATCGGGCAACCATTACAATTTCATTACAGTCTGAGTCAGCTGTGGAGTGCCATCACCCGACTAATTCGCGCCGGCCTTAATCGTTGGCTCGTTAGTTTCCGTACGGAAACTCCCGACTACCGCTACCCACTACAAGTTTTCGTATTCCGCCTTGGCTTGCTTGAAGATAACGATGTCCGGATCAGCGTCTTTATTCGATTGTCTGCGGCTTAGTTAGAGGTGGAAGTTCTTTGAGCGGTGGGTAGTCTTCCACCGTCTCGTGCTGGGGCCTGGCTAATAGCGAAGCCACTAGACCGCAGCCGGCCGCAAACGACAACCACAGTCCCGGAACTGCTCGATTGCCGGTGACGTGAATTAGGTATGTGCTGATCGCGGGTGTAAATCCACCGAAGATCGCGGTGGCCAGACTATAAGCAAGGGCGAAACCCGAAGTCCGCACACCCACGGGCATGATCTCCGTAAGGAAAACGACCATAGCGCCGTTGTAGCTGCCGTAGATGAAAGATAGCCAGAGTTCTACCGTCAGCAGTCGGGAGAACGAAGGCTCGCGAACCAGCCATAGCATCGCCGGATAGGCGGTGACCAACATCAGTATTGTGCAAACGACTAGCAAGGGCCGACGCCCCACCCTGTCGGACAGCCATCCCATAATAGGAAGCCAAAAGAGATTCGAGGCACCCACACACAGCGTGACGATAAGACTTTCCATGCTCGCCAAATGAAGCACTGAGTTGCCGAAAGTGGGCGTGTAAGCTGTGATCATATAGAAAGACACTGTCGTCATCGTCGCCATCATGGTTCCGATGAGCACAATCTTCCAACTGGCGGTGAGTGAGCGGAGAATTTCCGAGATGCTCGGCCTATGCTTGCGCGCGATAAACTCATCCGTTTCCTGGAGAGATCGTCTGAGCCTAAAGAGGAACGGAAGGATCACACAACCGAGAAGCAAAGGGATACGCCATCCCCACTGCAGCATTTTCTGTGGCGGCAACTTAATGCTCAACACCACTCCAACCAATGCGGCGAACATAACTGCGACCTGCTGGCTTGCGGATTGCCAACTGACATAGAAGCCCTTATGTCCTGGCGTTGCAATCTCCGATAAATAGACCGAGACGCCGCCCAATTCCATTCCTGCCGAAAAACCCTGAAGCAGGCGCCCAATGAGGACCAACAATGGCGCCAACAGACCGATCGTCGCGTATCCCGGCACGCACGCTATGGAAACGATCCCGACTGACATCAGCCCCAACGTCAGAATGAGGCCGGCGCGGCGTCCATTGCGATCGGTGTATGCCCCGAGCACAATCGCTCCGAGGGGCCGCATAAGAAAACCTGCCCCAAAGGTCATTAGTGACAACATCAACGACACGAATGGGTTGCCGTTGGGGAAGAACGCATTGCCGATGGCCGAGGCGTAGTAGCCAAAGACCATGAAGTCGTACATCTCCAGAAAATTTCCACTGGAGACGCGCACCACAGACCAGATCTTTGATTTCTGATCAGTCGTGACCATAGGAGTCGTCGAGGGGAGCGAAGTACGGGTCGACCGTGAAAGACAAGATACTCAAGCCAATGATCAGCCTGATAACAAACATCCGCATTGCTGTAGAACGAGCGCTAGAACCCGTTGCCGACTTCAAAGATAGACTCCGCAAATCGCTGGATCGCCAGGCCTGCGATCTCATCCATCAGTCTTTCACTTCGAAGATGAGCACCTTGGCTTCGGCATTGGTCTCCCCGGGCGAGACCGCAACGAACAGCCGGTTGAGTTCAGGCACGAGCAATGCTGTCTTGGCTCCAGGCGCGCTGGGGACTTTTGCAAGGAGGGCATAGTGGTCGGCGTCCTGCTGGGAAAACACCGAGATGTACCCCTCTCCCCCTGGCACATATATCCGGCGATTCTTGTGGTCATATACGACGTCATCTGCGCGGGCCGCCGCTGGTTGATTCGTGACAATCGATCCGTTTTCAGAGTTCATGACAACCAGCATCGGCGGCTTGCGACATACGATGATGAGTCTCTTGCCTGACTCATCGAAGGCGATGGGAGAGTTCTCGCTCCCTACCCCCACTTTCCATCGAGCATTGACCTTCATCGCCTGCCGATCGATCACCGCGACTTCATTCTTATCCGTGACGTTGATAAATAGGCGAGATCCGTGATGTTCCAAGACCATCGCTTCGACGTGATTGCTTTCGATACGAATATCGGAGATGGGCCTGTCGGTGGCTAGATCCACTTTCGACAAGAAGGAATGATCCAAGGGAACGTCCTTGCCTCCCGTAACGACAAACAGATGCCTGGCTTCGTGATCGTAGCCGATAGAGTCAGCTCCCTCGACGAGCTTGATCCTGTCGACCGGTTGATAGTCACTGCCCTTCAGAATCTTGACGGTCCCATCGGCACCGTCGGTGACATAGAGCCGATCTTTTTCGGGAAGGTACAAAATACTGTGGGGGGTGCCGAAGCCCGTCAGGCTGCGAACTCTCTGATTGTTGTCGAGATCGATGACTTCCACGGTTTTGTGATCTTCACCAGCGAGAAACAGCCGCTTCCCCTTCACGTCAATTGCGAAGTGATCGAAATCGCCGGTAACCCCGGGCAGCGCGACAGTTTGCACAAGTATGAGAGGCAGAGAAGGGGTGTTTGTTTTCCCAGCCGTCTGCCCTTGTGCGAGGAGGCCGGTGCTACAGATGATTCCCACCGTGACTGCGACTAACTTGTCCAGCAGCCTACACATGTTGCTGCTCCTTATGGTAGATATCGGGGTTAACAATTGGGACCTAAAGGCTGCGAGCCCGGATGTCTTCACCAAATCAGCTTCAGGCCAAATTGAATCTGCCGTGAGGTTGTTACCGTCGAATCCAGCTGGCCAGCCCCGGCAACTGTGTCGAGCTGAGTTGGATCCACCGAACTTTGGGTGAACACGGCCAAGTGATTCAAAGGGGGAGCAAAATTCGGGTGATTGAAGATATTAAAAATCTCGGCGCGAAATTGGACTCTGAATGTCTCCGAGATTCCGCTGACGGGGACGTTCTTGAACAAGGAGAAGTCGAAGTTCTTCAAAGCGGGACCAGTCAATGCGTTACGGCCGAGATTACCGCGCCGGTTGGTGCAGGTAATTTGTCCAGGAGGGGGAGGAACAAAGGGCTGTTGTATAAGGAGGGTCTGCTGCGAACAAATGTTGGAGAAAGACACGGGAGCCGCCGGGATCGTGAGGCAATTTGTCTTTATGTAGCCATTCACATTGCCGGGGTTCACGAGTGAGTTACATCCAGCACCTCTCACCCGATCGGGAAAGTCCCATGTATCGGTGCTTAATAATCCCAGCGGATCGCTGTTCGGGTCAATGGTCGCAGTAAACGGAATCCCGCTGCTCAACTGAACAACTCCGCCCAATTGCCAGCCCCCGAGGAACCAACCTGCCGGCCCCTGCAATTTGTTATCTCCCGGCAGGGTCCAGGTGTAGCTCAACACGAAGTTGTGAACGATGTTGAAGTCCGAAGGCCCCCGGCGGAGCGCTGGGTTGAAGTACGGAAGACTGGAAATGGAATTGAGAAATGTATCTCCTCCTACAGTTGCTGACCCGGTATCGATGCTCTTCCCCCAGGTGTAGGACGCTTGCGCCTGCAATGAGGATGTGCGGGCGGTTAGTTTCGTTTGCAAGGCGTTGTAATGCGCGTCCCCACTCCACATAACCGAGCTGATTTGCCCGGCGTTTTGGTTCATAAGTGGCTGCGCTAATGCGCCATTGCCCCCGTAGATCGGCCCAAGCATGTTGAGCGGAGTCAAGGGAAGCGAAGTATTTATGTCGTCAGCCCGGAAAGCCTGGTGCACAGCCCGCGAGCCCACATAAGCCACCATCCCGCTCAAGCTTTTCGCAAATTCCCGCTGGACATTGAGGTTCCACTGCATGGTGTAGTTCCGTTTGGGATGAGGATCCAGGAACGCCTGCCGCCGGGTCGTAGGAACCTGGAGTTGACTGAACAGTTGATCCGGGAAGCTGCTCTGACTGGGGCCTGAAATAGTTCTCAAGTCGAAAAATGGAGCCGAGAGAGGAACCAGCAGCGAGTACAAGTACGGAAGCGGAAGTACATCGAACATGCCGAAGCCGCCGCGCACGGAAGTCCTACCGGTTTTGAGTGGGTCCCAAGCGAACCCTACGCGAGGTTCGAGGTTGTGGAAGGTTGGATTCGAGAAGAAAGGCCCAGTGCCCGCGCAACCCGTCACGAGCACTCCGCAGATTGGCTGTTTAGCCGTCGGAGTCGGCAGACTCGAAAGGTGGCCATGGGTTTCCGTCGGCACGGTGGCCATCTCGTATCGCAAGCCGGCATTCACCGTCAGGTTTGGCCTGAGACGTATGTCGTCCTGAACGTAGCCGGCGTATATGTGCTGGCGGACCTGGCGCTCGGTGATTCCTCCGGGAAATGCTGCGTCGAACTTCCCCGGTGTGTTGCTAAGGAAGTTGGCAAGGCTGGAGAAGACAACCACGCCATTAGCGTCCGAACTGGCCAGGATGTTGTCCTGGATGTATTCCGAGGCGAAGCCAAATTTCAGGAAATGGATTCCCCTCGTGAGAAAGGCGTCATCGTAAATCTGAAATGAGTTCCAGTGAAAGCGGTAGTTCGGGCTTGCGCCAAGACCACCTTGGAAACTGGCGATGCCGCCTCCAATATTAACCCCGGGGGCAGGGCGGCCCGGGACGGCACTGTAGGTGGCACTGTTGTCCTTCGCTGTCGCATTGATGGCGGATGCATTCTGGCCGGCGAAGGCCGCGACCCGGTTGAAGCCGAAACGCAGCGAGTTGATTAGCGTCGGCGCGAAGGTGTGGGTGTGTTCCGCGGTCACGATCTGCCGTTTTGTGCTGTTGCCCGTCAGGATCACATTCAAAGGATCGGGCTGAGTCTCAGTGGCGTTGTCGTAGACGTAGGTACCGACCAAACTATCAACGCCCGTCAGTTTGTGGTCACCCCTAACCGTAAAGTAATTCTCGTTGATAACCTGGTTCACCACGGAAGTGACATTTCCTGAATCGGGGCAGCCGGGCGGAACACAATGATCGTCCAGTACCGGGAAGAAACTTCTGAAGGGGAGGACTTTTGCGTTCACCGGACCATCAACCAGTCCATTCCATGCGTTGTTCGTCGGAACGGTGATGGGAGTGCTGATGCCGGTAGCTTGCCGGTCTCCTTCGTAATCTCCGAAAATGAAAGTCTTGTCCTTGATTAAGGGGCCACCGGCTGATGCGCCGAATTGATTGCGTTTGAACGGCGGTTTGGCCGGAAGGCCGGGACCTTGCGATACATCGAAGTAGTTTCTGGCGTCCAGAACGCTGTTCCTAAGGAACTCATACACCGTGCCATGGAAGGAATCAGTTCCCGACTTGGTCACGGCGTTAATCACTCCGCCTGAGGTCCGTCCATACTCGGCGGAATAGTTACTGGTCAGAACGGAGAACTCTTCTACCGCGTCCACACCGAGGTTCGAGCCTAGAACGCTACCCGGAGCGCCGTTGGAATAGTCGTTGATGCTGACTCCATCCAGGCGATAGTTGTTCTGCGCTGGACGCCCTCCTGAGATTGTCAGTTGGGAGCCGAAGCCGCGGTTACCACGGTCAGGGCCGGTCGACAGGCCCACCTGAGTGTGGATAGCCGCAACCCCAGTTTCCAGCGTAGCTAACTGGGTCCAGTCTCGCCCATTCAAAGGTAGCTCCCGGACCGTTGTCTGGTTGACCACGTTGCTGATCGTGGACGACGCCAAGTCGATCGACGGTGGCGCGTCGTGGACAACCACCGACTGCGTGACAACTCCAGGCTTCAGCGTGAAATCTACTCGCTGCTGTGCCCCTACGTTTAGGGTTACGTTTGCCACTACCGTGGTCGCAAAGCCTCCGGCGGAACAACTGACCTCGTAATTTCCAGGTACCAGGTTTGGAGCGGTGTACAGGCCCTGATCATTATCCTCGACCGCCGTAATGACACCGGTGGCCAAGTTCTTAATCGAGACTCTGGCTTCCGTGACGACTTTCCCAGAAGTGTCCGCCACCACCCCCTGAATCGTTCCTCCGGCGACCTGCCCGTAGGTGGGGAAGGCCGAAACGACCAATGCGATGCTGAGTATTAGGAGCCGAACTTCACCAAAAACCAAACAGGAGTTTGGCCGCCGAATGGACGGTACGCCGTGCCCCCAAGCGTCGATTCGTTGGCGAACGAAATACTCGCCAGCCGTGGCCAACGAGGGGCCAATCATTGACTGCGGAGATACCTTTTGCTCACCTTCAGGGGCAGCCATGCGGTGTCCTCCAAAGCATTCATTTGTTGCGTTGAGGTGACTGCCAAATCGCTTGCAGGACAATCATAAGCAATGTGACTATCACCAAACTATCTGCTGAACTGTTCAGCTTATGGATTTTCACGCAACCTTCGTCCATCCGAGCTTCGCTTGATGATCTAAGAGCTTGACATTTTTCGGTTGCGGCAATCTGCTCGAATCTATCTCCCCAGCGCAATACCCGGTGCATCCAATCGACAACATTTCTAGCTCCTTAAGCTAGTTATTGAAAACAATGCGGTTAGTTTCCGATCTCCCATTTTGACCCGGTACAGTCGTGGAGCTATACTCCACCCGACGTTTGCCGCAACATGGGATCTCCTGCTGAATTAGCGAGAATCGTTCATTTTGGGGTGTTCGAGGTCGACCTCAAGGCCTCCGAGCTTCGCAAGCAAGGGCTTCGTCTTAAGCTCCCGGAACAACCTTTCCAAGTTTTGGCCATGCTCCTCGAGAAGCCTGGCGAGATCATCACCCGGGATGAGCTTCGTAACCGCCTCTGGCAAACTGATACTTTCGTCGACTTCGATCACGGGCTTAATAACGCGGTAATGCGTTTGCGGGAAGTTTTGGGCGATTCCTCGGAGAACCCACGGTTTGTGGAAACGATCCCGCGACGAGGCTATCGCTTCATAGCACACGTCGAAGACTCCTTCCTCGTCATGCCGTCCCACGGGGTTCACGAGTCGGAAAATCAACTAGCGCGATCGGCGGGGGCGGCCGAGGCCCCAACGCGGAGCGGGTTGGCTTCGACCGGAAGCAATCGAGTCAAGAGTCGCCGGATGGCGATCCTGACTCTGGCTCTGCTAGCCACAGCTGCAGCGGTCGCCGCCATCGCCATCCACTATTCCGGAAGGGGCAAAACAATCCAATCCGGTCTCAAGCAGAATACTTCTCTCGTAGTTCTTCCTCTTGAAAACCTTTCAGGGGACAAAGACCAGGATTATTTCGCCGACGGAATGACCGACGAACTCATTGCCAACTTGGCGAAAATTCGCTCGTTGCGCGTTATTTCCCGTTCTACGGCCATGGCCTACAAGACCACGCGCAAGCCGCTGTCAGAAATCGCCCGCGAGCTCCATGTGGATGCGGTTGTAGAGGGAACAGTCTTGCGGGAGGGTAGTCGGATAAGAATCACCGCTGAGCTTGTCCAGGTCTCCACTGATCACCATTTGTGGGCGGAGACATACGAAAGCCAGATTGGGGACGTCCTCGCGCTGCAAAATCGCGTTTCCTCTGCCATCGTCAACGAGATTCGCATCAACCTGACGCCGGAAGACCGTGCACGTCTTGCGAAGAATCCTGCGATCGCCCCAGAAGCCTACGAGAATTATTTGAAGGGCCGTTTCTATTGGAACAAGAGATCCGATGAAAATCTCATGAAGGCCATCAGGTACTTCGAGCAGGCTACGCATCAGGATCCTGGCTATGCGCTTGCCTACGCCGGGCTCTCCGACTGTTATGCCATTATCGGCGCCACAATCTTCGGAACGATGCCTGTCGATGAAGCTGCCCCGAAGGCTCGGGACGCAGCCCGGCGCGCCTTAGATATCGACCCAGACCTGGCGGAGGCTGAAACCTCACTCGCCACGTTGAAGTTCAACTACGACTGGGACTGGTCTGGAGCCGAAGAAGGATTTCAACGTGCCATTCAATTCAACCCTAGCTACGCCACTGCGTACCAGCGGTATTCTCTCTACCTAATGGCGATGGGGCGTTTTCGGGACGGCTTCGAACAAATCAACAAGGCGCGCGAACTGGACCCGCTTTCGATCAGCATTAACTTTAGCTTGGGATGGCGTTTGTATATGGCTCGGCAATACGACCGTGCTATCGAGCAGCTTCGTAATACGCTCGAAATGGATCCCTCCTACGAGCTTCCTCATTTGGTTGTCGGCCAGGCCTACGAGCAAAAGGGAGCGTTTGCCCTTGCTATTCCCGAATTGCGTAAGGCGGTCGATCTGTCGCATGGAACACCGCTGATGATCTCAGCCCTGGCTCAAGCCTACGCTCGTGAAGGCAATAAGGAGGAAGCGGAAAAGCTGCTCACAGACTTGGTTCGCCAATCAAAGAAACAATACGTTTCCCCTTATTACTTTGCAGTTGTGTATGTAGGGCTTGGTGAGAACGAAAAGGCAATGGAGTGGCTTGAGAAAGCTTTTGCAGACCGCTCCAATGGTCTAGTATTCATGAAGGTGGAACCGGAACTCGACAATCTTCGTTCCAATCCGCGATTTCTGGCCTTGCAGAAACGGGTCAAGCTGCCGGAGTGATTCTGCTCTGAACCAAGAATGGGTATCGATGAATCCGTTGCCCAGTCTGGACTCAATTACATCCCGATCTTCCCTAAAGCCTTGGAGGCCTCAAGGTTTCAAGGTTGATGTTCTTTTCGTGGAACCCGAAATCCGTGCTCACTGCAGTAGTTTGGAAGAATTAGGAAACTACCCATTCCTAACGCCATGAGTGGAAGTCACGATGTCCAGTCTTTGCGAGGCTTCCACGGGAGCGATTCTGGCAGGTTTTCTAACACCGCAGTCGTAGAGGTACGGTGGACACCTCAGTGAGAATCACAGGGCAAAACAGGGGCAACCAGGATTCCAGCTAGCTCTTCTTAAGAACAGTGCATTACTCTTTGCGCCGCGCATTGTCTTTAAATTCTGTTGATGGTTGCACTCATAACCCAACAATCTATGCTTAAGCTGTCGGTTCCCCTTAGGCCTGCAGCCATCACGAAGCCATAGCAATCGTCGTTGTGTGCGGAGAAAATACCGACGAATCGCGACAGGGCGGTGCCCAACCGCCATTCGGTAACCACCACCGGTAACCACCCTCTAATTCTCAGCATTACTCACTCGTGATCGTGAGCCCACGTAAGCTCCCTGGAACCAGGGCCAGAGAGGTCCCGTGATACCTGTTGAGTAGTCCTGCTAAGTGACAGACCTTGTGTGGGAGCGACTCTTAATCAGTAGGTTGAAGGTTCGATTCCTACCGCGCTCACCATCTAACCTAATTAACAAGCAAATCCTTACCTCACAAGCACAAGACACGGGGGCAGAGTGTGCCGGTGGTGATCGGCTTGACCGGCGCCTGACTGCGGGCGCGCGGCGTCGTTGTCCGTCGCCAAGTCCGCGACGCCGCCGATGAGCGTGAATTGTCAGACTCCGGCGCATCGCGCCAAGTACGCGCAACAGCACAAGCGGTAGACTGTTCTTTGGGATTATTCGAGCTAAACACATGCTGCCCCGTCCTCCTGGTCCTAGGCCACACTTCCTGATTGGCAATATGCCGTTGGCCAGTCGTGACCCTCTGGCCGTGTTCACTCGTTGGGCCGGAGAATTCGGCGACGTCTTCTACTACCGCGCAGGATGGATCCAGGTTTATTTCTTGAACCATCCCGACCTGATCGAATTCGTTCTGGTTCGCAATCACCAGAATTTCCGGAAGGACCGGGTGATCAGAAACAGCCGCTGGTTTTTTGGTGATGGGCTGCTTACGAGCGAGGGTGAGCATTGGAAGAGGCAGCGAAGGCTCAGCCAGCCCGCGTTTCATCGCGACAGAATCGCTTTCTATGCGAGCGTCATGACGAATTATACGCAGCGGATGCTGTCGCTTTGGCAGGACGGCACAGTGATCGACGCACATCAGGAGATGATGAGATTGACTCTGCGCATTGTTGTGCGCGCTTTATTCGGTGTGGAGGCCGACAAGACGGAGGAGATCTCTCGATCCTTGAATATCATGATGCGAAACAGCACCGGTGCCCGACTGCTGCTTCCGCCGTTCTTCCGTCAACTGCCTTTGCCCCGGATGTTCGAGCTCCGCCGTGCTGTAACCAAATTGAATGACACCGTCTACAGAATCATCGATCTGCGTCGGAGGAATGAAGGAGACTCTGGAGACTTGCTTTCTGTGTTAATGGAAGCACGGGATGAAGACGGCAGCCGCATGGATGACAAGCAACTTCGGGATGAGGTTATGACCTTTCTTCTCGCTGGCCACGAAACAACTGCCCTGGCGCTTTCGTGGGCGTGGCACCTGCTCAGCCAAGATTCACAGGTTGAGCACAAACTGCATCAGGAGTTAGACCGTGTACTCGGAGGGCGCATACCAACTGTTTCTGATGTGTCGTCCTTAACGTATACCGAAGCAGTAATCAAGGAATCTATGCGGCTCTATCCACCGGCGTGGAGTGTTGCCCGTACGGTGATCAAAGACTTCGAGCTCGGTGGATACCGCATTCCCGCGGGTGCGAACGTTGTGATGAGCCAATGGATTATGCAACGTGATCCCAGGTTCTTCTCGGATCCGGAAAAGTTTGATCCAGACCGGTGGAGCAATGAAAACATACAGAAACTGCCAAAGTTCGCATATTTCCCCTTCGGCGGTGGTCCAAGACAATGCATCGGAGCATCGTTCGCGATGATGGAAGCTGTAGTCCTACTCGCGACTATCGCAGGACGGTTTCGGTTGAGCAAAGTGGAAGGACAACCGATCGTTCCTGTGCCGAGCTTCACCCTGCGACCAAAGGAAGGCATTTACGTGGAATTGAGGAAAAGACCCTATGGCACGACTAAATGCCTTCACCCCATTGGCTAACTAAGGAGCAGTGGACGGGATAGAACGTGATTCGGAGTGTCGCGTGCCGCGCAAATTACAACCGATTTCGAACGCGATCCAGGCGAAACTGGAAGTGGCCAGGGTTGCGCGCCTTGCAACACTGGATGCGGAGCATGGACCGCATATCGTGCCAGTCTGTTTTGTGTACGATGGCAAGGTCTTTTACTCGGCAGTAGACCGGAAACCGAAGCGTGTTGCACTAGAAAGGCTCGCGCGACTGCGGCACATCACGACATCGCCACAAATTGCACTGATTATCGACGAGTACCACGAAGACTGGGGACAACTCTGGTACATCTTGGTGCGTGGGAAGGCGAAGCTGATTCCGAGGTCAGCACACCAGGAACGTGCCCAGGCCATCCTTCAGCTCCGGGCGAAATATCCGCAGTATGCGGAAGCAATGCTTCCCGATGACGCACCCGTCATCCGGATCACTCCCGAGCGCATCAGTTCCTGGGGCAGGATTTAATGGCTGGCGAATTCTTTTCGCCCACGGATTGGAGCGCCCGGTTCAGGTTCCTACACTAACTTGCGAAACCGTTCCATCAGTGCAAGCCACTCTTCCAGCGACTGCGCCAGGAAAGTTGGATCAAAGAAGAGTTCATGCGCTCCAATCCGCTTGCATCCGGCAATGTCTTCTTCGATCTGCTCGATTGTGCCGGTAAAAATCATTCGCTTGTCGCCCAGCGGTTTGTCGGTAATCTCCAGATTGGCGCGCACCACCATGACCAGGGACGACGGGTCACGGCCCGCCTCCTTCGCCATTTGCTTCACAGCAGCGAACATTTGTGCCATGCCGTCCACAGGAATCGCCACCGGATTCCATCCATCGGCCACTGTCGCCAAGCGCTTCATTGCGGCCGGGGCAAAAGCCGCCAGATAGATTGGAGGGTGGGGCTTCTGTACCGGCTTCCGGTTTATATAGGACTTTGGAATTTGGTAGAACTTCCCGTGAAATTCGACCGGGTTGGTGGTCCAAATGGCTTTCAGCGCCTGCAGAAACTCATCCGCCATCGCGCCGCGCTGCTTCATGTCCGCGCCGGTGGCGTCCATTTCGTCCTTCGACCAGCCCAAACCAAGCCCCACCCGCAGGCGCCCATTGGATAGGAAGTCGATTGTGGTCAGCCGGCGCCCCAGCGTGACCGGGTTATGATAAGGAATATCGAGCACACTCGTGCCGAGGGTAATGTTCTTGGTGTGGGCGGCTGCGAACGTCAGCGTGTCCAAGGGATCGAGAATGTATTTGTACGGTTCCGGGAGCAATCCATCGGGTGTAGCCGGATAGGGTGTCTGCGGTTTGACCGGCCAAAGCAAGCGCTCAATCGTCCAAAGGCTGTCGTAGGCCAGAGCTTCAGCACGCTGGGCAACCTTGACCACAGCCTCAGCTGTTGCGACCGGCCCGATGTTGGGAAGAGCAAACCCAGTCTTCATCGCAAACTCTCCTGAATTACTTGCAAGGGACTTGTTGGTCGTTCAAGTAATCGACGTCGGGCGTCTCTTTCACGCCGCCTTTGGCCGTCACGTTGCGCAGATCTGGGACACAACCCACACTCTTGCTTCGACCGGATCGGAGACCCTAACAAAATGATCAGATTGGTCATCGGTGAAGCAGCTTGAAGCGGGATCAGCATTTCCGGACCCTTGAGAACGCAAACGACTGCGACGAAACGTTTCCCGACCTTCCATCACTCGTTAATTCTATACATTCTCGACGGGGTTCAGCATGGCAGACGCCGTATCCTCGACTACGGATCTTTCGGGGTCGATCAAGAATGCCCAGGCTACGGCTCCTGTCAACAGGACGCCCGCATTAATGAAAAATGGTGTAACCCAGAATCCCCGCTGAACCAGAAACCCAAAGATGATGGGGGAGAGTGACGCCGCTAGACTGCCCGCCATGTTCATTACGCCCGATACCGTACCGCTGTATTCGCCGCCGACATCCATGGGAACAGCCCAGGCCGGGCTGATGACAAGTTCCAGAAAGAACAACGATGCGGTCAAACAAAATA
>JABCYV010000094.1 GCA_013290025.1 Acidobacteriota bacterium
GATGACAGGCGCACTAAAATTGCGAACGAAGTTCGCTCTTCCACCGATTGAAGGCGACATTGTCGATCGCCTGATGTTAAAGGGAAGGTTCGGAGTGGGAGGAGCGGAATTGACCAACCCGAACGTCAGCGCCAAAATCGAAACCCTAAGCCGCAAAGCACAAGGTCAGCCGGGGAATGAGGATGCTGGCAGCAGCGTTTCGGAACTGAAGGGCAACTTCCTGTTAGATCGCGGCGTCATCGCATTCCGAGGATTGACCTTCAGCGTGGTCGGAGCCAGCGTCGAGCTCGACGGAACGTACAATCTGGATCAAGAGGCGCTGGACTTCCACGGTAAATTGCGGATGCAAGCCAAGGTGTCTCAAACCATGACGGGCTTCAAGTCATTCCTCTTGAAGCCATTTGATCCTTTCTTTCGCAAGAACGGCGCAACCGTTCTACCCATCAAGATCACTGGAACACGTGACCATCCCTCGTTCGGGCTGGACTTTCATCACAAACAGGATGCTCTAAAATAGGACGCTCTAAGCAACGTCGTCCAAGTTGCGCTTGGTTGGCTCTTGCGGCTCACCACTGTGCTCGGGGTTTCCTCCGGGCTCGGGAAAATCGGTGTCGGCGGACTTCAGTCGAGGATCCTGGTCGCGGTGCCCGAGCTGGCCCTGCAGCGAGCTATTGCCCGGCTTATCGTGCTCATCGTGTTCCACTGCGCCTTTACCACGGTCTTGGTCTCTGCCATCGAGCATGGATGAATTCCTCCCGGCACTTCAACTCGGCTCGGTCACGATGTCAGCCTATCCCAAAAGTTTTGTTTGCGGAAGAGGTCAACATTGTATATATGTAACATTCAGGAGCTTGCGATGAAGCGCTTTTTTCTTGCCGTCTTCCTGCTATCAACTCTGACCGTTTGGGTTCCGGCTTTTGGGGCTTCGGCGCAAGAGACGAAGCCGTCGAAGCGGGCTGTTCACCACAAGGCCCATCGTGCCGGGCATCATGGCAAGCCACACCACCGGCGGCCGACTGGCGCGTAACTATTGCCCTGTTCCCGGCGGGATCCCTATGTAGCGGGGTGCCCCAAGTCTGGCCGCTTCTGCGAGAGCTGGGAACGAACCTCTCCGTCTGATCGGCAAGTTTGGATTGGGAAGTCCCGTTCCTCCCATGTCTCCCAAAACAGCGAGACATGGGCCACCTAGTGACCCCCCGACCGCAGTAATGCAGACCCGTACCCGGGGTCAACCACCTTCGATTCGTCTCCACCGCTGCGACCTGCCCTAGAATGCCCCCAGGCACTCCTCAATCATGACCGCACCCACCACCCTCTTTCGGCCCTTTACCCGACTGATAAGAATTGCGATTCTGGGCCGGCACTTCGAAGTTCCGGAGAACAACACCTTGCTTCGCTGCTTTCAGTATCTGGCGCCCGAACCGGTTTCCTACGGCCGATTCTGCTGGAATGAGGATTGTCAGTATTGTCGCGTGACGTTCGATCTGGGCCAGGGGAGCACGAGCCGTGCTGCACTGTCCTGCAAGCTGATGGCGCAAGAAGGCATGCGGGTGACTGAAGCGGCATCGGAAATCAGGTATTGCTTGAGGACCCTTGGACTCAGCGAAGCAAATCGATAAGAGACGGGTTCAACAGAGAAAAGTCAGCTACTGCGGCGCCTTGCGTGCCGTCGTTCCGGCGACTGGCACGCCCAGCTTGCGCAAGCGATCGCGCGCCTGAGTGGCTTCGTTGGATCGCGGATATCGCTGAACGACGTGGCGCAGTTCGGCAATACCGTCTTCCTTCTTCCCCAGTTCTATCAAAGCGAACCCCTTCTTTAATTGGGCGGCCGCGGCCTTATTTCCACTGGGAAAATCCTGCATGACCTGGTCATAATTCTTGGCCGCTTCCTGGTAGTTCCCCTGCCGATACTGGATTTCGGCCAGGTAGAAGTACGCATTCCCCGTCAAGTCAGTGTTCGGATAATACTTGATGTAATCGGTGAATTCTTGGGTAGCGAGGTCATTCTTGCCGGCGTTGTAGTCGCGAAGGCCGTTGTTGTAAAGCACGTCTGGCGGTGGGACCTGCGCCTGTTGCTGCTGTTGCGCCTGCTGCGCGGCCAGGCTCTGCTGCGTCGACTGCATGTCTTCCAATTGCTTACTGACTTTGCCCAGGCGAGCTTTCAGTTCGTCCATGGTGTCATTGAGCGACTGGATCTGCCCAGAGAGTTGGTCGACATGGGTGCCGCTATCACTCTGCTGCTTCTGCAGAGTGTTCTGAAGATTGGTGATCGCGGTCACCGCCTTGTTCATGCTGTCGGTGTTCTGGTCCATCAGATTCTTCATGATGCCCATACGTTCGTCGAAGGACTGACGCATTTGCGTCATTTGATTTTTGAGGTCCTCGACCTGGGTTTGCAGTTGAATCATCTCCTTGCTAGCGCCCCAAACCGGCGTGAGGGCGAGCCATAGGGTGGTGATGGCAATCAGGATGGAATAACGCTTGATTCTCATAATTAATCCCCGGGCTTCGAAAAGCGATTCGAAAAAGCTACGACCGGACTTCGGCCTGAGATCGTATGCTGCAGGATAACCCGTTCCGGGCACGGTTGTGTATCCCCGCGGGCGAAGGCACCTATGAGGCGGCCCGAGCGGGGCGGGCCATCGACGGCTCGCCCCGCCTTAGCGACTACTTCTGGTAGACAAAGTGACCACGTCGGTTCTGCTGCCAGCATTGCTCGTTGGACTGGGTGCAGAATGGCTTCTCCTTGCCATAGCTGATGGTTTTGATGTGGTCGCCACCAATGCCGGATTGCACCAGAGCAGTCCTTACAGAATTGGCGCGGCTGTCGCCCAGTGCCAGGTTGTACTCGGTGGATCCTCTCTCATCACAGTGTCCTTCGATCGTGAAGACGATGTTTGAATGCTGCTTGAGGAAACCAGCGTCGCCCTGCAGGGCGGACTGCTGGTCCGAGCGGATATCACTTTTATCGTAATCGAAGAAAATGTCCTTCACGTTTTGCGAGAACAGTTCTTCTTCGGTTGCCGAAGACGTTGGTGGCGGAGCGGCTGCCGCAGTTACGGTAACTCGCGCCGTAGCGTCCTGAGTTCCTCCGGCTCCTTTGGCGGTCAGGTGATAAGTGGTTGAGTCGGCGGGAGTCACTGATTGCGAACCATTCGGGTCCACGGCTCCAATACCGTCAATGCTTACGTCGGTGGCATTGGTGGTTTGCCAGGTCAGAGTGGTGGATTGTCCCTTCTCAATCGTGTTGGGATTCGCCGTGAGCGAAGCCGTGGGTGCGGTGGGAGCCGGTGGCGCAGGCGGCGGTGGTGGCGCCACTTTCTTCTTGCAGGCGCCCAGCATCATGATTGCCCCTAATACGAACACCAGTGTGATCCATTGCAATTTTCGCTGCTTCACTTTCTTCCCTCCCCTTCGAAATCGTACGTGGCCCGCGAACAAAATTATTTCCAGCTCCAGTTGGGTTGCGTGTTACTGCCTGCGAAACTTAGCTGTTTTTGATTGGTGCCATCGGCCAGCATGGTCCAAATCTGTTCGCTTCCGGAGCGGCTAGACTGAAAAATGATGTGGCGGCCGTCGGGCGACCAATACGGGAAATCATTGCGTCCACCATCATGAGTCAATTGCACCCATTGCTTGCTGGCAATATCCATGATGTAGATATCTTGCGCTCCCGGCGCTCCCGGCCCATAGTGCCGAATCCACGAAAATACCAGAAACTGCCCATTCGGGGACCATGCCGGTGAGACTGCGTAGCCCTCCTCCGTAAGCCGCTGGGGGTTTGTGCCGTCTGCTTCCATGGTGTAAATCTGCGGCAGGCCGCTGCGGCCACTTACCCACGCCATCTGCGCTCCGGTCTTGCGGTTCCACGCCGGAGAAACGTCGGGGCCTTTGAAAGAGGTGAGCCGCTTCAAATTGGCCCCGGATTGATCGGCTACGTAAATTTCCGGATCGCCGCTGCGAGAGGAAGAGAATGCCAGTTTGGTGCCATCCGGGGACCAGGCCGGGGAAAGATTAGTCCCGCCAAACCTGGGGAACGTTACCAACCGGCCCACATCCACCGAGTACATCAGGATGTCCCATCCGGTTCGGGTAAGGGAGCTAAATGCGATCCGCGAACCATCGGGCGAAACTCGCGGTGACAACGAAATGGAACCCACATGGGTAAGCGCGTGCTGGTTCGCGCCATCGTAATCCATGGCCCAGATTTCCTTGCGGCCACTCCGGCTGCTCACGAAATAAATCTTGCTCTCCGCTATGCCCTGAATGCCGCCACCCAGACGAAAAATAATCTCGTCGGCAAATTTATGGGCGATGGTGCGGGCAGCATCGGTGGTAGCGGCATCCTGGTATTGCTTGCCCAGCACCTGCGGCGACGTGACATTCTTCGCGTCATAGAGCCAGCCCTGCACGGTCAGGGTGTTGCCGGAGGCTCCGAGATTACCGAACCCCAGCATGGCCGCATTCGGAGGTGGAGCGCTCCACGCTTCAAATTTCACATCGGGCGGACTGCCAACCGGTCCTAGGGGATAAAAGCTCTTCGACACCATATCGAAGATGCCAGCGTTGTCGAGATCATTCCACAGCGTGTCGTTGAAGACTTTAAGCAGATCTGTATTCTTCGCATCCTGGGTCGAGGCTTTGAAATCGGGAACTGCCAGGCGGACTTTTTCTACACCCAAGCCCGTGCCGGTGCGGATCCAATCCTGAGAAAAGGCCGGTGGCGAGAAAAGAACTATTGGCAACAACCATTTAAACAATCGATGCATGAATGGGAACATGTTCTTCACTTAACTATCTTTTGTAATCGAACCAGAACTCAACTGAAACCTTATTCCCGGAATAATCGGACGGCAGGGGACCAAAAGTATCAATGCGTTGGATGGCTCGTGTAGCCGACTGATCCAGCGAAGGTATGCCGCTCGACTGTTCAACTTGCACGTTAGAGGGCCGCCCATCGCGCAGCACATCAAAGGTCAGATAGACCCGCGGCGCTTCTGTGATCCGACGATCTACGTCATAAGTCAACCAGCTCTGTTGTACTTTCTGTTGAACCACGCGCACATACCAGCCGTAGCGCGTGCCAAAGTCGCCGCCACCGCCGGTAAAACCGAAGCCACCTTTTGCTTCACCGGCACTGAATGTTCCGTAGGGCCCGCTCACCGGGCCGCCTTGTCCGAAGGGAACTATATTGTTGGCTTCAACCGGCTCGGGCTGCGGTTTCTGGCGCTTGGTACTAGTTTCCTTCGGCGCCTTTTTCGGTTTTACGTCCTTATCGGGGATTGGGATAGCTTCCGGTTCCTTCTCCTTCTCCTCGACCTTAGGCAAGGATTGGGTAAGCCCCTTGGACTCGTTTGCCAGAACGTTCTCGGTCTGCACCGCAGGGGCGGGAAGCGGGATCGTATTTACCAGCGTCACTCCGATAGCGTCTCCACCGCCTCCAGCACCCCAGCCGGCGCCGTGACTCGAAGGGCCGACCACGGCATAGAGCAAGATCAACCCTGCGACCACCACATGCAGCCCCAACGACCAAGCCAGGTTATGGCCCCAACGTTCGTGTTCAAAGAAAATTTCAGCGGTTGCCATGCGTCTCGAGAGGTTGGGTCACGATGCTCACGTTGCTGATGCCTGACTGTTTGACCGCATCCATCACAGTGGCAAAAGCGCCGAAAGGAACGTTCTCATCGGCGCGGACAAAGATCGACTGATGCCTTGGATCACGTATTTTTTGCCGCAGCTTGTCCCCGATCTCATTGATGTTGATGGCGTCGTTACCGAGGAAGACACGCTGCTGCTTGTCAATGCTGATCACCAGGCGCTCTTCTGTGATCTCTTTCACGGTACGCGTTTTGGGCACGTTGACTTCAATTCCGGATTGCAGCACCGGTGCCGTCACCATGAAGATAATCAACAATACTAAAACCACATCGACCAGGGGGGTGATGTTGATATCGGAAAGAGAGGTTTGGGTGCGTCCATTGGAAGCCGTAAAGGCCATTACCGTCGCACCTCTTCCGCGGCCCGGGAAACAGGCTGGGGCTGGTTGCGCTCGACTGCGTTTAGCATCTCCAGCGCAAAGTCATCGCCCCGGGCGGCGAACTCGCGGATCGATCCACCGATGAGGTTATAGGCGATCACTGCGGGAATGGCGGCAGCAAGTCCGGCCGCAGTGGTGATCAGCGCCTCGGATATGCCCGGCGCCACGGCCCGCAGAGTCGCCGCACCCGCAGTTCCGAGACCGTGGAATGCGTCAATGATGCCCCACACGGTGCCGAACAACCCAATGAATGGGGTTACGGCGCCGGTGATAGCCAGCCAAGGCAGATTGCGTTCAAAACGTGTCAACTCTTCGGAAGTGGCAATCTGCATGGCACGCTGGATAGCGGTAGGATTCCTGACCACGCCGGTCGAAACCCCACCCTGGCGGCGGAATTCCTCGAAACCGCCCTCAAATACTCCAACCAGAGGACTGGGCCGAAATTGCTCGGCTACTGCGGCGACGTCCTGCAGTCGCTGCGCCTTGCGAAAGGCTCGAACGAAACGGCCACTCTGCACCCGCGCTCGCCGCAACACGCTCCACTTGGAGAGAATGATGGCCCAAGAAATCAGGCTGAACAAGAGGAGAAGAAGCAGAACAATCTTGGCGACTGGGCCGGTTTCACCCAACAAGTCAAGAATCTCGCCGCCGACCACCACAGAGGGGAGTAAATACAGATGCATTGTTTTTAGGAAAACCCCGGATTGATTATAGATCAAGGATGCGGGCGAGTTTCACACACGAATCGTATCCATTAACAGGCGAGTTTGGAGGTCTTTAATCGTTAGAGCTAATAGTTGTGATCTGATTTTCGTGCTATGCTGCGCTCAACTTCTTCAGCCGAATTCTGTTGCCAGGACGCGCGGTGCTCGTCGAACTGCGGCTCGAAAACTACGCGGTCATAGATAACCTGGTGGTGGAGTTCGCGCCCGGACTCAATCTACTGACTGGGGAAACCGGCGCCGGAAAATCCATCCTCATCGACGCTCTGGCTCTTCTTCTGGGCGAAAAGGCTTCCACGGACGTAATTCGCGCCGGTGCGGAGCGAGCGGTGATCTCCGCCGTTTTTGAAGCGGGAACTGACGTAGCCGAGAAGACCGTCGCCCAGATTCTCCGGAACAATGGAATCGACTTGGAAGACGACGCCGTCATTTTGCGGCGCGAAATTGCACCCGGGGGTAGGGGTCGCGTTTTCGTAAACAATCAGCCTGCGACTGTGGCAGTGTTGCGTCAGCTTGCGCCGCATTTGGCGACCATCCATGCCCAGAACGAGTCGTTGCTTTCCTTCGACGCCGCTGCGCGTCTCAATTTGCTCGATGCTTTTGCAGGAACTCAGGCAGGGGCCACTGCCGATGCGTTTCTTCAGTGGAAGAGTATCGCGAATCGGATTGAAGAGTTGCAGCGCGACGAGCAGGATCGTCTACGCTTGCTGGATCTCTGGACTTTCCAGAAACGCGAAATAGACGAAGCGAAACTGCAGCCAGGCGAAGATGAGCGCCTGGAAACCCAAAAGCGGGTCCTGGCGAACGCTGAGAAAATTTACAGTTCCGCAATGAGCGCCTTCGACTTGCTCTACGAAGGCAACGCTTCAACCTCGGCCTCGCTGCGAGCTGCGCAGAAGCACATAGAAGAACTGTCCCGTTATGAGCCGAAGTTCCAGGAAGCAATGGAGGCGCTGGAGACCGCTCGTATCAGCGTGGAGGACGTGGGCGCGAGCTTGCGCGACTATGCTGGTGCCATCGAGGCTTCGCCAGAGCACTTGGCCGAGGTGGAAGACCGCCTGGCAGTCCTCGACCGGCTTAAGCGCAAGTACGGTCCAGCGTTGGCGGATGTGATCGCGTTCGGTGCGGAAGTCAGCCGCAAACTTTCGGAGATGGAGAACAAAGATGAAATTCTCCGCGGGCTTCGTGCCGAGTTGGCAGAAGCAGCGGAGGAATATCTCCGCGCTGCCAGGGCAATTTCGAAGAAGCGTTGTGAAGCGGCCCGGAGATTGGAGAAACTGGTCGAGGCCGAGATCAATGATCTGGCGATGAAATCTAATTTTCGGATTGAGGTCAGCGGCACAGACGAAGAAGGGAACTGGACAGCTTCAGGCTTCGATCAGGTGGTGTACATGATCTCCACCAATCCTGGTGAGCCGCTGCGGCAACTGGAGCACATCGCATCGGGCGGAGAGCTGTCACGGGTCATGCTCGCACTGAAGACCAGCGTGGAAGCCGGAAAGGCTACCCCTTCGGGCCGCGCCATCGGTGCAAAATCGGCGCGGGCTTTGGCGCAGCGCACACTGGTGTTCGACGAAATTGATACTGGCATCGGTGGCCGGGCAGCGGAGATGGTGGGGAAAAAACTAAAGAGCTTGTCCGCCGCCAACCAGGTGCTTTGCATCACTCACCTTCCGCAGATCGCAACTTTCGCAGACCACCACTATCTGATCGAAAAGAAAAACACCGGCGGCCGCACCCGGACGACGGTTCGTCCGATCACCGGAGAAGAACGCACCGAGGAAGTCGCCCGCATGCTAAGCGGTGCCAAGCTGACTGACACCTCCCGCAAACATGCCGAGCAAATGTTAAAGGCGAACGCCTGAACTCTCCGGCTGAAACGTGGGCAGTGTCAAAAGCCCGCTCCACGAAAAGATGGAGAAGTGTTCCACCCGTGAAACATTTCCCCATTCCTAGCTGCTCGGCTTGCTTTCCGTGATCCCCGGTCAACGGAGCATCATTTCAGGATGAAGGCCATCCCGTGGGGACTTACCATCCCGGTGACTATCGGAGTAATTACACCAGTGTCGAGATTGAGTCTTGCTACTGAATTGGGGGTTGCGGTGTAAGCGGCTCCGGAAGCGAAGATAGGCTCACTGATCGAGTACACGGTCTCACCATCGCGATCCGACACAAGAATTACTCCCTTCGATGAAGTTACGAAAACGGTGTCGTCGACCTGTGCCTTTGCTCCTCCTACGGTCAATGCGAGGTGAAATACGCTTTGATCCGTAAATCCCGGATGACGCACGATGATCAGCTCCGCGTCCGACTGGCTGTCGAGCACCAAGTCTCCCACCGGATCAAAAATCATCGAGTCTGGGTCCAGCAGATTGAGCGTGACAGATCTGCCGCTTCTGACGTCGGTCGCGTTCGCATTCGCCAGCAAGACCGGGCTCACGTTGACGGTCGTCCCACTGATTTCAGCCTTCACGATAGCCGGACCGGTGTTGGGATTGTTGGAGGGATTGGATGCGCTGATGAACACGTCGCCATTGCGGAAAGACATATCGTCATAGCCGCCGCCGTGAGGTGTAGGACCAAATGTGTACGGGGTGCTTTGTGTCCCAGTCCCGGGGTCGATGATGACCAAGTTGGGATTCGCGTCCTCATTTTGCAAGGCCCAGAGCTGCTTGCTTTGAGGATTGACCCGCAGTCCGTCGTTGTGTCCGAGCACGGAGTACGTCTTTATCACATTGGCCGTTCATTGCGTATTCGACGATAGTGCTACTTTTTCCGTCGGAGCCAGTCGTCGATACATTATTCCCATAGCCGACGAAGACATGGCCACCCAACACCGCGATTGAATCCGGCTGTGTGTACACACCGGTTACGCTGGTAGCGAACACGGAAACGCTGTAAGGAACGGTCGCCGTGACCTGTCCGGCCGCAGTCAGAGCCCAGAGTAGGATGCTTAGTGTTGCAACGCGCCAAACCGAGTTCGTGAGTCTCATGACAGTTCTCCTCCCAAATTCTGATCTCTACGGCAAACAGGATAGGCGTGGCTTTAGCGCGGAGGGTTACGGCCACGTTAAAACTGAGTGAAAATCGGCGACTCCTGAGGAGCAAGTACAGAGGCTCTGATGGGGGCGCTCACGCAGGTCCTGGCGGCAGGTTGAAAATTCTTAGCTCGCCGGAAGGTTTTGGGCAGGAATTTCCAAGTATCGGGCGTCAGTCCGCGCCCCCTGGCGATCAAGACTCCCGTTCACCATCCAAATATCCCCAATCGCTGCTAATCCCCGGTGTTTCTGTGGCTTACGTTGACCCCGTATGTACTTTTTCGATACTCTAGTTGCCAAGCCCCTATAGGGGGCGTGTACCCTAGAAAGTAGAAAAAAGTAGAAATATGCTAGGAATAGACATCTCCGCCCGGGATGAGAAAACCCTACTGTTGTTGAAGCCCCGGGGCTTCTGTGCAGGAGTGGTGAGGGCCATTGACATCGTCCGCATTGCCCTGGAAGCCTTCGGGCCGCCAATCTATGTGCGCAAAGAAATTGTCCACAACCGTTTTGTGGTTGAGGAGTTGCAAGGCAAAGGCGCCATCTTTGTCGACAGCGTGGAAGAGGTTCCAAACGGCGAACGAGTGATCTACAGCGCCCATGGGGTTTCACCCGAAGTGCGGGAAGCCAGCGAACAACGAGGATTGCGCGTAATTGACGCAACCTGTCCTTTGGTGACTAAGGTCCATGTGGAGGCGGTCAAGTTCGCCAAGGAAGGCTATTCGCTGATCCTGATCGGTCACCGCGACCATGACGAAGTTATCGGAACGCTGGGCGAAGCTCCTGTCGTCACCCAGGTGGTAGGTTCCCCCGAGCAAGTTGAGTCTCTGACCGTCGCTAATCCGGACCGGGTTGCCTACTTGACCCAGACGACCTTGAGCCTGGATGAAACCAAAGACATCATTGCAGCCTTGCGACAACGGTTCCCTAACATCAAGGGACCGGCGGCGCAGGATATCTGTTATGCCACCGAAAATCGGCAGGTTGCGGTGAAGCAGGTGGCCTCGGACGCGGATCTGTTGCTGGTGGTCGGATCGGACAACAGCTCAAATTCCAATCGCCTGGTGGAAGTCGCACGCAACCTGGGGACCGGTTCGCATCTAATTGATAGCTTTCGCAATATCCGGCCGGAATGGCTCGAGGGCGTGAGGACCATAGCCTTGACGGCTGGCGCTTCCGCTCCCGAATGCCTGGTGGAAGAAGTTGTTGAGTTTCTAGGCACCAGGGGTTTCAACAACGTGAAGGAAGTGGAAGTAATGCCTGAGAACGTGCGGTTCGGTCTGCCTCCAGAGATTGTGGAAGCCATTGCCAGCGCGCCCACCGGGGCAGTCGCGGAGTAGATAAGGCCATATGGAAGAGACCTCCCCCTCCCAGTCGGCATCTGCCTTGCCACCGATGCGCTTCGGAAAAATCGATGACCTGGCCAGCCGGGTTGCCGCTGCCATTGATGGGGCGCGCAACTGCCTTTTCTCCGAACAACACGAAGAGGGTTACTGGTGCGGTGAGCTGGAAGCCGATACTTCACTGGAATCCGACTACATCGTGCTGCACACGCTGCTAGGCACGGGCAATCCCGAGCGCTTTCAAAAGGCGGCACGCTACATCCTTCAGCATCAGAATGAAGACGGTGGTTGGAGCATTTATGAGGGTGGGCCATCGAATGTCAGTATCTCGGTCAAGGCTTACTTCGGACTGAAGTTGGCTGGGTATGCGGCTGATCATCCGGCTCTGCAGCGTGCCCGCAAGAGGATTTTGGAACTGGGCGGCGTTACCGAAGTTAACACCTTCACCAAGATCTATCTCTGCTTCTTCGGCCAGTACGATTATGATGCGGTCCCCGCTATTCCGCCGGAGATCGTGTTATTTCCCAATTGGTTCTGGTTCAATATCTACGAGATTTCTTCGTGGTCGCGGGCCATTCTGGTCCCCCTCTCGATCGCCTACGCCAAAAAGCCGTTTAAGAAGATTCCCGAGGAGATGGGAGTGGAGGAATTGTTCGTCGGTGGACGCGACAAGTCCCGCATGCGTCTGCGCTGGTCGAAGAGGCTGGTCTCGTGGCGCAACTTCTTCCTCTCCCTGGACCGGCTGACTCACTGGTTTGAGGCTGTGCACATCCGTCCGCTGCGCTCCATCGCGCTAAAAAAAGCGGAGAAATGGATGCTGGAACGCTTTGAGATGAGCGATGGATTGGGCGCGATTTATCCGTCGATGATGAACGCCATCATCGCGCTGCGGTGCCTGGGGTATTCCGTCGACGACCCGCAATTCATTCGCGCCATGGATGAGTTTGAAAAGCTGGGAATTGAGGAGAAAGACACCTTTCGCATGCAACCCTGCAAATCCCCGGTGTGGGACGCTGCCTACGCCCTCTTTGCTCTGGGGCACAGTGGCGTTCCCGCGAACGATGCCCGCCTAGTCAAATGCGCCGACTGGATTCTACAGAAGCAGGTCCGGAATGTGGGCGATTGGAAGGTGAAAAATCCCAAGGGACAACCCGGCGGATGGTATTTCGAATTCAACAACGAGTTTTATCCTGATGTGGACGACAGCGCAATGGTTTGTCTGGCACTGAGCCAGGTAGAGCATCCCAACGGACGCTATCAACGCGAGTCGGTGCAGCGAGCGATCGACTGGATTTTCTCCATGCAATGCCGCAACGGGGGGTGGGCGTCATTCGACAAAAACAACGACCGCATGGTCTTCCAGCACATTCCTTTCGCGGACCACAACGCCATGCTCGATCCCGCGACGGTAGACATCACCGGACGGATTCTGGAGATGCTGGCGACTTATGGTTACGACAAGAATCATCCTGCGGTGAAGAAGGCGATAAAGTTCATCCGCGATGAGCAGGAACCGGATGGCTCCTGGTTCGGACGCTGGGGCGTGAATTATATCTACGGCACCATGCTGGTGCTGCGCGGCCTGGAGGCGATGGACGTGGATCATCACGAGCCGTACGTGCAGCAGGCGGCGGAGTGGCTACGCATGATGCAGAACCCCGACGGCGGCTGGGGAGAGACCTGCGGGTCCTACGATGATCCCAATACCAGGGGCGTAGGTCCGAGCACTCCATCGCAGACCGCGTGGGCGGTGATGGGCTTGCTGGCTGCGAATGATACGCGCAGTGATTGCGTGGTCCGGGGCATCGCTTACCTGCTACGTTCGCAGAAGAAAGACGGGTCGTGGGACGAGCCCTACTTCACCGGCACCGGTTTCCCGCGCGTCTTCTACCTGAAATATCACATGTACCGCCAATATTTCCCGCTAATCGCGCTGACTACCTACAAGAAAGTACTGGCGGAGAAAACCAGCGATTAGCTTTGCATGCTAGCTTTTGTTACCGGCGCGACGGGATTCGTGGGCAGCCACGTTGCGCGCGTGCTTGCCGAGCAGGGCGCTGACTTGCGGCTGCTGGTCCGCTCAGGCAGCGATCCGAAAAACATTGAGGGCCTGAAAGCGGATCGAGTTGTCGGGGACTTGTGTGATCCTGCATCGCTAGAAAAGGGTATGGCGGGCTGCGATGTTGTCTTTCACGTTGCGGCCGACTATCGGCTCTGGGTGCGGGATCCCGAGCGGATGTACCGCGCCAACGTCGAAGGTACCCGGGCCATCCTTAAAGCTGCGCTCCAGAATGGCGTGCGACGTGTGGTTTATACCTCCAGCGTGGCGACCATGGGCTTCACATCGAATGGTCATGCCGTGGATGAAAATTCGCCTGTGTCACTGAACAACATGATCGGCCCTTACAAGCGGTCGAAATTCCTGGCCGAAGAGGTGGCAATAGAAGCCGGGCACAGCGGGATGGATGTCGTAGTGGTCAATCCCAGTACGCCGGTCGGCGAGCGGGACATAAAACCGACGCCAACGGGGCGGATTATCCTTGATTTCCTGAAGGAGAAGTTTCCTGCCTACGTGGACACCGGTCTGAACCTGGTGGACGTGAGCGAGTGCGCTCACGGTCATGTCGCAGCACTTGAAAAGGGAAGAAGTGGCGAGCGCTACATTCTAGGCGGAGAGAACCTGACGCTGAAGCAGATTCTGGATAAGCTGGCTGCGATCACCGGGCTGCCATCACCCAAAGTCAGGGTTCCTTACGTGGTTGCCCTAGCGACAGGCGTGGTGGATGAGATATTGACGGGGCGCATTCTAAAGCGAGAACCGCGCGCGACCATCGACGCCGTGCGCATGGGTAGGAAAAAGATGTTCGTCTCTTCGAGCAAAGCCGCCCGCGAATTGGGATGGAAGATTGTTCCGGTGGACAATGCCCTGCGATGTGCGGTCGAGTGGTTCAGAGCGAATGGGTATGCGTGATTGATGCGGACTCGAGACGGAGATACAGCGCTGGCAGTTTCAGACAGAGTCGCGATCGTTGCTGCTTTAGAGCGGGAAGTGCGCCCGCTGATCAAGAACTGGCATTCAAGCCGGCGGCAGTATGAAGGCCGCGCCTTCAAATTCTTCGAGAGTGAGTGGGCTGTCCTGGTTTGCGGTGGGATTGGTGCGGAGGCGGCACGCCGGGCGTCCGAAGCGGTAATCGCTATCTACCATCCCTCGCTGATAATCTCTGCCGGCTTGGCCGGCGCGCTGGATCCCACTTTGTTGGTTGGCAGTGTTCTGACGCCGCGCTGGGTCATCGATGCCGGCGACGGCAGCCGCACTGACACAGGAGCGGGAGCTGGCACGCTGGTCAGCATTGACTCCGTCGCCGGCCCAGAACAAAAAGCAAAATTAGCCAAGGCCTACGGCGCGCAGGCGGTAGACATGGAAGCCGCCGCCGTCGCGCGCGGCGCGCAGGTGCGCGGAGTGCGATTTACCGCGATTAAAGCTATTTCAGATGAAAGCAATTTCGTCATGCCGCCGATGAAACGGTTTGTAAATGGAAACGGAGAGTTCAATACCAGCAGGTTTGTGGTTTTCGCGCTGGTGCGTCCATGGCTATGGCCGAAGATGGCCCACTTGGCAAGGAACGCTTCTCGGGCCGCAAGGGCACTGTGCGAGTCGCTCGAGCAATGCAGTCGCGCCGTAGGCAATGGCGAAGCCTTAGCTTTGAAGCCGCTGGTTAGTCAAGGGCAGCAATGAGAGGACCAAAAATTTGGATCGTCTTGGCCGCGACTACCCTGGCAGGTCAGACTGCTGCCCAGACCGTGCCGGCATCCCAGTACGTCGAAAGTTTTCGAAAGGGTTCGGTTCGCGTGGGCGAGCGCAGCATCGTGGCAAATTTGACCACAGAGAGGCCAAGTCTTGAATTGAAGATCAAGGATTCCGAGGATACCGATCGCTACCAGTTTTCATTGGTTCCCCAAAGGGTGGGCGAGGGAGACGACCGGATTATCGCATGGCGGGTGTTGCTGATTGACTTGCAGCGAAAATACCTGGGGAATCTGCTGGTGGCGACCAAGCCACCGGCATTGCTTTCCGACCGTCCACAGGATCGGGCTTGGTGGCTGGATCCGAACCCGTACGCAGTGGTTCCGCTGCGCTCTGAACGCGTGTTCAAGGTGGAAGACTTTTACTGCGTGGTCAGGGTTACAGACCATCATTTAACCGTGCCGGAGCGGCTGTTACTAGATTCCATGAACGTGGAAGTGCAGTTTACGGAAAGCAATCCCTTGAACAGTTCAAGTTGTGCGAACCGAGTTCAATGATGGCGATTGCGGGACAACTCAACGCCGAAGAAAAAAGGCTGGCCATTCCTGCCACCATGCGGGCGGCGGTTTACCGTGGCGTAAATGAGGTTCGCCTGGAGACCGTATCTGTACCCCGCATCGCCTCCGGCGAGTTGCTAGTCCGGGTCCACACTTGCGGCATTTGCGGTACCGATTTAAAGAAGATTGCCACGGGATCTCACTCGCCGCCGCGAATCTTTGGTCACGAGACCTCGGGCGTCGTTGCCGCCGTGGGGGATGCCGCACACGACTTTAAGCCTGGCGACCGGGTTGTCGTCTTCCATCACATTCCGTGTGGCGAATGCTATTACTGCCGCCACAAAACTTTCGCTCAATGTGAAACCTACAAGAAGGTGGGCTGCACGGCTGGTTTCGAGCCCTCGGGTGGTGGCTTTGCGGAGTATGTCCGCGTCATGGACTGGATCGTCAGGGGCGGGACAATACGTATTCCCCACGGGGTCTCATTCGAGCAGGCTTGCTTTGTTGAGCCGGTTAACACCTGCATGAAAGGGATCGAACGGCTACAGTTGCAGCGAGGCGAGACAGTTCTAGTAATCGGTCAGGGTCCGATTGGTATCCTATTGAGTATATTGGCAAAACGGGCAGGAGTAACGGTAATAACTTCCGATTTGTATCCGCAGAGGCTTACAATATCTAGAAGCTTCGGTTTGATGAACAATATTGATGCTTCGCACACCGACGCAGTAAAAGCAGTCCGTGAGCAGACGGAAGGCCGGGGTGCCGACGCGGCTATTCTGGCGGTTGGGGGCAACACCCTGATCCAGAAAGCGATCGATTCGGTACGCCCAGGAGGCCGAGTGTTGTTGTTTGCACAGACTGTGCGCGGCGAAGCTGCGGTCGATCCGGCCTCGATCTGCGTGGACGAGAAAACACTATTAGGATCCTATAGCGCTTCCGTTGAGCTACAAGAGGAGTCAGTGCGGTTTGTGATGAACCGTGAGATGGATTTGGAGCGTCTCATCAGCCACCGCTTCTCCTTGGCCGACAGCGTGGAAGCCTTGAACCTAGCTGCCCACCCCCAGGCCGATTCCATGAAGATAGTGATTCAACCCGGCAGCTTGCGGGAAGGAAGTACCGATTGAACGGAAAGATGACGGCTGCAGTCCTCTATGGCAAAGAGGACATAAAAATTGAGCGAGTGCCGATCCCACGCGTCGGGCAGGGAGAGGTGCTGGTTAAGGTGCAGGTTGCACTGACCTGCGGAACCGATCTGAAAGTTTATCAGCGGGGATATCATGCCCGCATGATTGTCCCTCCCGCGTTGTTCGGTCACGAACTGGCGGGCGTAATCGCAGAAGTCGGAGCCGGTGTACGCGGCTTCAAGAAGGGTATGCGGGTAGTGGCGTTAAACTCCGCTCCCTGCCAGATGTGCTTCTATTGCTCCAAGCATCAGGAGAATCTCTGCGAAGATCTGTTGTTCAATAACGGCGCCTACGCCGAGTACATACGAATTCCGCGACGGATTGTAGAGACCAACATGTTGGCCGTGCCGCCTGACGTCAGCTACGAGGAAGCGGCGATGGTCGAGCCGCTGGCTTGCGTGCTTCGCGGTTTGCACGAGACCCGCGTAGAGATCGGCGACACGGTCGCGGTTATCGGCGGCGGGCCGATTGGACTGATGTTCGTGCAGATAGCCAAGGCCATCGGATGTAACGTCATCTCTGTGGTCAAACGCGACTCTCAGGTGGCGGCAGCCAAGCGCATGGGCGCGCACGAAGTCGTGCAGATCACGCAGGTGAAAGATCCGGTCGAAGCTGTGCGTATGCTTTCTCCGGACAAGCGAGGCGGGGATGTAGTGATCGAAGCAGTAGGCCGTCCGGAAGCTTGGGAGTGGGCCATTGACATGGTGCGCAAAGGTGGCACCGTAAACTTCTTTGGCGGCTGCGCCAGCGGGACTAAAGTGCAGCTTGATACCAACCGGCTGCACTATTCCGAAGTTACGTTGAAAGCCACGTTCCACCATACGCCGGAGACCGTACGCAAAGCGTTTGGCTTAATCGCGGAAAAGAAGATTCGTTCAACTGACTACATCACCGGCGAGGCACCACTCTCTCGGTTGCAGCAGGTTCTACGCCACATGCTCAATCGTAACGGTGATATCAAGACAGCCATTATTCCCGGACACTGAGGCAGATTTGGAACGCGCTGCGATCTGTCCGGGCGACCAAAACCATGTCATCCGTTGCCAGCAACGCGTCCAGATCAACGCCTGCTCCGTCCGTGGCGGCGGGATGGAGCCGCCTGCCCGCCGAGTATGCCATTCCGGGGCATGCGCCGTCGCTGGCTGAGGCGCAGGAATATTGCCGGCATCTGGCTCGCACTCACTACGAAAATTTCTCTGTTGCCACCTGGTTCCTGCCGCAGCGTCTACGCCAGCACTTCTGCAACGTTTATGCCTATTGCCGCATTTCCGATGACCTGGGCGACGAGGTGGGCGATCCGAACGCGTCGTTGCAGTTACTGGATCAGTGGGAGGGAGAACTCGATGCCTGCTATTCGGGTAGTCCCAGACATTCCGTATTCGTCGCCCTGGCTGAAACAGTTCGCAAGTTCGATATTCCCAAGCAGCCTTTCTCTGATCTGCTAAGAGCGTTTCGCCAGGATCAAA
>JABCYV010000095.1 GCA_013290025.1 Acidobacteriota bacterium
GGTCCGACGGCAAACGTATTTCATCCCGTCCATCGCAGGTATAATGGTCGGCCTCACCATGGCACTGACTTCTGGCACCAAAATTGGGCCGTACGAAATTGTGTCCCTGCTAGGCGCGGGCGGAATGGGCGAAGTGTACCGTGCGCGAGATTCGCGCTTGCGCCGGGAAGTAGCTGTGAAGGTCTTGCCGACCTCGTTTGCCCAGGACGCCGATCGCCTTCGCCGTTTCGAGCAGGAAGCACGAGTAGTAGGCGCGCTCAATCATCCCAATATTCTGGCGATCTTTGATGTCGGTGCTCAGGACGGCGCGCCGTACCTGGTCTCTGAACTTCTCGAAGGGCAGAGTTTGCGCCAGCTCATGCAAGGCTCACCGCTGCCCCAGCGCAAAGCCGTCGAGTATGGCATCCAGATCGCGCGGGGTCTGGCAGCAGCGCACGAGAAGGGCGTGGTGCATCGCGATCTGAAACCCGACAACATTTTTGTGCTGAATGACGGGCGTATCAAGATTCTCGACTTCGGCCTGGCCAAACTGCGGCGGGATGACGCTCTAACCGAAGGGCATCCTGATTTGCAGACCGTGGACCACGCACACTCAGCCACGACCCCAGGGCAAGTGATGGGCACCGTCGGCTACATGTCGCCGGAGCAGGTGCGCGGCCAGGCCACGGACCACCGCGCTGACATCTTTGCTTTGGGCGCCATTCTCTATGAAATTCTGACCGGCAAGCGGGCGTTTAAACGTGACTCCAGCGTGGAGACCATGAACGCCATCCTGAAAGAAGAACCTCCAGAGCTGGAAGAGGTTGTTCCGGGCCTCACCCCCGGTTTGGACCGCGTAGTACGCCATTGCATGGAGAAAAACCCGCTACAGCGATTCCAGTCGGCGAGCGACATCGCCTTTGATTTGGAGACGATCTCCAGCCACTCCGCTACAGGATCCCGTTTGAATGTTGCGGTTGCGGAACGACGGACTTACTGGAAGATGGCGGCAGGAGCTTTGCTGGTGACGGCAGCCCTGGGCGCTACTTACTTCGCGGCCAGGAGAAGCGCGCCGGCGGCGCCACCAAGATTCCACCAGCTTACTTTCCAGCGTGGCACAATCTACGGCGCAAAGTTTGCTCCCGATGGCCAGAGCATCCTTTTCAGCGCCGCCTGGAATGGAGCTCCCAAACCGCAAATCTACACTACCCGCACGGACGCGCTGATGTCCCGTCCAATCGAACTGCCAGAGAGCCAGGTTTTGAGCATCTCGTCCAAGGGGGAAATGGCGATCCGGCAGAGAACTCAGCCCGGTCTTGTCGCGCAAGGCATGCTGTCCGTGGTGCCTTTGACTGGAGGCGCGCCGCGAGAACTGCTCGGCGATGTCGTGGATGCCTCCTGGAACCCCGCCGGAGATTCGTTGGCGGCGGTTCATGTGACGGGAGGAGAAAACCGGCTGGAATATCCCATCGGAAAAACCATCCTGGCCACTAGCACAGGAAATATCAGCGATGTGGCCATCTCTCCCGATGGCACGCAGATCGCATACATGGACCATCCCAATTACGGAGACACGCGCGGCTACGTGGCGGTAACCGACCTTTCAGGCAAAGCCAAGCGGCTCACGCGTGAGTGGAGCGATCTGACCGGCCTGGCATGGTCACGATCGGGAGATGAGATATGGTTCACCGGCAGCGATGCCGGCATCAACAGCGCCCTTTATGCGGTTGATCTGCATGGCAAACAGCGAGACCTGCTGCATATTCCGGGTCGGCTGCACTTGTTCGATATCAGCAGGTATGGTCAGGTGTTACTCACCAACGAGGCCACCCGTCTGGAGACCTACGGGCGTCACGCGGGTCAGGACAAGGACATCGACCTCTCCTGGTTCGATTGGACGATTGGCCGCGCGGCCTCCAATGACGGCCAGTGGGTTGTACTGGAAGAAGACGGCGAAGGTGGCGGATCCCAATATTCGATATTCCTGCGGAAGACTGACGGCTCTCCGGCCATACGACTGGGCAGCGGTATGGGGCTGGATATTTCTCCGGACGGAAAGTGGGTGGCTTCCACAAACGTGAAACAGCCTGCACCCACAGTTCTACTACCAACCGGGGCGGGACAACCGGTCACCCTCGCCGACGGCCGGTTTTTCCACTCGCAAACCCTGCACTTTTTGCCCGACGGTAAGGGCGTCGTTATGGTTGCGGCTGAGCCGGGGAAGGCACCGCGCACTTACATCCAGATGCTGGATGGCACCGCCACAAGAGCAGTGGGGCCGGAGCAGTTCCGTGGCGGCGCGATCTCTCCGGATGGAAAAAGCGTATTGGGACGCAAGGACAAAACTTTCTGGATTGTCCCGATTTCCGGTACTGAGCCTGGGCAAGAGGTGCCGTCGGTAAAACCCGATGAGGATGTATCGGGATGGACAGCCGACAGCCAATCGATCTACGTCACGGATTTTTCCTCCGTGCCTGCCAAGGTCTACGCCATGGACATCAAGATGGGCCAGCGCAAGCTCCTCCACGAGTTTGCTCCGGCGGATCCTTCGGGTGTTCCGGGTATTGGTGGAGGCGTTGTCACCCCAGATGGAAAGTTCTATATGTATGACGTGCCGCGCACTCTTTCCTATCTCTACGTGGTGGAGGGATTGAAATAGCGGGGCGTGTTGTCGGTTGCTCTTTCGCTGCAGCGATGCACTGAGTAAGCATTTTGGTACTTATCTCAGCTGCTACAATGAATCTGCGATGGTTCTCTCCTTCGTTCGCGATCTCTTCGCGGACGTGGAAAAGTTGCCTGCCTTTGCGCGTGTAGCCTCCCATCTGAAAGAGGGCACGGGGCGTATTGTTGTCTCTGGACTCTCGCCAGCCGCCAAAGCTCTGATTCTGGTGCTGCTACGAAAGGCAACTGGGCGCCCGCTAATCGTCGTGGTGCCGGACAACCGGGCGGTGGAAGAGTTTATCCCCGTGCTGCAGGCCTTTTGCGAGCTCAGCGGAGGCGCTGATCCGGATTCCGTCGTGGCCCTTCCCAGTCGCGACGTCCTGCCCTTCCAGAATTTATCTCCGCATCCCGAGATCCAGGAAGAGCGGGCGGTGGCGTTGTGGAAGATTGCGACTGGGGAGGCATCCATCGTGGTGTCGCCGATCGCGGCGACCGCTCTTCGCTTGCGATCGGCCGAATACTATGCCGACTTAGCGCGCGTCGTGCGCCGGAACGACACACTGGACACCGAGCCCCTGCTGCGCCATCTGAACACCGTGGGATACGCCTCGACCGACGTGGTCGAGATGCCTGGCGAATATGCCCTGCGCGGCGGCATTCTCGATGTGTATTCTCCGGAAGCCGATCGCCCGGTGCGCATTGAGTTTTTTGGCGACGAAGTCGAGTCCATCAGAAAGTTCGATCCTGCGACGCAGCGGTCCTCCAATCCGGTGGATGAGGCCTTGCTGCTCCCACTCACAGAAACTCCGGTGAGTGAAGAAATTCTGGGGGCGATTCACGCGCGCCTTTCGGGAAGGCGCATTACCGGCGCGGAGGAAGTGGTCGAGCAGGCCGTACGCTCGGGCGGCGTGACTGTTTTTCCGGGTTGGGAGTTCTATGCCCCGGTAGCCGGCGCCGACCGTAGCTTGTTTGACTTGCTACCTCATGCCCTGGTTCTTGCTGACGAACCCGACAGCCTGAAGCGCGAGTTTGAACACGTCTGGGCGCGCATCGAAGAGGCCCACGAACGCAGCGGAATTGGCAATCTGGTAAGGCCCGCCGATTTGTATCTTCTACCCGATGACTGGTGGCAGAAACTCGTCTCGCTGCCAGGTGCAGAAGTAGAACATCTCGGAATTGCGCGGGCCAACGAAGTAGAATCCGTTACTTTCCACTCTCAGCCGACTCCGCGCTTTCATGGTTCAGTTCCCGCGATGCTGGAAGAAGTAAAGAAGCAGATTGCGGACAACCGGCGGGTGTTGATCGCGGTTCCCAATACTGGGGAAGTCGAGCGTTTGGCCGACATCTTCACTGAGTACAGTGTTTCGTTCCGCCTCGGCAGCCGAACCCGCAGCGGAGAGAGCTACGCCGATGAGACCTCTTATTTTGCCGGAGAGGTCCTCACCACCACGCTGGCGAAAGCCTACGTCCCTGACGGGCTGATTTTGTCGGAAGCGAACCTGACTATTTTCGGTGCTCGCGATCTTTTCGATGAGTCTGAATCAGTGGTTTCTCGTCCGCAAAGACAGAAGTCCAAGGTTTCGGCGTTTCTTTCTGACTTCCGCGACCTGCAGGTGGGCGACTATGTGGTCCACGTGGAACACGGAATCGGGCAGTATCAGGGTCTGAAAGAAATCAATCAGGGCGACGGCAATGCGGAATTCATGTTGCTCGAATATGCCGAGGGCGCGCGGCTCTACGTTCCCTTGACCCGCCTTGATCTCATCCAGAAATATCGCTCGTCTGAAGGCGCAAAGCCGCCGCTGAGCCATCTGGGCACGGCTACCTGGGCAAAAACCAAGGCCCGCGTTCGCAAAGCCATGAAGGACATGGCTGACGAACTGGTCAAGCTCTATGCCGAACGCAAGATGGCAAAGGGCCACGGCTTCTCCTCTGATAGCGAATGGATGCGAGAGTTCGAAGACGCCTTCGAGTACAGCGAGACTGGGGACCAGGATCTGGCGATCACCGATGTTAAGCGTGACATGGAGTCATCCCAGCCGATGGATCGCCTGCTCTGCGGCGATGTGGGCTATGGCAAGACCGAAATCGCCATGCGCGCGGCTTTTAAAGCCATCAGCGATAACAAGCAAGTTGCCGTCCTCGCTCCCACCACAGTCCTCGCCTTTCAGCACTATGAAACTTTCAAGCAGCGCTTCGCCGCGTTTCCGGTGAACATCGAGATGATCAGCCGCTTCCGCAGCGCGAAGCAGCAGAAAGAGATCCTGCAGAAAGTCGAGGCTGGCAAGGTGGACATCCTTATCGGCACTCATCGCCTGCTCTCGAAAGATGTAAAGTTCGCTGATCTCGGCTTGCTTGTGGTGGACGAGGAACAGCGTTTCGGGGTGCGTCACAAAGAACGACTCAAGCAGATGCGCAAGCAGGTAGACGTGCTCACCATGTCGGCCACGCCTATTCCGCGGACGCTGCATATGTCTTTAGTCGGGCTGCGAGACATGAGCGTGATCGAGACCCCGCCCAAGGACCGCATTGCCATTCAAACCGTAGTGGCCAGCTGGGACGAGAAGCTGATCCAGTCCGCCATTGAGCAGGAGCTTGATCGCGGCGGTCAGGTTTACTTCGTGCACAATCGCGTGGAGAGCATCTGGGAAATCGCGGCTAAGCTGCAGGCCCTGGTGCCACGTGCGCGCATTATCGTGGGCCACGGTCAGATGTCGGAAGGTGAACTGGAGAAAGTGATGCTGAAATTCATGCATCACGAGGCCGACATCCTGGTGTCGACTACCATCATCGAGAACGGCCTTGATATCCCGCTCTGCAACACAATTCTCATCAACCGAGCCGACCGCCTCGGGCTCTCGGAGCTCTATCAACTGCGCGGGCGGGTAGGACGCTCCAATCGCCGGGCATACGCTTACTTGCTGCTGCCCTCCGAAATCGAGCTGACTCCGATTGCGCGTCGGCGTCTAGCAGCGTTGAAAGAATTTTCTGATCTGGGCGCAGGCTTCAAGATTGCAGCTCTGGATCTCGAACTGCGCGGCGCCGGCAATCTCTTGGGCGGAGAGCAGAGCGGCCATATCGAAGCTGTGGGGTTCGAGTTGTATACCCAGATGCTCGATCGCGCCGTCCGCGAAATGAAAGGCGAATCCTCCGCAGACGAGCCTACGACACAACTCAATCTCGGACTCAACATCCGTATCCCCGTTGACTATATTCCCGAAGAGAACCAGCGCCTCCGCATGTACAAGAGGATCGCGGGCGTGGAGACCGAAGCACAATTGAACGATGTGGGCGCGGAGCTGCAAGACCGCTATGGCGAGCCTCCCCCAGCTGTGCGAAATCTGTTGGAGTACGCGGCGTTGAAGTTGTTGGCACTGCGAGTGGGCGCGACCACAATCGAGCGCAAGCGTGACTTGGTGAGCATCAAGTTTCGTCAGAATGCAGTCATTGATCCAGCCAGGTTGGCCCGCTTTGTCTCTTCGCAACGGGGCGCGCAGTTTTCGCCCGAGGGTACCCTTAAGTTTGCCTTGAATGCCAATGGCGCCGATGAAGTGCTGAGTCGCCTGGAGGATCTCTTGGAGGATCTGGCGGGCCAGGAAGTCGGGGCATCCGCAACGCGCGAAAACTCAAAATCTTAATCGGGCGCGTCTGTTGGAGAACGCCGCGCAGAGCTTACACGAAAGTCACAGGATCGGTTCGGGTTCGGATTCGTCGCATTCGCCAGTCCATCGCATCAACAGGTACAATTTCTCTTCGCATTAGAGAATGAAACAGCGAGCCACGATAAACGGGCGCGAAGACGCCCTTGCACAGAAGATTCTCAGCCGCGAGCACCTTCGTCTGCGCGTAGCGGAATGGCGCCAGGCGGGTGAATCGATCACGCTGGGCAATGGTGCTTTCGATTTGCTTCACGTTGGTCACGTTCGTTATCTGCATGCGGCAAAACAACTGGGCGGACGCTTGGTGGTAGCCGTTAACTCGGATGAGTCGGTGCGCGCCCTCAAGGGTAAAGGCCGTCCGGTTATACCCGAAGCCGAGCGCGCCGAGATCCTGGCAGCACTCGCTGATGTGGATGCTGTCGTGATCTTTCCCGAAAGTGATGTGCGCGCGCTGATCCGTGAGATTCGACCTGACATTCACGCCAAGGGCACCGACTACACTGCCGTCACTGTCCCCGAGCGCGATGTGGTGCACGAATGCGGCGGTCGGGTGGAAATTGTCGGCGACTCCAAAGATCACTCAGCCAGTGAGATTATCCGTTCGCGGCTGAGGCCGCCTCGTCCGTGAGCCTGGAGTTGCCGGTCACGAACTCTGCCGTAAGCGCGGCTCCGGTCAACGTCGAACGCCTGCTGATCGTGCGGCTCGGCGCCATGGGCGACGTCATCCACACTCTGCCCGCGGCGACCGCCCTGCGCCAAGCCTTTCCGGATGCCGTCCTCGGCTGGCTGATCGAGGAACGGTGGGCCGAGTTGCTGTGCACGTTGGCTACACCGCGCTCGGGTCCGCGCTCCCCGCAGCGGCCGCTAGTAGATAAGATCCACACCGTGAACACTAAACAGTGGCGCTCAGCGCCTTTTTCAACCCAGACCTGGGAGCGCATGGCGGCGGGACTGAGCGACGTGCGTGCCGGGCATTATCAAGTCGCGGTGGACTTTCAGGGAGCGGTGCGGTCGGCTCTTTTGGCGCGATGGTCGGGAGCGCCGGTCAAGTACGGCTTCGCTCAGCCTCGCGAAAATGCAGCCACCATATTTTACACCCGGCAAGTGATTGCCAAAGGTAATCACATTGTCGAACAGAATCTTTCCCTGGCTGAAGCGGTGGCGCGCCGGCCGCTGCCAATCCCGCAGCTCGAGTTCCCGCGCGACGAGGTCGCGGAACACGAATGCGATCAAAGGCTCAAAGAGTGCGCTGTCGAAAAGTTTGTGCTGCTTAATCCAGGTGCGGGATGGGGAGCCAAGCAATGGCCCGCCGAGCGTTATGGATGTGTCGCCCGGCAATTGGCGGCAGTTGGGTGGAAATCAATAGTCAACTTCGGTCCTGGCGAGGAGGACGTAGTACAGGCCGTCGAGGCGGCCAGCGGTGGAGTGGCTGAGCGATTCACCGGCTCGATCACTCAATTGATCGCACTCACTCGCCGTGCTTCTTTATTTATTGGCGGTGATACTGGCCCGCTGCACCTGGCCGCCGCTATCGGCATTCCAGTAGTAGGTGTCTACGGCCCCACCGACCCGGCACGCAACGGTCCATTCGGTACTCGCAGCATTGTGTTGCGCAGTCCTTCGAGCCTTACCACCCACGCCCGCCGGGCACGACCGGAAGCAGGCTTGCTGGAGATTACTGCCGATCAGGTCGTTGCCGCGGCCCGGCATTTAATCGGGAGTCGTCGTGGCTAGCTGGTCTGCGATCGCGCGCCGCTTCCGAGTTCCACTAGGATTCGCCCTTGCCGCATTTTTTCTTTGGCTAGCTAAGCCCACAGTGAAGTCAATGCTGATCGGCTCCGCGCTCGTAATTCCCGGCTTGGCGATCCGCGCTTTCGCTTCCGGACACGTCCAGAAAAACGAACAATTGGCCACCGGCGGCCCATATGCTTACACTCGTAATCCGCTTTATCTTGGCTCATTGATTCTGGCGGTAGGATTTGCTCTGGCCGCTCGCAGTGGATGGATTGCTGCAGGAATTATTGTCATCTTCTTCGCAGTCTACCTGCCCGTAATCCGCGCGGAGGAGGCCTTCCTGAATGATCGCTTCCCCCATTTCCAAGACTACGTGCGGCAAGTACCTCGTCTGTTGCCGCGATTGAGTGCTTTTAGGAGTGGTTCGGACGGATTTTCCTGGGACTTGTACTGGAAACATCACGAATACGATGCGGCCTTAGGATCCATCGCACTGATGACAGCATTGGCTGCCAAGTTGCATTGGGCGCTTCACTGACTATTTCTGTGCCACCAGCGCCTTCGCCCGGCTAAGTTCAGGCCGATCCGAGCTCGATCCATTACAGACTTTTAGTACTTGGGCATAGTAACTGTTGGCCTTCTCAGTTTTTCCCGACATCTCCGCCGCCTGAGCTGCTCCGTACAATCCATTAAAGCGGTTAGGATTGAATTTCAGATCCGCTTCATATTCTGTAAGCGCTTGCTCCGGACGTTTGATCTCGAGCAACAGGTCAGCCAGCATTTCGCGCGCAGGAATGCCTATGGGCTCATCTCCAACGGCTTCTTCCCTCTGCGCAATATTCCGAAGCGACCTGATTGCATCTTCATTCCTGCCTTCTGCGTGATCAACCCAGACGCCGGCTTCCTTGCGGGCTTCATCCACAAATTCGGCGTAGGATGTTTTCTTTTTCTCCAACATTTCTTTATGGATGTTTTCCATCTCGGCCACGTCTTTGCGGCTACCGGCTGCATTTCCGCTGCGAGCGGCGCCGATGGCGCGCGCCCAATACGTTATCGCCTTGTCTCCGGAATCCGCACCCAGTGGTGACGCCAATGCGGCTGCCTCAGCCCAATGATGCAGTTCGAGCGTGTAAATCGCGGGAAACTTCGAAAGCGCGTAAACCCGTGGGTCATAACCAAATTCGTGCACGTCTTTGGTTGGCGGCATCGCCTGTACTTCTTCAATCACGCGCTGGGCCTCGGCTTCGCGCCCGCTTTGCAGATACGCATAGACCAGGAAATCCATGGCGTGAAACTGATGCCCTTCGCCTCCCATATGCATAGCCGCAGTTTTTCGCGTCGCGGCAATCGAAGCCAGGTTGGAATCGATGTCGTCCTGCCAAAGCCCCAACCGGGCAAAGATATGCGAGGGCATATGCAGCGCGTGCGGAGAGGCCGGAGCAATCTGCGCGTAGCGTCGCGCCGCCGGCAGGCCTGATTCAGCCAATTGCGGCTTGTCATAACTATGAATCAGATAGTGAGCAACGCCAGGATGGTCTGGTTCCTCAGCGAACAATTTTTCGAGCAGTGCAGCGGCTTTCTTCCGATTGGCAAACGTGGTGTCGTTATCCGGCTCCGATGCCAGCAGCGAAAGCGCGTAAAATGTGGCCGCCTCGCGATCATCGGGATAACGCTGATGCATCTGCCTCATCGCATTGGTGTAGGCGTTGGCGCGCGCGTCGTATTTCTCCTTGCCCGCATAGAAGCTCCCAATTGCCGCGATGTAGCCCTGCTCACGAGCAGTCGTGGGACGCAACGACTTCGCCTGCTTCGCCTCCGCCTCGCCGTGCTTAATGGTTGCCGCATCAGGGTGATTCCACAACTGATGCCAGATGCTCATGGCCACTCCCCAATGCGCCATGGCGCACGAGGGATCGTCTTTGGCAATCTGCGTGAATTCCTTCTCCGCTTCCTCGTACCAGAAAGAATGCAGTAGCGCTACTCCGCGCTCAAACGGCTTCTGCACTGCAGCCGCGCAGGAGACCGGAAAATGCACTGTGCCCAATTGTTCCGGCCGCAGGTCTTCATGATGCTGACCTTCATCGGCCAGCACGATGCAAGCAATCAGCAGGAAACCGACAGGCAGCAAGCCACAGCGCTTCATGGATGTCCCTCTGTAGAGAAAAGTCTAGCGTGCACAAATGGTGTGGTCAACGCGAGAGGGAGTGGGCGGGTGGCCCAGCCTTTCGCGTTCTTTGCGAAGGGTGGGGCTGTTCAGCCGTCACAGCAGAGATGCGGGACACCGTCCTACCCTGGCTTTATGCCTTGGGGTCTGAAGCGGTACCAACAAAACCGACAGCTGCATTTCATCACCTTCAGCTGTTATCATCGCGCCCCTCTGCTCGGCACAGAGCAGGCCCGCCATACGTTTGCCCGGGCGCTGGAAAGAGTGCGCGTGTGGTATGGCTTCTACGTGGTCGGCTATGTGGTGATGCCCGAAGCATGTGCATCTGCTGATGTCACGGGCGGAGATGGGGCGGTGGAGATCGAATCGCAGTGGACGGCACGGGAACGACTTGGATTCTACTCGACCGATGGTCGGACCGGCTCCGGCTAGAAACCCCGGCCTTCGCAAAGAACGCGAAAGGCCGGGCCACCCGCTTTATTCTTCTTGATCGAGAGGCTTGCCGTCAGGACCAACTTGGATTTCAGACTTCTTGCCGTCGGTCATGATTTTCGCTTCGTAAGCCACGAGTTTGTTGTTCTTGGTGATGGACTCGACTTTGACCACTTTCCCACTCCCCGCCTTGGCTTGCAGTCCATCTCGCACGGCGGAGGGAAGTGATTCCATTGCGACTTGCTCTTCCACTTCCATGATCGCACCATTGGCATCCATCAAGATATTTTTCTTGTGGCCGTCCACCATCAGCTTGACTTCATAGAGTTTCTGGCCGTTTTCGATTTCTTCAGCAAAACCTTGAATAGTCGCCGCCTGACTCTGGGCTGCAACAGTTTTTTCGACCGCGGGAGGCAGGCTCGCGCGTTCGATCTTCTTTTCTTGTTCCTCTCCGAGGGACTGCGAGGCGAATGACAAAAGGGCCGCGAGAGCGGTAGCCGTAATCCAGTGAAATCTCATTAGCTTCTCCTTTTCAGGACCGGTAGCTGTACCGAGGATCCTTCGCGCCATCGGTCCAACCAAGGAAGCGTAGCCAATGAATACTTAATGGAACCTGAACAGAAGGTTAAGAAATGAAGACGGAGAAAGGTTATTCTCGTCTCCGCTGAAAACGGCAGTTTTCTGTCAATCGAAGAATGGCGACCCCGGAGGGAGTCGAACCCCCAACCCTCAGATCCGAAGTCTGATGCTCTATCCAGTTGAGCTACGGGGCCGCGCTCTTCAAACTCTAGCACGCTTTACCGGGCAGACAGAATCTTGATTGCGGAATGAAGAAAGTCGAAATCGGCGTCTTTCATTGTATCCGGAAGCGTTCGTTCATCAGCCGCTGCAGGCGCGGCCGGTAGAGAATATCGTAGGCAAGTTCCTTGTCCGGAAACATGGCGAGAGCGGCGCGCTTGGCGCCGGCGACAAGTTCTGAGGCTTCTTCGAGAGTGAGGTTCGGGTCCTGGCCAATGACCGACATGACCATACTGATCATGACCTGCAAGCGGCGAATCTTTTTGCCCTCCTGTTCTCCTTCACTCGGCTCAACCCAATCCCTATTTCCCATTCAGCCCCCAAACCGACTGTTGCCTTTGCATCCGGACTTGCGCATGCCGATCAGAACAGTTAGATGAGACCTTATCGGCGGGCGTTGCGCCTTCTCATTGCTCATTCTCCCCCGGCATACGGCCGGAATACAAATGCCTGCCGGTGTAGGACTTCGGTTACCGGCAAAGTCGGAGTTAGAATAGACGTCAAGGCACGCCCGCCATACTTCCGGGTGCAGCCTGATCGGAGAAGTTATGGAAAACCGTCCTGCCTCCGCCGCCAAGGCCAGTCCCAACCCCAAAGAAAAGCTGGTGAGGGTGTTCGACACCGAACAGGAATCCGAAGCCCTGATAGTCCGTGGCTTGCTCGAATCCGCCGGCATCGACGCGGACCTGACTTCGCTCGATGCGCAGCAAGACATTCTTCCAGGGGTTGGCGGCAACATCATCCTGGTCCGTGAGGAAGACGCCCCTCAAGCCCGGCGCGTGATCAAGGAATACCGCCAGGCTCCCGGCGACGAGACCGCGGAGCTGGACATCAGCGACCTGCATCCGGACGATGATCCAACTGTGTCCTGACGTTTTTCCCATCAAGATAGAACGTGACCGCCCCATTAAGGTCGGTACGATACGTAGCCACCCCAGATGCCTGCAGCCGGGCCAGCACCTCGCCTCGCGGATGACCGTAAGTATTGCGCGTCCCCACCGAAATCACCCCGAATTTAGGATGCACCTTGGCCAGCAGTTCCGGGATGGTGGAAGTATTGCTGCCGTGGTGACCAACCTTCAGCAACTCGGCTTGCGGCTCCTCTTGTGCAACCCGCTGTTCGGTTGACCGTTCTGCATCGCCTTCCAAGAGCGCGGATGTTCCCCGATAAGTAATCTTCATCACCAGAGACTCGTCGTTTGGCCGCGATGCACCGCCCACAAAGCCAACCGGCGGCGCCAATATGCGAACGGCCGCGCTGCCAAGATCAAGTCTGTCTCCCTCCCGGTGCTGCAGCACGTGAATTCCTAACGCATTTGCCTGTTGAATTAATTCTTGCAACTCGGGCGACGATGAATCCACGCCCAACCAAAACTCGCGAGGACGAAAATTCGCCAGGATAGCTCCCATTCCCCCCATGTGATCGGCGTGCGCGTGGGTGAGCGCGACCACATCCAGCCGGGAAATCCCGCGCCACCACAAGTAGGGGGAGACCACGTCTTCACCGATATCCAGTTCGGAATGCACCCAATGCGGCAGCCCTCCGGCATCCACCAGCAGTGTGCCGCCCTCGGGCGAAACCAGAAAGATCGAATCGCCCTGACCTACATCAATAGCCGTGAGCTCCAGCACGCCAGCGCGGGTGCGTGGGCGCGGGGGAATCACGCAGATCCAGAGGGCGCTCGCGGCTAGCGCGGCTAATCCGATGCCCGCGAGCAGCGGACGGCGGCGCAATAGCATCGCTAGCGCCAGCGCAGCTGTCGTCGCTAGAATCACTACTAATCCCGGTGTAGGCACGCGGGCATCAGCAATGCGCAGGCCACCCAGCCAGTGCACACTGCCGGCAATTCCCTCAAGTGCCGCACCAGCAATCAGAGCGGGTATTTTTGCCAGCACCGGAGACACGTAACCAAGCGTCACTGCCAGTATTGCGGTCGGCATGAGGATTTCGGTTAGCGGAACCACCATCATGTTGGCAGGCATCCCCACAGCGGTAGCGCGATGAAAGTAATAAGCCATGGGAAGAGCCAGTCCCACCTGCATGACCGCCGAGATCACAACCAACTGACAAGCACCCAACAACACGCGCATGCCACCTGCCAGGACCGGCAGAGGAAAGCGATGGCCCAGAAAACGCTCCAGCCGGTTGGCAATCATCCGCAGATCCAGCCTGAACTGCGCGACTTTCGGCGAGAGTGACGCCTCATAGCCAGCAGAATCCAGATTCCGCAAGCCACGCGAGTACGGTTGGATCGTACGTTCAACGAATGGCAAACCCACCGCAGCCACTAACCACACGCACAAAAATGTAAGTTGAAAGCTGGCGCCAAACAGCGCTTTCGGATCGAAAACCATCAGACCCAGCGCCGCAGCGCCGATAGCGTTGAGCATGGACTTCTCCCGATAGAACAGCCGCGCACCCAAATAAACTGCCAGCATCAGCGTGGCGCGCCAAACCGGAGAGCCGAGAGCCGTCAGCAAGGCATACGCCACAATGAGCAAGAGTGTGATCGTCCCCGCGACAAGGTCACCCACCCGCAGTCGTCGCAGCATCCAAAACGTGGCCAGCGCCAGGATGCTGACGTTCATCCCGGAAACCACCAGCACATGGTAAGTACCGGACCGCTGGAAATTCACCCGCGTGGGCCGGTTGATGAAGGCTTCGTCACCGATCACCATTGCATCCATTAGTCCGGCCTCTCTGGCCGGCCACAAGGCATGGACTTTCTCAATGATGCTGCGGTGAATGCGAGTACGCCAGAGTTCAGCGTGATTACCGGCAAAACCCGGAAGCAGTTCCACACTCGCAGCTTTGGCGGAGGCTAGCGCCACAATTCCGTTCTCCTCCAGGTATCCCTGGTAGTCGAACGCTCCCGGATTCCGGAAATTCCGCGGCGGATTTAGCTTGGACGCAAACCGCAGCCGCTCTCCGTAACGGAACAGATGAACCGGAGAAACGCTGGCGCCAGTTTCATTCGTGACTCGCTTGCCGTAAAGGCTGACGCGCAATCCGGAGCGGATGCGAACTGTCTCACTACTCGTAGCGATCTCCTCGGTTTCAACATCGAGACTTTGCCGGACGTCGCCAGAGCCTTCCTCGCGTAGGTTCCCCTCCGCAGTCACGTGGGCTGTGACCAAAACTTCCTGTCCGTCCGCAAAGTGCAGCAAGCCAGAATCACTGAGTCTGTTCGGACTGCGTACTTGGATGAGTAGCGCTCCCGCCACAAAGACTGTCGCTAAACACAGGGCAAATGCGACTCTGGCCCTCCGGTAGGCAAAAAATGTTCCCGATGCAGCGAAGACTGCGGCTGACACTAGCCACCAAAGCGGCGGCCGCCACATGTATAAACCCGCGGAAAGCCCCGCTGCGAACGCCAAAGCAGCCCACAGCAGCGGCTGTCGCGCACCCGGCCTGAGCCGTCCAGTAGGCCGTGCACTACACGATTGATTCATGGGAGCACAAATCAGGAAGGCTATCGAACTAGATGAAACACGCTTTCCAGGTGGTAGGTCTGGGGGAACAGATCCACCAGATGCGCCTGTTCCACCCGATATCCGGATTTGAGCAGGCCGCCCAGGTCGCGGGAGAGGGTCGCCGGATCGCATGACACATACGTCATGCGCGGCGCTCCCAACATCGCCAGGCTTTGGATTACGCTTGCACCCAACCCGCTCCGTGGGGGATCCACCACCACAAGATCGGGATGCAACTCTCCCGCCACGTTCTTCAGGTACTGTTCTGTCGTGGCACGAACTGCCTTCACGTTCGCGGGCGAATTGTATAGCAGATCGGCATAAGAAGTCGGTGACGACTCAACCGCAATCACCCGTTCAAATTCCCGATTTAGAACAGAAGAGAAAAGCCCAACGCCCGCGTAAAGATCAATGGCCGTCCGCCCGGAGCGGCCCGCTGTCACGGTGTTCACCAGTTCATCTGTTAAATAGCGATTTACCTGAAAGAATGCTCCCGTGCTGACGCGATACGGTCCACGCTCAGTTTTGTAGGTAAGTTCAGCAGCACCACTGACAGCGACGCGTCCCGGTTCGCTGCACGTGGAGGCCTTTCGATCAGCCTCGCGATTCTTCAACAGAACCACACCGGCAACGTTTGGGAGAGCTTGCCGTAGGTCTTCCGCAAATTGCTTTGCAGTCGCTGGCGTCGAGTCAGCCGCGCAGTAAATCTCCAACAGCAATTGAGAATCCTCCGCGTTGGCGAAGAACTCGATCTCCTGAATTTCGCCAACCGCATTGCCTGCCTGTCCCATCTGCCAAATCTCGGCTACGGCTCGATTGATCAACAAAGAGCTTATGGGGCATCCTTCCACAGCCAGAAGTTCATGCGAATTGAACTTGTAGTAGCCAAGTGAGAATTCCGGCGCCGTCTGGATTCTCAGCCGAGTGCGGTTGCGGTAATTCCATGCCGGCGAGGGATGGATTTTGAGTTCCTGGTCCAGTTCCAGCTTGGCAATGCGGCGAAGGTTCTCTCTCAGGATGGTGGCTTTGATTTCGAGTTGGTGCTCATAACTGGTGTGCTGATAATGACAGCCACCACAGTGTTGAAAGTACCGGCAGCCAGGCGAAATGCGATGAGAAGACGGTTCCAGAATGCGATCCAAGCGACCCCGAGCGAATCCCGGCTTTTGCTCGAGCAGGGCCGCTTCAACTTTTTCGCCCTCAAGCACAAACGGCACAAACATAGCCTTGCCTCGCCCATGTTCATCTGCGGGCAGCCGCGCCAGCCCATCACCGCCGTAAACTAATTTCTCAATTGTGAGTTGCAAGAAACTCCAGATGTAGGCGCGAGCGTCTCGCTCGTGCTGGCTATCGAACAGTGAGAGCTCCACCTACATATAAAACAAACTCAATCGTGGCAACCTGTACTTCTCCAGCAATCTCTTGTGTGAATATTGCTTCTGCAGCTGCTCAATCTGGACGGCTGACATCTTGCGGCGGTAAGGTGTCAGTTCGCGATCAGCATCCGCTCGAACCTCGACGATTTCTTCGTCTGGAGTCGCAGCCAGCATCACAGCAAACAGCTTTTCTTCCACGACCGTAAGTCGCCTCTCCAGGTCTTCCAGACGTGGCGGAGTCTTGCTGCCCTCCAAATCGGCGACAAGTTCGCGCAGCGTATAAGCCGCCTCCTGGGCTACTGCCTGTCCCGAAACACCGCTTCGCTGCGGCAGACTCGCCTTCTCGAGTTGGTCTGCATTCCGCCGAAGAAACGCGACGATCTCAGAGGTCTGGAACCCTTTGGTCGTTTCAGTTGGTTCCTCCACTCGTGCCGCCCCCACGGCCGCTTCCTTCATCTCTTCCGCCGCAGTCAAGACTTCCTGCGCGCAATACGCCAGGCTGTTCACCTTGCGCTTCGTCGGACGCTTCTCGTAGCGCTCAAACGCGCCATCGATGCCGCGCAACACCGCTTCCAGCGGGACGCCCGCATCTTTCCAAGTTTCGATTAACGCCCAATCAAGCGTGGAAAGGAGCAGCATGCCGCCATGCCGCCGCTGGAAATGTTCCTCGATTTCAGTGAAGTAGTTGAAGTAGTTTTCCACGGACAATCAGCGGGAACGATGTTTGCCCCCCGGCCAAGGCTTGGAGGGCAGCGGCGATGTCCGTTCGGTCGCGCTGGAAGCGACCCGGGAAGACTTTACAGCCACAGCTTCCCGCCCCTTGGACGCATTGCGCTCCCAGATAATGCGCAAGCCTTCCAGAGTGAGGAAATCATCCACGTGCTTAATATATTTCGATCCGGTCCCGATCAGCGATGCCAGTCCTCCGGTCGCGACAACTTTGGTCTCCTCGCCCAGTTCGTCCAGCAAGCGTTCCAAAATGCCGTCGACCAGTCCGAGGTAGCCGTAGTAGAGGCCGGACTGCAAGCTCCCGACGGTGGTGCTGCCAATCACTCGCGAAGGCTTGCGGATGTCCACGCGCGGAAGCCGCGCGGTCTTTTCAAATAATGCATCGGCCGAGATCCCAATTCCCGGGCAGATCACGCCACCCTGATACTCGCCTTTTGTTGACACGCAATCGAAAGTGGTCGCTGTGCCAAAGTCCACCACCACGCAGGGACCACCATATTTTTCGAAAGCCGCCACCGAGTTAACGATGCGGTCCGCACCGACCTCGGCGGGATTCTCGTAGAGAACCGGCATCCCGGTTTTTACTCCCGGCTCGATAAACAAAGGCTTGGTATTGAAATAGCGTTCGCAGACCTGGCGCAACGTGGAATCGAGTGGCGGCACCACCGAAGAAATCACAATCCCATGGATCAGCTTCACTTCAATCTTGTCCATCGCAAACAGATTGCGGAATAGTACGCCGTATTCATCGACGGTCTCGGTCGCGATGGTCGCCACCCGCCAATTCGCGACCAGCAAGCCGTAATGTGAGTCGTCGCCTTCGGGCCCATCGTCCCTCGCTACCCTGGCGAAGACTCCGAGCACTGTGTTGGTGTTGCCGACATCGAGGACTAGAAGCATAGTCAATACTTATTTGGAAGGTCACAATCGTACGTAGGATACCCGATGCCCGCTACTTCAAGATTACGGTTCCGCTCAACACCGTGCGTACCCCGCGCCCCGTACGTACCTTCAA